>NZ_JASGBI010000001.1:2969924-3295628 GCF_030053425.1 Lysobacter stagni | reverse complement strand
CAAGCTGGCCGACGCCAGCGCGATCGCCTCGGAAGACGAGCCGGTCCGCAAGCCGGCCGCGGTCGGTCACGGCCACGGTCACGGCCATCCCAAGCCCGCCGCACCGCGCGCCCCTGAACCGGCACGTGGCACGCCCGCGCACAAGACCCGCGGCTCGCACGCGATGGTCGCGACCGTCGAGGACGACGATCGCACCAACCGTTTCGCCGGCCAGATGCACCTGAGCGCCTCCGAGCGCGCCCGCCGTGGCGCCAGCTCGCGCGGCAAATCCAAGCCGACGCGTCGCCAGGCCGAGCAGTCCCGTTCGGGCAGCGGCTTCACCCGTCCGACCGCGCCGATCGTGCGCGAGGTCGCCATTGGCGAAACCATCACTGTCGCGGATCTCGCGCAGAAGATGGCGCTGAAGGGCGGCGACGTGGTGAAGGCGCTGTTCAAGATGGGCGTCATGGCGACCATCAACCAGGCCATCGACCACGACACCGCCGCACTGGTGACGGAAGAGCTGGGCCACGTCGTGGTCAAGGCCGATGCCGACACCGCCGAAGACGCGCTGCTGGCCCACGTCGAGGAGACGCAGGGTGACAAGGCACCGCGTCCGCCGGTGGTCACCATCATGGGTCACGTCGACCACGGCAAGACCTCGCTGCTCGACTACATCCGCCGTACCAAGGTGGCCTCCGGCGAAGCCGGCGGCATCACCCAGCACATCGGCGCGTACCACGTGGAGACGGACAAGGGAGTCATCAGCTTCCTCGACACCCCGGGCCACGCCGCGTTCACCTCGATGCGCGCTCGCGGCGCCAAGCTCACCGACATTGTGGTGATCGTGGTGGCCGCCGACGACGGCGTCATGCCGCAGACGAAGGAAGCCATCCAGCATGCGAAGGCGGCCGGCGTGCCGCTGATCGTGGCGATCAACAAGATGGACAAGTCCGACGCCGACCCGCTGCGCGTGAAGAACGAACTGCTGGGCGAGGAGATCGTGGCCGAGGAGTTCGGTGGCGACACCCAGATGGTCGAGCTGTCCGCGAAGACCGGCCTGGGCGTTGACGACCTGCTCGACGCGATCTCGCTGCAGGCCGAGGTGCTGGAGCTCCAGGCCGTGCCGACCGGCCGCGCCACCGGCACCGTGATCGAATCCGCGCTCGACAAGGGCCGCGGTCCGGTTGCGACCGTGCTGGTCCAGGCGGGCGAACTCAAGAAGGGCGACTACCTCGTGTGCGGCGTGCAGTACGGCCGCGTGCGTGCGCTGTTCGACGAAACCGGCAAGCAGGTAGACAAGGCCGGCCCGTCGATTCCGGTGCAGGTGCTGGGTCTGTCCGGCGTGCCGGATGCGGGCGACGACTTCGTGGTCGTCGACGACGAGCGCCTGGCCAAGGACGTCGCGCAGCAGCGCGATGCCAAGCGTCGCGAGTCGCGCCTGGTCGCCGCTGCGGGTAACCGCATGGAAGACATCATGGCCCAGATGGGCAAGGGCGAGGGCCAGCTGAGCCTCAACCTTGTCGTCAAGGCCGACGTGCAGGGTTCGGTCGAAGCACTGCGCCAGTCGCTGACGGCGCTGTCCAACGACCAGATCCGCATCAACGTGATCAGCTCCGGCGTGGGCGGCATCACCGAGTCCGACGCGAACGCGGCGCTCACGGCGAAGGCCACCATCATCGGCTTCAACGTCCGTGCCGACGCATCGGCCCGCAAGGTGATCGAGTCCAACGCCCTCGACCTGCGTTACTTCTCGATCATCTATGACGTGATCGACCAGGTGAAGCAGGTGGCGTCGGGCATCCTCGGCGTCGAGATCCGCGAAGAGATCATCGGTACCGCGGAAGTGCGCGATGTGTTCCGCAGCTCCAAGTTCGGCGCGGTGGCCGGCTGCATGGTCATCGAGGGCGTGGTCAAGCGCCACAAGCCGATCCGCGTGCTGCGCGACAACGCCGTCATCTTCGAGGGCGAGCTGGAATCGCTGCGTCGCTTCAAGGAGAACGTCGAGGAAGTGCGCAACGGCACCGAGTGCGGCATCGGCGTGAAGGCGTACAACGACGTCAAGCCGGGCGACCAGATCGAGTGCTTCGAGCGTATCGAAGTCCAGCGCACGCTGTAATTGAAGAACATGGCAGGCAAGTCGTTCCATCGCACCGACCGCGTTTCCGCCCAGCTCCGTCGCGAGCTGGGCACGCTGGTGCACGAGGTCGTGCGTGAGCACGGCCTGCCGTCGGTCAGCGTGTCCGATGTCGAAGTCACGCGCGACCTGGCGCACGCCAAGGTGTTCGTCACCGCTCTGCAGCAGGAACGTTCCAAGGAGGCCGTGAAGGCACTGAAGGAACTGGCCCCGCAGATTCGCTTCCAGCTCGGCCGCGCGGTGAAGATGCGCCACGTGCCGGAACTGCATTTCCACTACGACGATTCCGTGGACCGCGGCGAGCGCATCGGCAACCTGCTGCGCGAGCAGTCGGGCCCGTCCGACGACAGCGCGGACGACTGAACCCCGGTCGCCAGACCGCCTGCGTCGTGCAGGTTTCCTACTTCCTCTCCGGGTAACCCGACGGGTGCATCCGCGCCGGCGATGGCCGGCCGACCCCGGCTTTGCCGCCGCGGCCGATCAGGCGCAAGATCGGCCGCAACGGCGCGCCCCGGACGATGGCATCAGCGGACGATCCATGACGAAAGCCAAGACCCGCTTCCGCTCACTCGACGGCATCCTGCTGCTCGACAAGCCCCAGGGGCTGAGTTCCAACCAGGCGTTGCAGCAGGCCCGCCACCTGTTCCGGGCAGAGAAGGGCGGGCACACCGGCAGCCTGGATCCGCTGGCGACCGGCCTTCTGCCGCTGTGCTTCGGCGAGGCGACCAAGATCGCCGGCCTGCTGCTCGGATCGTCCAAGGCCTACGAGACCACCGCCGTGTTCGGCCTGACCACCGATTCCGACGACGCCGACGGCGCGCCCCTGCGCGAACGTCCCGTGCCTGCGCTTGCCGCGGCCGATATCGAGGCCGCGCTCGCGCCGCTGCGCGGGTCGATCCGCCAGCGCGCTCCGATCTTCTCCGCGCTGAAGCAGGGCGGCGAGCCGCTGTACGCGAAGGCGCGTCGCGGGGAGGCCATCGAGGCGCCAGAACGTGACGTCGTCGTGCACCGCCTGGACCTGATCGAGCACGAGGGTCCCCGGCTGCGGCTTCACGTGGAGTGCGGCTCAGGGACCTACGTGCGCAGCCTCGTGCGGGACCTTGGCGAGACCCTGGGCTGCGGCGCGCACGTGGCGACGCTGCGCCGTCTCTGGGTCGACCCGTTTCGCGAGCCGCGCATGTTCACGTTGGAGGCGCTGCGTGAGCTCCTCGCGCGTGAAGGCGAGGGCGCCCTGGAGCGCTGCCTGCTGCCGGTGGAGGCGGGGCTCACCGCTTTTCCGCGTGTCGAGCTGGACGCCGAAGCCGCCCGCCGGCTGGGCCTGGGCCAGGCGGTGCCGTGTGCCCCGGGGGCCGAGGGCCCGATCGCCGTGTTCTCGGAGGCGGGGCGCTGCCTGGGCATGGGGCAGCGTGAAGGCGGATCGGTGTCCCCGCAGCGCCTGTTCCGCTGGGCGGTGCAGCCGCCGGCATCGCCTGAACGGGCCCTCACGCCTCCCGCGTGAAGGCGCGCGCGCCGGCGCGTGCAAAGACAAATGCCGCATGGCGGGTCGCATTCGTCGAGGCGGACTGATACAATTCCGCCGCTTTTCAAGCACCTAGCAGTTTCCCTTTCTAGCAAACGGCGAGCCAGGCGGTGCGTCGGCGCGGAGTGTCCGCGACCGATTCGCTTCTGCAGGCCACGCATCCATGAGGCACTACATGTCCATCGACACCAGCAAGATCATTGAAGACAACAAGCGCGGCGCCAGCGACACCGGTTCGCCGGAAGTCCAGGTCGCCCTGCTGACCGCCCGCATCGAGCAGCTGACCGGCCACTTCAAGGTCCACAAGCAGGACCACCACAGCCGTCGCGGCCTGCTGCAGATGGTCAACCGCCGCCGCAGCCTCCTCGACTACCTGAAGCGCAAGGACAACGAGCGCTACAAGGCCCTGATCGAGAAACTCGGCCTGCGTCGCTAATCGCAATACCCACCGCGGCGCAGCGATGCGCCGCGGTTCGTTTTTGAGGTCGCAACACCTGACGCGCCGTGCCACGGTCCCCCTCGCCGCAACGGCAGCACGAATTCCCGGCCGCATCTCCCGGCGGCCACCGGACCAGGGCAGGGGCCCTGACCGGAACGCATTGAAACGATAGGAACCCAACGTGGCAAAAATCACCAAGACCTTCCAGTACGGCAACCATCAGGTCACCCTGGAAACCGGCGAAATCGCGCGCCAGGCCAGCGGCGCCGTGATCGTCAAGATGGACGACACCGTGGTGCTGGTGTCGGCCGTTGCCGCCAAGAGCGCGCGTGAAGGGCAGGACTTCTTCCCGCTGACGGTGGACTACCAGGAAAAGTTCTACGCCGGTGGTCGCATCCCGGGCGGCTTCTTCAAGCGCGAAGGCCGTCCGACCGAGAAGGAAACGCTGATCTCGCGTCTGATCGACCGTCCGATCCGCCCGCTGTTCCCCGAGGAATACAAGAACGAGGTCCAGATCATCGCGACGGTGATGTCGATGAATCCGGAAATCGACGGTGACATCCCGGCGATGATCGGTGCCTCGGCCGCGCTGGCGCTGGCCGGCACGCCGTTCCAGGGCCCGATCGGCGCCGCCAAGGTCGGTTACAAGAACGGCCAGTACATCCTCAACCCGACCGCCACCGAGCTGGCCGACTCCGATCTGGAGCTGGTCGTCGCCGGTACGTCGAACGCGGTGCTGATGGTCGAGTCCGAAGCGAAGATGCTGTCGGAAGACGTCATGCTCGGCGCCGTGATGTTCGGCCACCGCGAGATGCAGAAGGTCATCAACGCGATCAACGAGCTGACCGTCGAAGCCGGCACCAAGCCGTCGACGTGGGTCGCCCCGGCCAAGAACGACGCGCTGATCGCCGCGATCAAGGAATCGGCGGGCGCTTCGCTGGCGCAGGCCTACCAGATCCGCAACAAGGGCGAGCGCCGCGACGCCATCTCGGTCATCCGCAAGGACACCTGGGAGCAGCTGTCGGGCCGCGCCGAAGCCTCCGGCTGGCAGGCCGCCGAGTACGCCAAGGAGTTCGGCGACCTCGAGTACGCGACCATGCGCGACTCGGTGCTGAGCACCAAGGTCCGCATCGACGGCCGTGACCTCACCACCGTGCGTCCGATCGAATGCAAGATCGGCGTGCTGCCGCGTACCCACGGCTCGGCGCTGTTCACGCGCGGCGAGACGCAGGCCATCGTGGTCACCACGCTGGGCACCGCGCGCGACGGCCAGATCATCGATGCCGTCTCGGGCGAGTACAAAGAGAACTTCCTGTTCCATTACAACTTCCCGCCGTACTCGGTGGGTGAGACCGGTCGCTTCGGCGCGCCGAAGCGTCGCGAGATCGGCCACGGCCGCCTTGCCAAGCGCGGCGTGCTGGCGACGATGCCGTCGCTGGAAGAGTTCCCGTACACCATCCGCGTGGTGTCGGAAATCACCGAGTCGAACGGCTCCTCGTCGATGGCTTCGGTCTGCGGTTCCTCGCTTGCGCTGATGGATGCCGGCGTGCCGGTGAAGTCGCCGGTCGCGGGCATCGCCATGGGCCTGGTGAAGGAAGGCAACGCGTTCGTCGTGCTGAGCGACATCCTGGGCGACGAGGATCACCTCGGCGACATGGACTTCAAGGTGGCCGGTTCGAAGGAAGGCATCAGCGCCCTCCAGATGGACATCAAGATCCAGGGCATCACCGAGGAGATCATGAAGGTCGCCCTCGCCCAGGCGAAGGAAGGCCGTCTGCACATCCTCGGCGAGATGGCCAAGGCCATCACCGCGCCGCGTGGTGAGCTGAGCGAGTGGGCCCCGCGCCTGCTGACGATGAAGATCCACCCGGACAAGATCCGCGAAGTGATCGGCAAGGGCGGTTCGACCATCCAGGCCATCACCAAGGAAACCGGCACGCAGATCGACATCCAGGACGACGGCACCATCGTCATCGCCTCGGTCAATGCCGCCGCCGCGCAGGCCGCGAAGGCACGCATCGAGCAGATCACGTCCGACGTCGAGCCGGGCCGCATCTACGAAGGCAAGGTCGCCAAGATCATGGACTTCGGTGCGTTCGTCACCATCCTGCCGGGCAAGGACGGTCTGGTGCACGTCTCGCAGATCTCCAACGAGCGCGTCGAGAAGGTTTCCGACAAGCTCAAGGAAGGCGACGTGGTGAAGGTCAAGGTGCTGGAAGTCGACAAGCAGGGCCGTATCCGCCTGTCGATGAAGGCCGTCGAAGAAGGCGAGGGTGTCGCGGCCGAGTAAGCCGCGCGCAGCCTTCGGCGACATTCGCCGGAACACGGAAAAGCGGGCTTCGGCCCGCTTTTTCTTTGTGCGGCGCCCGTCGCGCTTGACGGCGCCTGCGCGGCTGCCAGAATCGGGCCAACTTCAGCGGAGGAAGTTCATGGCATCGGGGCCGCAGGAACTGGAGGTGTTCGTCCGCGATGCGCTGTTGCGCGGGCACGGCAAGTCGGACATCACGCAGGCGCTGCTGTCGGCAGGCTGGCGCGAGGAGCAGATCCGCGGTGCGCTTGCCGCCTATTCCGACACGCCTTTCGAGGTGCCCGTGCCGCGACCGCGCGCATCGGTGTCGGCGCGAGAAGCGTTCCTGTACCTGGTGATGTTCGCGACGCTGTACTTCTTCGCCTACCACCTGGGCAGCCTGCTGTTCGATCTGATCAACCATGTCTGGCCGGACCCTGCGCAGAGTATTCACGGCCGGCTGGGCAGTTCCATGCGCTGGGCGACGGCGGCCATCGTCATTTCGTTTCCCGTCTTTGCCTACGTTTCGCACTATGTTTCCCGCGACGTCGCGCTATACCCGATCAAGCGCCTGTCGCCCGTGCGCCGATGGCTGACGTACCTGACGCTGTTCATCGCTGCGGCCATCCTCATCGGCGACATGACCACGCTGCTCTACAACCTGCTCGGCGGTGAGCTGACCACCCGCTTCGTGCTGAAGGTGCTGGTCGTGGCGGCCATCGCCGGTGGCGTGTTCGGTTACTACCTGTGGGACCTCCGCCGTGAAGAGGTGGAGGCATGAGCGCCCGTCGCCCGGGATTCTGGCTTCTGGTCGTGGCCGGCTGCGTCGTGGTCGCCACGGTGGTGGCAGCCGTCGTCGTGATGGGCACGCCGCAGATGCAACGCCGTGCGCGGCAGGACGAGCGGCGCCTCGAGGACCTGCGGCGCATCGTGATGCTCACGCAGATGGTGGCGGCCACGCACGGGAGCGTGCCGGACGATCTGGATGCGATCGCGAAGCAGCCGGGGCGTCCGACGACGCGCGACCCGTTCACCGGTGCGCCTTACGAATATGTGGTGCTGGATGCCCGCCACTATCGCCTGTGCGCGACGTTCCAGACCGATTCGGCGTCGGGCGTCGGCCGCCGAAGGACGTTCGAGATCCCATGGCCCGATCCCGAATGGCAACACCCTGCCGGTCGGCACTGTTTCGACCGGGTCATCAAACGCAACGACTGATCAGTCGCAAGGGGCTTGCTGCTTCGTTCAAGGCTGAAGCCGCAGCGTTGTCGTCGTGCCCGCACCTTCGTCCGAGGCGATGTCCAGCGACCAGCCCAGGTGTTCGCACAGGCGCGAGATGAGGTCCAGGCCGATGCCGCCTCCGTCTCGTCCGCCGCCGCGAGCGACCTTGGCGTAGATCGCGCTGATCTCCTCCGGCGTCATGCCGTGGCCGGGGTCGTCGATGACCACCGTGGCGGGTGCCTCCAGGCGGATGCGTATGTGTCCCCGGTCGCTGTGCTCGATCGCGTTGCGCAGCAGGTTGCCGATGGCCGCCTGCACGATGGGCAGGGGAGCGACCACTTCGCACGGCGGCATTGCGGCGATGTCGATCTGCAGGTCCTTGTCGCGCGTGAGGTGACGATGGTCGTCCACGATTTCAGGGATCAGCTGATCCAGCGCGACGTGGTCGCTGGAGCGCGCCAGGCGTGCGGGATCCTTGGCCAGCACCAGCAGCAACGAGATGAGCTGTTCGACTTCGCGCGCGGTGCGTTGGATGCGCGCGAACTGGCCGCGTGCGGCGTCCGGGAGTTCCGGCTGCTGGAGTGCGATCTCCGCCGCTCCGCCGATGACGGCCACCGGGGTGCGCAACTCATGGCTGGCGCTGTCGATGAAGACGCGTTCGCGCTCGACGAAGCGGTCGTTGCGTTGCAGGTAGTCGTTGAGCGCGTCGGCGATCACGACCAGCTCCGAACTGGCCGACGCCGGCGCATGGACGCGTTGCCCCGACTGGTCGGGGCGCAGGCCGGCGATGGACTGCGCCATGTCGCGCAGCGGGCGCACCAGCCGGTTCACGCTCCACGCGATGGCAACGCCGAGCAGCAGGATCATCGTGATCGCCGATCCGATCACGGTAACGCCCATGTCGAACTCGCGTTCCTCCAGATCGGTGATGTCCAGTGCGAGCGCGACGGAACGGCCGTCCACTTCACGCACCAGCGCAACGCGCTCGATGCCGTCGATGTAGATCTCGTCGTACACGCCGGGCGGTACGTCGCGCAGCGCCGGCGGAAGGCCGGCGGCATCGTGGGCGTCGTACATGGCCATGCTGCCGGTGTTGACCCAGCGGTAGTGCGGGTCCTGGCGGCGCAGTTCGAGCAGGTGGTCCATTTCCGAATCGAGCAGCGTCTGCCACACCAGCTGCTCGGCATGTTCGTTGACGATGAAGCCGTGCAGGATCACGGCAATCGTGAGCACGACCACGTAGCCCAGCAGCGAAAGCAGGATGCGTCGGCGCAGGCCGGACCTAGACGAGGCCATCGTCGTCCTCCGCAGCGCGGGCCGTGCCCTCGGTGGGCTCGGCGATGCGATAGCCCACGCGCGGCAGCGTCTGGATCAGCTTGACCGGGAAGGGCCCGTCCACGCTGCGGCGCAACTCGTAGACGTGGGAGCGCAGCATGTCGCCGTCGGGTGGGTCATCGCCCCACAGTGCGTGTTCCAGGCGTTCGCGAGTGACCGCGGCGGGACTGGCCTGCATCAGCACTTCCAGCAGCTTGCGGCAGGCAGGATAGAGGTGCAGCGTCCGGCCACCGCGCGTGGCTTCCATCGTCGCGGGGTCGTATCGCAGGTCGCCGACGTGCAGCAGGCGCTGACGACCGCGACCGTGCGCGCGCGCGATCAACGCTTCCAGTCGCACCTCCAGTTCGGGCAGGTGGAAGGGCTTGGTGAGGTAGTCGTCGGCGCCGGCGCGGAAACCGGCGAGCTTGTCGGGCAGTTCGTCTCTCGCGGTCAGCATCAGCACCGGCATGTCGCGCCCGGCCTCGCGCAGGCGGTTGAGTACTTCGTGTCCGTCCATGCGCGGCAGCATCCAGTCCAGCACGATCGCATCGAACTCCTGCGTGATCGCCAGGTGCAACCCGGTGGGGCCGTCCGGTGCGGCGTCAAGGACGTGACCGCGCGCTTCGAAGTACTCGAAGAGGTTGGCGACCAGGTTGCGGTTGTCTTCGACCACGAGCAGGCGCATGTGCCGTCCTTCGGGATGCCGCAGGCAGCGCGGCCAACTGACCAGTATCCGTGGCCACATGTCGGAAACCGGTGGGAAAAACAGCGCGTTTCCCGGCCATGTTCAGCGGTTCACGGAGGAAGCTGAATCGTTCCCCGCGCGTTGTGTGCGCCGCGTCCGTTTCCTACCGCTCTCCGACAAGGGCGTTTCGATCATACCCGCGCCTTCTGTTTCCGCGCGTCGTCATGCCTTCCACGTTTTCCTCTCCACGCACTGTCCGCAGCGGTTCCTCGCTGTGGCTGGCGCGCGTCTTCGGGCCGGCGCCCGAACCCGGTGCCGTCCGCATCGACAGGCGCTTTTTCGTCCTGCACGCATGGGTGCCGCTGGCGGCGTTCGTCCTGCTGGTGCTGGTGTCGATGGGCGCCAACGGCGACCGCTGGCTGGCCGACCGCATCTACGCGTGGGAGGGCCACCAGTGGCTGCTTCGCGACGCCTTCCTGACCGACACGCTGGCCCACGAGGGCGGCCGCGACGCCAGCACCCTGGCGTGGCTGGGCGTGCTCGCGGCCTGGATCGTGGCGTGTCTGCGCGAGCGTTGGGCGTACCTGCGTCGACCGCTGGCGTATCTGTGCGTGACCACCGCGCTCGCGGCCGGGCTGGTGGCGTGGTTCAAGTCCTGGTCGAACATGGATTGCCCCTGGGACCTGCTGCGCTACGGCGGCGGCCGCCCGTATGTGGGCTTGTTCGGCATGCGGCCGGTGGGGCTTTCGCGCGGTGCGTGTTTTCCCGCCGGGCACGCCAGCAGCGGCTACGCGTGGCTGTCGTTGTACTTCTTCCTGTGGATGGTGAAGCCGCGGTTGCGATGGGTTGGGCTGTGGGTGGCGCTGGCCCTGGGGCTGGTGTTCGGCGTGGCCCAGCAGCTGCGTGGCGCGCACTTCCTTTCGCATGACGTATGGACGGCCGGCATCTGCTGGGCCGTGGCGGTGTGCATGTACGTGGCCTTCTGGCACCGCGGTGGTCCCGATGCGCCGCGCTCGCCCGACGGCATGACCTGGATGGTGCTGCGATGAGCTCGGTCGTACGTCGTCGCCCGGATTTCCTGGGGGAACTTGCGCGCCGGTTCGGCCCGCTGCTCTCCTATCGGCCCGAGATCACCGTCGAAAGACTCGCCCTGCTGGCGAGCGTGTTCTTCGCCGTGTTCTGCAACTCCGCCTTCTTCCGCGCGGTCGCCGCGACCGGCGCGCTGAAGGGCGCCGGCGGCCTGCTGACAGGCGTCGCGCTGCTGGTGATGATCGCCGCGCTGAACATGACGCTGCTGTGCGTGCTGCTCAACCGCTGGACGGCCAAGCCGCTGCTGACGGTGCTGCTGCTGACCACGGCCGCGGCGTCGCATTTCATGAGCCGCTACACGATTTACCTCGACGCCGACATGCTGCGCAACATCCTGCATACCGACGGCAAGGAATCTGGCGAGCTGCTGTCGTGGGGCGTGCTGCCGCCGATGCTGTGGCTGGGCGTGCTGCCTTCGCTGATGGTGTGGCGTGTCCGGCTGAAGCGCCGACCGATCACGCGCGCGATGCTGGTGCGGGTGGCGTGCATCGCGCTGGCGGTGCTGGTGGCGGGTGGGGCGGCGCTGTCGTCGTTCCAGAACCTGTCCGCGCTCATGCGCAACCACCGTGAAGTGCGCCACCTCATCACGCCCGGGAACTACGTGGTGTCGCTGGCCCGCGTGGCGCTGCACGATGGTGCGGATCACGGTCCGCGCATGCCGGTGGGCGCCAACGCGAAGGTCGTGGGCCGCGTCGCCGGCCAGAAGCCACGGCTGCTGGTACTGGTCGTCGGCGAAACGGTGCGCGCCCAGAACTGGGGCCTCAACGGCTATGAGCGGCAGACCACGCCGCAACTGCGCGGCATCGGTCCCATCAATTTCAGCCACGTGACTTCGTGCGGCTCGGCCACCGAAGTGTCGGTGCCGTGCATGTTCTCGCCGTACGGCCGCGCGCATTACGACAAGGACCGCATCAAGCATTCCGAATCGCTGCTGCACGTGCTGGAGCACGCTGGCATCCACACGCTGTGGCGCGACAACCAGACCGGATGCAAGGGCGTGTGCGACGGCCTGGCGTTCGAGTCCTTCGAACACGCGAAACAGCCGCAGGTCTGCGACGCGGAAGGATGCCTGGACGAAGTGATGCTGGACGGCCTGGAGTCGCAGATCGCACGGCAGCCGGGCGACATGGTGGTGGTGCTGCACCAGCTGGGCAATCACGGACCCAGCTACTACAAGCGTTATCCATCGAGGCTGCGGCGGTTCACGCCCACGTGCGACACGGCCGAGCTGGGCGACTGCAGCCGGGAACAGATCGTCAACGCCTACGACAACGCCGTGATGTACACCGACGATTTCCTCGCCCGTACGATCCGCTTCCTTTCCGAGCGCACGGACCGCGACACGGCATTGATCTACCTGTCGGACCACGGCGAATCGCTGGGCGAGAACGGCCTGTACCTGCACGGCGTGCCGTACGCCATCGCGCCCGACACGCAGACGCACGTGCCGATGGTGATGTGGCTGTCGCCCGGATTCGCGGCCGACCGCGACGTGGACGTGGACTGCATGAAACGCGGCAGCGACGCACCGGTGAGCCAGGACAACCTGTTCCATTCCGTGCTGGGCCTGATGCAGGTCAGCACACCCGAGTACGACGCTCGACTCGACCTGTTCGGCCGCTGCACGGGCAGCTGACGCAGCGACATTGCCGGTCCTGCACCGTCGCCGCGTTCCTCCTGGAGGGCGCGGGGAGGACATCGCGTTCAGGCCCGGCACCGGTGCCCATGTGCACGGCCGTGCAAGTGTCGGCAGTGGGTGGCCGGCATGGCAGGCGCGGTGCCATCGGGCGTTCCGCCATCCTCCCCCTGCAACGAGGAGGCGAGGCGATGGGCGGAATCCAGCGATGGTGCGCAGGTCTGATGCTGGTAATGGCGATGATGCCTGCCGGTGCAGCGGAGCTGGGTGTTCTGGCGCCTGTCGTGGCCAACGGTGCACCGCAGGTGCAGGACGACCCCTCTGGACGGCCGGCACCCGTGGTCACGCGCGTGCGTTCCGGGGCGCTGTACGACCGCATCCAGCGCGAGGCTCGCGACGGTTTCCTCGCCACCGTGCTGGCCCTGGACGAAAGCGCGCAACGCATCGCCGGTGCACGCATCCTCACGCCGACGTGGCTGTACCTGTCGGCGGAAGACGGCGGCTTCGCGCGCCGCGGTTTCTGGCTGGAAGAGAACGGCAGCAGGCGCTTCGTCGACGAACTGTTCGTCGATCTGGTCGTCGACGAGGACACGGTGGCCGACGGCGGCTTCGAGGAGATCTTCGCCCACGAGATGGGGCACGTGTTCCTGCGCCGGCTGATACCGGGCCTGCCTTCCGGATACTCGCGCACGCCGCACAGCAGCATGAGCGTGACCGACTACCCCACGGCCTTCGATGAAGGCTTCGCCACGCACTTCCAGAGCCTGGTGCGCAGGTACTCGCACAATCCCGCGCTGGAGGACCTCACGCTTGGCCTGGGTGGCAAGCCGTTCCTGCCGTACTGGCTCAGCAATCTGGACCGCGCCGGCCGCATCGAGGGTGTGCGCCGCAACCTGTTCATCCAGTTGCCGCTGGTGCCGCCCGGGAACGATGCCGAAGCGTTGGCGCGCGCGAATGAAAGCACCGCTCTGGACATGGCGCGCCTGAAGAACGGCCAGCAGATGCTGTCTTCCGAGGGCGTCATCGCCACGCTGTTCCATCGCTGGCTGGTGCCGGGGGACGGCGATCGTGACAGCGTGGTCGCACGCTACTCGACGCTGTTCCGCACGCTGGCCACGTCCGGTGCGTGGACGCTGGAACCCGGCACGCCGGTGTTCCTGGAACTGGTCGATCGCCATTGCGTCGCCGTGCCGGCCGACTGCGCGCGATCGCGCACTCTCGTTCTGGACACTACCTACGGCGCCACCGCGGATCCGTCGCTGGCGCGCGCGACCGAGGCCGTGGCCGAGCGTGGTCGCATCGGCGATATGGCCGGCTACGTCAGCGGCCTCAAGCAGGTGCGTGCACAGATGGCGCAGCTGCAAGCCGATGTCGCGCGGCAGCCGTCGATGCTGCGCGCGGCGCTGGGGCCGGACCTGTGGCTGCTGGGCCACTCGGCGGCGCGGTTGCCCGGCATGACGTCTCAGGACATCGCGGTGAATCTCAACACCGCGCAGGCCGAAGCCCTGCAGACGTTGCCGGGCATCGATGCGGCGACGGCGACGCGCGCATTGCGCAGCCGCCGCGACGCGGGCGTGTTCCGCGACCTGGCCGATTTCGTCCGCCGCGCCGGCATCGATGGACGCACGTCCGCGGCCCTTGAAGATGCTGCGCGCCGGCTGCAGGCCGCGGGCCCGTACGAGCGTCGCTAGTCGGACGCGATGTCCACCGCGTCGGTCCGCGCGAAGAGGTCGCGTTGTGCCGCTGCGTCGTCGCGGTCGCTGAAACCCGACAGGCCCACGCCGACCAGTCGATAGCGCGTGTGTTCCGGCAGCGCCACGCGCGCGCGCAGGTCGCATGCGAGCTGCGCCAGCGCGGCTTCCGACGCGGGCGGCTCCGTCGGCGTGAGGCTGCGCGTGAGGATGCGGAAGTCGGAGGTCTTGAGCTTGAGCACCACCGTGCGCGCGATGCGGCCCGGGTGGCGCTCGACTTCGCGGCCATGGCCTTCCCACGTCTTCGCGGCGAGCCGGCGGATGTGCGGTTCCAGTTCTTCCAGCGGCAGGTCGCGCTCGAACGTGTCCTCGGAGGACACCTGCAGCGTCGGGCGCTCGGGTTCGACCGGGCTCTCGTCGATGCCCAGCGACAGCTCGTGCAATCGACGTCCCCAGCGTCCGAAACGTTGCTCCAGTTCCACCGCGCCCATCGTCCGCAGATCGGCCACCGTGGCGATGTGCAGCTCCTGCAGGCGCTGCTCCATGACCTTGCCCACGCCCGGCAGACGCCCCACCGGCAGCGGCGCGAGGAAGGCTTCCACCTGATGCGGGCGGATCACGAACAGCCCATCGGGCTTGCGCCAGTCGGAGGCGATCTTCGCCAGGAACTTGTTGGGTGCCACGCCCGCCGATGCCGTCAGCTGCGTTTCCTCGCGGATGGCGTCGCGGATGGCCTGTGCCGTCGCGGTGGCCGTCGGCAGGCCCGTGTGCGTGACCGTGACGTCGAGATAGGCCTCGTCCAGCGAGAGTGGTTCGATCAGATCGGTGTGGCGCGCGAAGATCTCCCGCACCTGTCGCGACACTGCCTTGTAGCGGCTGAAGTCCGGCGGCACGAACACCGCCTGGGGGCACAGCCGCTCGGCCCGGACCGCGGGCATCGCCGAACGCACGCCGAAACGCCGCGCTTCATAGCTGGCCGCACAGACCACCGAACGCGCGCCGCGCCAGGCCACCACTACCGGACGTCCCTGCAACGAGGGGTCGTCGCGCTGCTCGACCGACGCGTAGAACGCGTCCATGTCGACATGCAGGATCTTGCGGGGCGTGGGCAACAAGGCGGCGACGGGAACGCCGGCGTCGGGCGGCGTGTTAGTGAAAATACTAACGCCGCATTCGCGATTCGTCGATGCAGGTGTGAGCGGGGCTTTGCGGGCGCCGCCTATAGTGAGCACGACGCCCGCGCCTTCGCCTTGAGGGCACTCAAGATGCCGCGCACGGATTGGCGCAGGATGATCCGCGAACGCCCATGAGCACCTATTCGCTGCAGTCGATCTTCAATCCGGCTTCCGTCGCCGTGGTGGGTGGCAGTCCGCGCGAGCGTTCCATCGCCCGCGCGGTGCTGCACAACCTGCAGGCCGGTGGATTCTCCGGGCCCATCGGTCTGGTGAATCCGCGTCACCGCGAGATCGAAGGCGTCGCCGCGGTGGCGCGACTGGCCGACCTGGCCTTCAGGCCCGAGCTGGTGGTGATCGCCACGCCGGCACCGATGGTCCCCGTCCACGCCGAAGCCGCGGCCGATGCGGGCGCGTCGGCGGTGGTGGTGCTCAGCACGGGACTGGGTAGCGGGGAAGGCTCGTTCGCCGAGCAGCTGCAGGCCATCGCGCGTGCGCGCGGACTGCGCGTGATCGGCCCCAGCAGCCTGGGCGTGATCGCGCCGCATGCGCGCTTGAACGCCAGTTTCGCCGCGCACGTGCCGCTGCCGGGCGACATCGCAGTGATCTCGCATTCGGCGGCCATCGCCGCGGCGCTGGTGGAGTGGGGCGCGGTACGTTCCATCGGATTCTCCGCGGTCGCGGCGCTGGGCGACGCGGTCGATGTCGATTTCGCCGACCTGCTGGACTACTTCGCGCGCGACCGCCACACGCGGGCCATCCTGCTTTACGTCGAATCGCTCCGCGACGCGCGCAAGTTCATGTCCGCCGCGCGTGCAGCCGCGCGCCTGAAGCCGGTGGTGGTGGTGAAATCCGGACGGCACGCGCAGGGCGTGGCACAGCCGGCCACGCACGCCGCCGCACTGGCGACGCCCGACGCGGTGTACTCGGCCGCGTTCCATCGTGCGGGCATGCTGCGCGTGCTCGCACTGGACGAGCTGTTCGCCGCCGCCGAAGCGCTCGGCCGCACCGACACCTTTCCCGGACGCCGGCTCGCCATCCTCGCCAACGGTCGCGGTACGGGCCTGCTCGCCGCCGACCGACTCATCGACATGGGCGGTACGCTGGCTACGCTGTCCGACGAAGCGCGCGCACAGGTGGCCAACATCGCCTCGGCGACGTGGCCTGGCACCCATCCCGTGGATTTCTACGGCGATATCGACCATGCCTCGTACACCGCGGCGTTCAAGGCGCTCATCGCCGATCCCAACAACGACGCCCTCCTCGTGCTTAACGTTCCCACCGCGCTGATGAGCGCCAACAGCCGCGCGAAGGCGCTGGCCGAGGCGCGCGGCGCGTTGCCGCGGGAGTGGATCCGCAAGCCGGTGTTCGCGGTGTGGCTGGGCGCGGACGACGATGCCGTCGCCTGGCTCAACGCCGCGCGCATTCCCGGCTACGCGACCGAGGCCGACGCAGTGCGCGGCTTCATGTACCTGGTGCGTCATCGCGAGGCGCAGCAGACGCTGATGGAAACGCCGCCGAGCCTGCCCGACGACCTGGTCGTCGATACGGCGACCGCGCGCAGCATCGTGGACGGCGCCATCGATGCGGGACGCGGATGGCTCGACCCCGTCGAGGTCGCGCGCGTGCTGGGCGCATACGGCATTGCGATCACGCCGGTTGCGTCCGCGCGCGATCCCGACGAGGCCGCGCGCGTTGCGGCGCCGATGCTGGGCGGCGGCGCGCCGGTCGCGGTGAAGATCCTGTCGCCGGACATCGACCACAAGTCCGATGTGGATGGCGTGCGCCTGAACCTGTTCACGATGCAGGCCGTGCGCGAGGCCGCCGATGCCATCCTCTCGCGTGCACGCGCGCTTCGCCCGCAGGCGCGGATCGAAGGTGTCACCGTCCATCCGATGGTGGTTCGTCCCAAGGCGCGCGAACTCATCGCCGGCGTGGTGGACGACGAAACCTTCGGCCCGGTGATCGTGTTCGGTCGCGGCGGCACGGCCGTGGAGGTGATCGACGACAAGGTGCTGGCGCTGCCGCCGCTGGATCTGCGCTTGGCGCACGAGATGATCGGGCGCACGCGCGTTTCGCGCATCCTCAAGGCCTATCGTGACGTGCCCGCCGCAGACGAACGTGCCGTGGCGCTGGTGCTGGTCAAACTGGCGCAGCTGGTGGCGGACATCCCGGGCATCCGCGAGGTGGACATCAACCCGCTGCTGGCCGATCGCGATGGATTGATCGCCGTGGATGCCCGCATCGGCGTGTCGCGCTCGCGCGCTTTGCACAAAGGGCCGGGGCATCCGCGCTTCGCCATCCTGCCGTATCCGAAGGAGTGGGAACGCACGATCACGCTGGCGGACGGCGACACCGCGTTCGTGCGCCCGGTACGTCCCGAGGACGAGGAGATGTTCCGCACCTTCTTCGGTCGCGTGTCCGACGAAGACCTGCGCATGCGTTTCTTCCAGACCGTGCGCAACTTCAGCCACGAATTCATCGCGCAACTCACCCAGCTGGACTACGCGCGTTCCATCGCGCTGGTCGCCATCGCCCCCGACACCGGTGAAATGCTCGGCGCCGTCCGCCTGCATGCCGATGCCAACTACGACCGCGGCGAGTACGGCATCCTCGTGCGCTCGGACCTCAAGGGGCACGGACTGGGCTGGCGGCTCATGCAGATCATGATCGAGTACGCACGCTGGCTCGGCCTGCGCGTGGTCGAGGGCGAAGTGCTGCAGGAAAACCGCACCATGATCGCCATGTGCCAGCGACTGGGCTTCTCGGTGGTGACCCATCCCGATGATCCCGGCCTGGTCGTGGCCACGCTGCCCATCGAGCCGGCCTGACCTGCCGATCACGCCGGTGCGACGGCGTGCTGGCTAGCGTGCGGATACGGATTCGATCGGAGCGCACGTCATGTTCAAGTGGGCCATCATCTTCGCGATCATCGGACTCATCGCCGGCGCGCTGGGTTTTTCCGGCGCCGCCGGTGCGGCGATGGGCATCGCCAAGTTCCTGTTCTGGGTCGGCCTGGCCATCGCGGTCGTGTTGTTGCTGATCGGACTGGCCATCGCGCGGAAGGTGAGCTGACGCAACTGACACCGCGGTGTCATGACGACATGTCATGAGGTCATGGCGAGCGGTGAGGTGCGCGGGGCGCGAGCCCGCGCAACGTGGGTCGGCGACGTCGGCGCACCAGCGGCGCAATGCATCGTGAGCACGCGCGGGGCAGGGCTTCGCCGGGTCTTAACTCTCCTGCGTACAAGCTGGTTACCCGAGAAGAGGTGCCCCCGCATGAGCCTCCGGAAGCCCCCCGATGTGAAAGCTTCCCGCCCGCGCGTGCCGCGTGTTCCACGCGACGTAGCCCGGGCCCGCCGCGACGCCGTTCCGCCGCGGGAGGACATGCCGCGCGCCACACGTGCCGACCGGGCCGAGCACCAACTGCGCCTGCGTCGCCTCAGCGCCGGGTATGCCTGAACCGGCCACGCACCCGGCGCGCATTGCCGGTTCGCGAGGCCGTGCTAGGATCGCCCTCGAAGGGGAGTAGCTCCATCGTGCTGTCGCCGTCACTACGAGGTATCCACCTCCGGTGCAGCAGCAGGCCGTCCGGCCTGTGGGCAAGACCTTCGCCGTTCCACGGCGAAGGTGCGTCCCGTTCATTCCCGGGTGCAACCGCGTCGTGGTCCCTCGACCACTGGATGCGCAATGCCCGATGGAAACCCTACTCAATCCCGAAGTCTGGATAGCCCTTGCCACGTTGACGGCGCTCGAGCTGGTGCTCGGCATCGACAACATCATCTTCATCTCCATCCTCGCCGGCCGCCTGCCGCCGGAGCAGCGCAACAAGGCCCGGCGACTGGGCATCGCCCTGGCGGCGATCACGCGACTGGGTTTGCTGCTCACCATCGCGTGGATCGTGGGCCTGACCGCACCGCTGTTCTCGGTGCTGGGGCATGAGTTCTCCTGGCGCGACCTGATCCTCATCGGCGGTGGCCTGTTCCTGATCGCCAAGGCCACGCACGAGATCCACCAGAAGCTGGAAGGCGCCGGCGACAGCGGCGGCGCGGGCGCGGCGGTCACGGCCAGCTTCGCCGCCGTCATCGCCCAGATCATGGTGCTGGACATCGTCTTCTCGCTCGATTCCATCATCACCGCGGTGGGCATGGTGGACGAGCGCTGGGTGATGGTCGCCGCGATCCTGATCTCGATCGTATTCATGCTGATGTTCGCGCGGCCCATCGGCGACTTCGTCGAACGCCACCCGACGGTGAAGGTGCTCGCGCTGAGCTTCCTGATCATGATCGGACTGGTGCTGATCGCCGACGGCTTCGGCCAGCACATCCCGAAGGGCTACATCTATGCCTCGATGGCCTTCTCGGTGTTCGTGGAGCTGATCAACCTGTGGGTGCGCAAGCGCGAACAGCGCAAGCGCGAACCGGTGAAACTGCTCGGGCGGTACGTGGAAGATCCCGCCGTCGACTGACGGGGTTGCGAACGCCGGAGGGCACCGTGCCCTCCGGCGCGCGTTCAGCCCGTCGCCTCGCTGCGCCAGCGCCGGATGCTTCGCTGGAAGAACTGGCTGTTGGGGATCTGCAGCGTCGTGTCGGCACCGTCGGTGCGTGTTTCCTGCAGTGTCGTGTAGATGAGGTTGATGTCGACCACGCGGCCCTGCAGGCCCGGCTTCTCGCCGTTCTCCAGCAGTTCGATGTGGTCGTGCAGGCGGAAGGGCCGGGCGGTGAGGATGAGGAAGGTGCAGAAGATGTTCGACAGCACGCTCCATGCCGCGAAGAACGCCACGGCCGCGACGGCGGTGAAGCCGGTCAGCGCCGTCCACAGCACTGCGCCGGAGACGCCCAGCCGTTCCAGGATGAGCAGCCCCGCGGCCAGGTAGATCAGCGTGCCCAGCAGGCGCCGTGCGCCGATGGCCAGTTCCGGCGGCAGCTCGTAGCGCGCGCAGATGCGCTTGAGCGCCAGGCGCAGCAATGCGCGCAACGCCCATGCGGCGACCAGGATCAGCGCGGCCTCGCCGATCGGCACCAGCATGCCTGTCCAGTCGCGCAACCAGGTCGCGGTGGGCAGGGAAGCGGTGGGTGAGAACACGTTCATGGCGTCGCGACGGCGTCTGGGCGGAGGACCAGCGTAGCGGCTGGGGCACGCCACGGGCGGCGCTGCGCCGGATACGCGATCGATGCCGATGGATCCGGCAAGGCCGCAGTGTCCGGACCGGGGCGTGATCGGCGGGCGAAGCGTGCGGACCCCCGCGGATGCCACGGCGTTCACAGATCCGTCGGCCGCAGCCGCGGGTCTCTTGATCGCCGCCGCGCGGGCCCGTGTAATAGCGCGCGCTCCCTGCCGAACGGGCATGCGAGCGATGCTCACCATCCACCTCGTACGTCCCTATTCGAAGGAGCGCTCATGGTCCGTGTGGCAGTCGCATGCATCCTGCTGGCGTCGGGCATCGCCCACGCGGGCGAACTCACCCACAAATCGACCTATACCGGGCAGTCGCTGCGCGAGCAGGGCCTTGCGTCGGTGCCGGCCCTGGTGGGCGAGTACGCGAAATCCAACCAGCTGGAACTGGACCACGGCAAGCCGACGGTGTTCCTGGTCGACGGCAAGTACGTGCAGCTCACGCCGGCCGAACGCGATGCCGCCCTGGTGCAGGCCAAAGCCGTGGACGTGATGAGCGACGGCGCGGCGGTGGTGGTCGACGTCCACCGCTGACCGGCGCGCTCAATAGAAGTCGATGCCTGGCCGCAGCAGCAGCTGGAACACCAGCAGCAGGGCGATGGCCGCCAGCAGCGGCAGCACGAACGAATCGGTCTGACGGCCGCAGGCGCGCGCATCGCGCACGCGCCAGGCGCCGGCCAGCATCCACGGCACGCCGATCACGCCTACCAGCACCGGCAGCAGCACCACCTCGATCGCTTCGCGCGGCACGCGGAAGGGAATGATGAGTGCGGTGCCGAGCAGTACCGGCACCAGCGCCGTCTACACGACGAAGCGCGTACGCGCCACCGGATCGCCGATCTGCAGCGGCTCGCGTGCGGTCTCCAGCAACGGCCGCACAAGCCGCAGCGCGACCAGCGGCATGGCCGCCAACGCCAGGAGTGCGGCAGCGGCCTTCGTCGTGGCGGCCAGATGCAGGTATTCCATCGCCATGCCCACGTCGCTGCCCGTGCTCAGTGCACCGATCACCACCTGCGGCAATGCCATCAGCAGCCCGCAATAGGCCATCCAGATGCCGAACAGCCGCGACTTCACCGAGCGCGGCGGCAGGTGCCGCACTGCCCACAGGCACGCAAGCCCGACCAGTGCCGTCGCCAGTGCGCCCGTGCCCTGGAACAGACCCGCCAGCGGGTTGTCCCCGTTCCAGCGATGGTTGTTGTGGAACAGCGTCGGTTGCAGGCCCGGCGTGAGCGCTTTGGGCAGCACCAGAAACAATTCCTGCACGAAGAACGTCAGGTTGAACGCGAGCGTGTAGATCAGCGCCGAGACGATCACCCGCGTCCAGTCCCATGCCGGCGGCGCGACGGCCGATGGTGCGGCGCGCACATGCCGCCAGCCGGCGATGCCCAACAGAAGCGGGCCAATCAGCACGACCAGTACGACGGCGGTGGCAAGTGCGAGGGCGATCATGCGCGTGATTCCGTTCGGCGACGACCGACATCATGCCTGCACGACGGGCGTCAGTCCCGGTCGGGCGCGCCCAGCGGGAAGAACGGGCGGAACGGACGCGCTTCGTCCACGGCACGCGCGAAGGCGGGCCGTGCGAGCAAGCGCTGCCGGTACTCATGCACGCGCGGGAACTGCGCGCCGATGCGATGTGTCCAGTCTGCATAGAACAGGAACGGTCCCGCGCCGCAGTCGGCCAGGGTGAAGGATGGGCCCGTCGCCCACTCACGACCGTCGGACAGCACGCCTTCCAGCCAGCCGTACGCGGTGTCCAGCAAACGCCGCGCTTCGGCCACGCCGTACGTGTCGCGCTCGGCCTCCGGGCGCAGCGCGTCGAACACCACCTTCTGCTGCGGCGTGGAAAGGTAGTTGTCGAAGAAGCGGTCCATCATCCGCACCTCCAACGCCTCGCGTGGATCGTGCGGGAGCAGCGTCACCGGCCCGGGATGATTCAGTTGCAGGTACTCGATGATGCAGCTGGCCTCGGCCACCATGCGGCCGTCTTCCACCAGCACGGGAAAGCGTTGCACGGGCCACATCCGCGCGAGTTCCTGCCACGCCTCGCATTGCGGCGATTCCAGCAGGCGCATCTGGAACGGTGTGGCGTTCTCGTAGAGCGCCGTCAGCACCTTCTGGCAGTAGGACGAGAACGGATGGGCGTACAGCTGCAGCATGGGGACTCCCCGGAGGCGAGGCGGACTGCCTCATCTTCTCCGACGAGTGGGGCGGGAGGGAATCGACATCCGACGGACGACGCAGGCGCACGCCATCGTCGGATGGCGTGCGCCGCTCAGGTCCGGCTCAGTTCGTGATATCGGACTGCGCCGCCGCCGCGTTGGTCAGGATGGCCGACAGCGGCAACAGCTGCGACAGGAAGCGGTTCCAGCGCGTGATGCCGGCCGGGCCCACCCAGACCACATCGCCCGGCTTCAGCCGGAACTTGTCGCCCAGCGCGAAGGCCACCGGCGATTTCGCATCGAGCTGGTACACCGTCGCGGGCGCCTGCTGCATTTCCTCGATGCCGCGGATCACATACACCGCCTCGCCCTTCGACGTTACCGGGTTGAGGCCGCCCGTGCGGCCCAGTGCCTGCGTGAGCGTCATGTCGGTGGTCTTGAAGGTCAGGGCCTGCGGACGCAGCACCTCGCCGATCACGTAGACCTCCTTGCGGTCGTTGAACGGCAGGAACAACCGATCGCCCGGCTTGAGATAGATGTCCGCCGCGATCTTCCCGTCGCGGTTCAGCGCGTCCAGGTCGAGCGGATAGTTGCGTCCATCGCGCGTCAGCACGAAGCCCGCGAGGTCGGCCTGTTCGACATCGATGCGTGCACGGCCGATGGCCTGCGACAGCGTCAGTGGCACCGTCGTCAACTCCTGCGGCGTGGTGTCCTCGAACGCGCCCTGCAGCGCCACGCGGCTGCCGAATCCGACGACGTTGACGTCGAGCTGCGGGTTCTGCAGATACTTCGCCAGGCGCGTGCTCAGAGTGCCGCGCAGGTCTTCGATGGTCATGCCGGTGACGTTGATCTTGCCGGCATAGGGGAAGTAGAACGTGCCGTCGGGCTGCACCAGTCGGCCGTTGGTGACGGCCTGCTGCTGGTTGCCGGCAGGCGTGGTGAGTTCAGGGTGATCCCACACGGTGACAATCAGCGTGTCGCCGGGCTGGATGCGGTAGGCCTCTCCCTTGTACGCGGTGAGTTCCGGAGCGACCACCGCAGCCTTGACGGGCGCTGAAACCACTTCCGCCGTGATCGGCACCATCCGTACATCGCTGCCAACGGTCTGTGCGTTGCTCGCGTCGCTGCGCGACATCTGCTGACCCGGTACACAGCCTGCCGTTGCTACGGCAATGGCGATCGAACAGGAAAGAGTGAGCGTCTTCAATGCGGGGCCCTCGAGTTCATGGCATGGCATCGTCCGATGCCACCGTCACGCGTCCCTGTACGACGTGCCGACTGATAACGATGCGTGCGCGGCGTCATCCATGGCCATCGCATGTACTGCACATGGAGCCTATAGCGCATGTGGCGCAAGTCGCGTGATTATCGTTCGCTGCGGTGCAGAAACATTCAGTATCGCGACGCACACATTGCTGAAGGCGCAACGCCGATCGTTCAGTTCTGTAGACGCGCCATCACGATGCCTGCGAATTCCTTGATTGCGCGGCCGCTGCGCCACAGTGCACTTCGTGAAGGAATCCACCGCTGCGTCCATCGGTCGCGGTGCGCGCGTTCCGGAACCGGGACCGGTATCACGTTAACTCCTTCATCGCGGAACTGGATCATCGCCCGCGGCATGTGCAGCGAGGAGGTGACCAGCAGCATGCGATGCAAGCGGTGCTCGTCCGCCAGTGCAGCGGTATAGCGTGCGTTGTCGCGCGTGTTGCGACTGCGGTCTTCCAGCAGCAGCGCATCGTTCGGGACACCGAGCCGCGTGATCGCGCGCGCCATGCGATGGGCTTCGCTCGCGTCCACATCGCCACCGTCGTCGCCACCTCCCGAAAGGACCACCAGTGGCGCACGCCCTGCCAACCAGGCGCGCGCTCCCGCGGCCAGACGGCTGCTTTCCAGGTCGTCCGCGGTGATGTTGGGGCGATCGAGCCAGCGATAGCGGCTGCCGCCGCCGAGCACCACGATCGCGTCGGCTAGCGGCAGTTGCGATTCGTCGACGACGGGATAGCGCTGTTCCAGACGCCCGCGCACCCAGTCCGACGCCACCGGGATCGAGAGGAATCCGGACCATGCGATTCCAAATGCCGCCGCCACCAGGCCCACCTTCCTCTGGCGCAACAGCAGCAGCGCGACGGCGAGGAACAGCAGCACAAGGGTCAGGGCAGGGGGGTAGGTCAGGGCGACCGCGAGCTTCTGCAGCGACTGCATGCGTGGTGCGTTTCCTCAGATGACGATTTCGTGGGTGACGTAGTAATAGAACGCAGCGCACGACAGCAGCAGTCCGAAGCGCAGCAACAGCGGATGCCGCACCAGCGGGATCCGGCTGTGAACGAGCATCGCAGCCAGGATCAACGATACCGACAGCCATGCCGGCAGCAGGTAGCGATTGGAGAAGTAGCCCCAGCCGATGCCGAAGAACGGCAGCATCATCGCCAGATACACAGCGGTGCTGTCCTTGATCTTCTGCCGGTACTCGGCGCGAACCAGCGGCGCCAGGGCGTGCGGAACCATGTACCAGAAGATGGAGAACAGCGCGAAATCAGCGCGCACGCCCGACCGGTAGTACGAGTTTGCGGTGTAGCTCATCACCACCTCATACAGCCCGGGAATGAGCGCGCGCACCAGGGCCATCGAAAGGCCCGTGACATACATGACGAAGGCGGTGGCCGCGATGACGCGCTGCATGCGCGTTCCGAACAGCAGCACCGGTGCAAAGACCAGGTACAGCAAGGACGACAGATGCAGGCTGCTGGCGATGGCGCCGTAGATGACGAACGACCACCACCTCCGTTCCTTGAACGACAGCAGCGAGGTGAACACCAGCAGTGCCGCCAGCCCCTGCCGCACCGCGTTTATCGAGGCGTTGACGAACATCGGCGAGACATACAGCAGCATCAGTGCCGCGCCGAGGAAGGTGAGGTAGCCCCGCGTATCGCCCAGGTAATCGAAGTAGCGTCGTGTGGAGACCACGATGCTGCCAAGCAACAGCGCGAACAGCACGATCTGGTAGCCGATGACGCCGACGTCCAGCTTCCACAGCAGGTAGGTCAGGTAGACGAACCCGGGCTCCAGGCGCGTCTCCACGCCCTGTTCGTTCTGGTTCTCGAAGAATCCGGCATAGGTGTGCGTGTCGGTGCCGATGTCGGGCGAGCGCATGCCCACCAGCCACAGGCCGAACAGCGCGACGGCGATCAACAGCAGCGCGCTGAGGGCCGCGGCGGCGGGTGCGTCCGCTTGCCGCCTTGGTTGCGGAGCCGAGAGCATGTCGACGGATGCGTTCATGGTGCACCTCCCGCCTGTGCGCGGCGCCATGCCAGCAGCAGGCGTTGCCTCGACTTGCGCAGCATTCCAACGCTGCGCGCGAAGCAGTGCTCGGGCAGGCTCACCAGGCCCTGGCGCAACAACTCGCGACGCACTTCGCGGCCGGCACGATGCATCGCGCGCAGGTCTTCGCTCAGGCCGCCGGCGCCATAGTTCGGTTTGTGCCAGTACGCCAGCACCTGGTCGAGTTTCGCGCAGCGGTAGCCCGAGAACGCGATCTGGCCCCAGAGCAGGAAGTCCTCCACGCGGCGGTAGTCCTCGTTGAAGCGGAACGGAAGGTCGCGACGGAGCACCACCGAGGCCGTCGGAAACGGGTTGTTCAGAAGCAGGCGGCGTCGCGGCACGATGCGCGTGCGCGCAGTCGTGGGTGCGGACGGGGGCGAGACGGCGCGGTCGCGCACCTGCATGCGATGTGCGATCAGCACGATCTTCGGATCATCGCGCAGTGCGCGCATCTGCAGTTCAAGCTTGGTCTCCGACCAGGTGTCGTCCGAGTCGAGGAAGGCAACGTACTCCTGGCGCGCCTGCTGCCAACCCACATTGCGCGCGCGCGAGGGGCCGCCGTTGCGCGCCAGCGCGACGACATCGATCCACCCGCGCGGATAGCCGGACGCCAGTGCGTGCAACGCCTGCACCGTACCGTCGCCGCTGGCGTCGTCAACCAGTACCACCTGGCGTGGCGGCAGCGTCTGCGCCGCGATGGAGGCGACGGCATCGCCGATGGTGTCGCCGCAGCGGTAGCACGGCACCACCACCGAGACCGGCGCGGTGAAGGCGTCGGACGTCATCAGGCGGCTCTCGTCGCGAAGTCGGGGATGTTCGACCATGGAGCGCATTGGAATATGTCCTGGGCCTCCCGCGCGTATACGTCGGGTGAAAGCAGTGGCCTGCACGCTCTATCGTTCAGCAATGCATCGAGCACCTGCGTGAACGTCTCTTCTCCGTTCGATCGTTCATCGATGCGAAGATGCGCGGCGAGACCAACGTCGTCGGCGAAATCGCGACACTTCGGGTGGTAGTCGACGATGGCGAACGGGATGGAGCAGACGTAGGCGACGATGGCGCCGTGCAGGCGCGCGCTGATGAACGCATCGCAGCCGCGGATGGCCTGCACCATCGCCATCGGATCGCCGCCCGCGTACTGGCGCACGCGCACCGGAATGCCAGACGCGCGCAGGCGTGCGTGAAGGTCGCGTGCCAATGCTGCGTCGCCATGCACGGGATGGCCGTTCAGGCTGAACACATCCACCTGCAACGGTGTCCGCGCGGCCATGCGCGCAAGCGCGTTGGCGCAGTCCTCGTGCCAGCGCTCGGGCGTGGGCGCGGGATGGTCGGCGCGAACGGAGTAGCAACACGGCGCCAGGCCGATGCGCGGCACGCTGCGGTCGTCGTCGGTCGCGGCCGGCAGTGGGGCCGAAACCATGGGCAGCAGGCCGGCGAGATCGCGACCGCGGTGGACGATACGTTCCAGCCCCATGCGCTGGGCCAGTTCGAATGAGCGGTGGTCGCGAACCGAGAGGTAGGCGAAATGACGGGCGAAGCGCGCCGCTGCTTCCTCGCTCGCCGCGTCGGCGAATGGACCGATGGACACGCCCACGGCGGCGAGCTGCAGCCGGCCACGCGCCTGTGCCGACAGCATCATCGGCTGCCGGAAGGATTCGCGCGCGTTGATCACCGATCCGCCACCCATCACCAGCACATCGGTCCCGCGCAGCCCGCGCGCGAAGCCGAGCAGCCGCGCCGCTTTGCCGATCGCGCCACCAGAACCGTAAAGCGCACGCGGCAATGGCCAGGTGGCATCGGCGTCCACACCGGCCAGTGGCGGGCCGATGAGTCGCGGATCGGCATTCCAGTAGCGGCGTGCCGCGGCCGCGCAGAGCACGCCGAACAGATCGTCGCCGAAGTTGCACATGCCGTAGTAGCCGGTGAAGGCGGTGCGCAGATGGGGACTCAAGGCACGATCTCCCGTTTCACCCAATGGCGTACGCCGAACCACATCGCCGCAAGCAGCACGGCTTCGGCGATGACGGTTGCGCAGGCCGCGCCGATACCGCCGAAACGCGGTATCGCCAGCCAGTTGAGCAGCACCGCGACGACGGTCGCCAGCAGCATCGCGACGACGCGATAGCGCATGTGATGTTCGGTCAGCAGCGCCGAGCCAACGGCCGTCGAAAGGAATCGAATGGGCACGCAGATTGCGAGGATTCCCAGCAGAACGGGAACATCCGCGTAAGCAGGGCCAAACGCCCAGGGGATCACCCACGGAGAAAGCACGGCCAGCGCGAGCCCGACCACCAGCCCGGCGGCGAACATCGCCAGGTTTCCCAGGCGATACACCTGCCAGAAACGCGGGCGGTCGTGCACGGCCCAACGGTGCAGGCGCGACAGCAGGTACTTCTGGTAGACCGTCGCCGGGAACAGGTAGAGCGCGGTCATCACGGCGAGCGCGACGCCGTAGTGGCCCGCCTGCGCGTTGCTGTGCAGGTACTTCAACAGCACCGTGCTCACCTGGAAGAACACCGGATACAGCACCGCCGCCACGCCGAACGCCCACGCCTGCGACCACAGCTGCATCGCTCCGGGCGAAGACAGTTCCAGCGAGGGTGGGCGCGGACCATGGCCCTTCAGCTCGATACGCCCGCGCTGCATCGCCAGCAACTGCGGCATCGCCAGCGAACCGATCAGCAGTGCCACCAGCCCATAGCCCAACGCTGCCGCGGAGGCGTTGGCGATGGGCCATGCCAGCAGTGTCGTCGCCACCGCCAATCGACCCGCCGGCATCAGCAACTGCCAACCGGCGAGCGCGCGATGGCGTTCCTCCAGGCGCAGCTTGCTGCCGACCAGGTCGACCGCGAACACGCCCGCAATCACCGGAACCAGCAGCAGCAACGTCCGCTGGGTTGCGTCGTCCACCGCATTGCCGAACACCGCCCACGCGACGACGCAGGCGATCGCGATCGCACCCGTGAACGTGGAGAAGCGCAGCGCCGGACGTAGCCAGCGGTCTGCCTGCCAACCTTCGCTGCCATACGCTTTCAGGCGGAACTGCGACAGGCCGAATCCCGCCAGCGGCGCGATCACGCTCACCGTCGCCAGCGACGAGGCGAACAGGCCGTACTCCTCGGGGCCGAGTCGCCGCGCCAGCAGCAGTTGCGCGAGGAACACCATGCCCGCGCCCGCGAGTGTGGCCAGCCAGAGCAGGCTGATCGCCGTCGCCGCCGGTCGCCATGCGTTCACGCTCATTCGCGTGCGCATTCCAGCGCGTCGACGCGCGCCGGAAGCGGCGTCGACAGCAGCTCTTCGTACACGTCCAGCGTCCTGCCGATGACCAGTCGCTCATCGAAATGGGCGACCGCGCGTTCCCGCGCCTTCGCGCCCAGCCGATGGACCGTCGCACGATCATCGTCCAGGTGCATCAGCAGCGCCGCAAGCGAAGGCGCGTCCCGTGGCGGCACCTGCAATCCGTCTTCGCCGTGGCGCGTGACCACTTCGCGACAACCGGGAAGGTCGGTGGTGATCAGGCAAAGACCACTGGCGGCGCCTTCGATCAGGCAGCGCGGGACGCCCTCGCGGTAGTAGCTGGGCAGCGCCATCACGTCCACCGAGGCGAGCAGCGCCGGCATGTCGTCGACATGGCCCAGCCATCGCACCAATCCCTTCCGGCCCCACTGTTCCACTTCCTCGCGCGCGAACGAGCTGGGATTGCCCGGGTCCGGGGTTCCGGCCAGAAGAAATTCGACGTTGCGACCGCGCACCTGCAGCATGCGCGACGCCTCGACGAACTCCGCCACGCCTTTCTCGCGCAGCAAGCGCGCGGCGAGCAGTACGCGCAGGGGGCGTTGCGCATCGTCGGGTTCGCTCGGCTGGAAGCGTTCCACATCCACGCCGGAGCTGCGGATGAGGCGGATCTTGTCGTCCGACACCAGGTTCGATGCGGACAGCGCGGCTGCGTCGTCAGGGTTCTGCACGATCACCCTTGACGCGCCGTGGCCCAGCGTCGCGCGCAACAGGGTGCTCACCACCGGGCGCAGAACACGCGCTTTCAGGCCGTTGCTTGCATACACATAGCCCAGGCCTGCCACGGCATTCACCACGGCAGGAACGCCGGACAAGCGCGCGGCAAGCGCTCCGTACACGGCGCACTTCACCGTGAAGTTGTGGATCAGGTCGGGTCGCTCGCGCCGCAGAAGGGCGGTGAGGTGCCGCACCGTGAACGCCTCGCGCAGCGGGTTGAGGCTGGCGCGGTCCATCGGCAGCGTCACCCAACGGATGCCGTGCTCGGCGAAACGCTCGCCGAACTCGCCAGGGGGCGAAACCATCACCACGTCGGCCCCGTTGGCCTGCAGGTGCTGGGCGGTCGAGAGCCGGAAGTTGTAGAGGTACCAGTCGGTGTTTGCGAAGAGGGCAATGCGCATCGTCGTGGGTGGCATGCATCGCAAGGTCCCTGCTGCGATGCGTGCGGCGTGCGTCCATCGGGAAGGTCGTCCGGATTCTAGCCAGACGCATCCGCGCAGCCGTCCACGCTGCGATCATCTTTCCATCGGGACATGAACGACACTTTGCATCGCGCGTGCAGTCGACACATTGCAGTGCGTGTCACGGATTCGCACGCCGGATTCGATGCAGGCATCACAAACGAGAACGGCCGGCAGATGCCGGCCGTTTCGTGCCTGGGTTGCGTTCCGTCTACTTCGCGTACTGGTTGCTCGTCACGCGGATGTCGGTGCTGTCGCCGGTCTTGGCGATGTGCGCGCCATTGCCGTTGTTGCCGGCCACCAGCCCCGTCATGGTCACGTACGGTGTGGTGGCCGTGTTCACGCCATGCATGCGGGTGTGATTGTTCTTGAAGACGTTGCCGCTGGTCTGGTAGCTCTTGCTGGCCGCCGAGAACATCGCACCGTACAGGTAGTTGTGCTGGAATCGGTTCTGCGCGATGTATCCGCTTATGGCGCCCACCGTCAGCAGGCCGTAGCCGCCGTTGTACTCGAGCGTGCAGTTCTTCACCGTCACGCCCTTCACACGCTTGTACGACAGGATCCCGTTGCCCTTGTTGCGGCGGATCAGGCAGTTCTGGATCAGTACCGTGTCGGTGGTTCGCGAATCGTCCGAGTCCGGCTCGATGTCGATGCCGCACTGCGGCGCGATGCCGTTGGAGTAACTGAACTCGCTGTCGTAGACCTTCACGTTGCTCGAACAGCCGATGGTGAGGCCCTGGCGGCGGTTGTTGGTCGAAACGATGTTGGTGATGACAACGTCGTTGCAGGGAATGGTCGGTGCGCCGGTGACCATCGCGCCGCCGATCGACACGCCATCGCCCCAGCAATCGGAGATGCGCATGTCGCGGACAGTGACGCGTGAAGCGCCGCGGATCATGATGCCGTGGCCCCATTCGCCGGTGGTGCCCAGGTGTGTATCGCGGTCGCCGATGATCTGACCGCCGGAGATTTCCACGTCGGACACCTTGTAGACCATCAGCACATAGGCGCGTTCGGAACTGTTGCGCTTGGCGCGCAGGCGGGCACCGCTGGCCAGCTGCAGGTGCATCTTGCTGCGCAGGCGGACGTTGACGGTCGGATCGATGACGTAGTCGCCGGCCGGAACGGTCACGGTGCCGCCGCTGGAGGGCAGGGCATCGATCGCCGCCTGGAAGGCCGCGGTGTCGTCATTGCTGCCGTTTCCCTGCGCGCCATAGGTGCGCACGCTCACCGTGGCCGAGCCGCGCGCACGCGCGGACGGTGAGTAGGTGGCGGCGGTCGTCGCGCCCGTGGCGGCGAAGACCTTTCCGATGCCGGTGAAGCCGAGCATCGGCGGAATGCTGAGCAGGAGGCTCTTGCGGAGGAATTCGCGACGTTCAGGCGTCGCCGCGGATGCAGGAGAAAGCGGTGGATTCATGTCGGTTCCGGGAGTAAAGCGCCCCCGTTGCCGCGTGGTGCGGCGGGGCGGGAGATGCTGATTCAGCATCCTCACGCCACGATCATCTTCGTGACTTGCCACGCACCTTATCGCAACGAATTTGAATTTCAGCCTGCGATTCGCGTTTTTGCGGACGCGCGCAAACAAACGAAACTGAATCGTTCAGTCAGAGCCGTGTTCAAGTTGATGACTGCGCTTGCGCTATTTGCGATGCACAACGCGCGAACGACGCACGCGATTGCTCAGTCGAGATAGCGGTTGTCGTTGTCCACGCGAATATCGGACGTGGCGTCGCCGATGGCAACGTGCCGCTTGCCTTTGCGCGCTGATCCGTCCTTCGTGCGGATGCGCGGCCCGTTGTCGGAGAACTCGTTGCGCGCGATCGTCAGTTCGCGCGTTCCCGGCCGCACGGCTATTCCACCGAGGGCGTTGAGCCGGATGCGATTGTCCTCGATGGTGCATTGGCGCGCGCCCAGCGTGAGGATGCCCGCGCCGCGGTTATCCTCGATCGTGCATTCACGCACGATGGCGTTGGACACCTGCTTGTACAGCTGGATGCCGGCGCCCCGGTTTCCGCGGACGATGCATCGGGCGATCAGGACGTCGTCGGCCATGTCGCCGGCATCCGGCTCGACGTCGATGCCGCTGGCGGGAAGCGTGCCCTCCGTGTCGGCGAAGGTGGAGTCGTACACCCGCACCTGGCGCGAGCGGCCGATGGTCAGGCCCTGGCGACGGTTGCCGATGCTCTGCACGCGCTGGATGGTGATGTCGCGACTGGGCACGATGCGGCCGCCTTCCTTCGCGCCGCCGATGGAAATGCCGTCGCCCCAGCAGTGCGAAATGTGGATATCCCGCACGGTGACGCGTTGCGAACCGCGGATCATCACGCCGTGTCCCCATTCACCGGTCGAGCCCAGGTGCGCACCGCGTTCGCCGATGATGCGGCCGCCGGAGATCTCCACGTCCTCGACGCGATTCACATTGAGCACGTAAGCGCGTTCGGCCGCATTGGGCTTGGCCATCAGCCGCGTTCCCGGCGCCATCGCCAGGTGCATGCGGTCGCGCAGCTGTACGCCGACCACGGGATTGATCAGGTAATCGCCCGGCGGGACCTGCACGGTGCCGCCGCTGTCGGGCAACGCGTTGATGGCGGCCTGGAAGGCGCGCGTGTCGTCCGCCACGCCATTGCCGCGCGCATCGTAGTCGCGGACGTCGACCTTTGCATCGCCACGCGCCGGCGCGGCGGCGTAAACCAGCACCGGCGCGGCCGGCGCCAGCAGCAGACACCACGACACGCGCCGGCGTTGGCGGTCAGGCATGGGCGAGGGTACGCGTCGACTCCCTGTCGTCCCGTGTGCCGGCGGCGACCGCGTGTTCCAGCCATGGCAGGACGATGGCGAGCAGGTAGAAGCGCGAGGCGTGGTACTTGTTGTCCAGTCGCGAGCGGTTGCGGTCGAGCCAGCCGACGGCACCCGGCAGGAAGTCGCGCGAGCGTTCGGCCAGCTCGCGGACGCGATCAAAGCGCGTGCGCGCCAGTCCCCGAACGTCGAAACGGAAGCTGCCCTTGCCGCGCACGTAGGGAAGATCGTCGAAGCGCGTGGCGATGTGCTCGCGGATCAGGAGTTTGTTGAGCCTGGTGGCCGGATCGACCTTCTGGTAACGCGGCACCTCGTGATGGATCCATTCGCGCAGGTCCAGATCGCAGAAGGGGTAGGCGACCTGCAGCGAGAGCGCCGCGCTCGCGTACAGTCCCTTGGCGAACGCGCCCGCGGAACCGGCGATGGACGTGGACATGTCGCGCCACTCCCATGAGCTGGTCGCCGACTCGATCTCCTCCTTGAACAGCTCAAGGCGCTGGCGCGATGAATGCGCGATGTCGCGTCCGAACAGCTCGTCCACTTCGTCGTCGCTGAAGCGCGAGCCGGGAAAGACGCGCTCGATTGGGTTCATCCGCAGCGTGCTCAGCAGGTAGCACAGACGGAAACTGCGTTCGATGCCTGGAAGCTCCGACAGACGGCCGGGCAGGGGAAGGTCGCGCGAGAGTCGCTTGAGGATGTGCTGGTTGCGACTCATCGGTGTACCGAAGTAGCTGTCGGCACCCAGGCCGTCGATGACGCCATCGCCGCCGTGCATCGCAATCTCGGTGCCCAGGTCCACATACGACAGGAGCGCGAAATCGGCCGTGAGCAGTGGCATGCGATCCACCACGGCCAGGTAGCGGTCGTACGCGCGCGCCGGATCGCACACCAGAGTTTCGTGACGAAGGCCCAGCGTGCGCGCGACGTGCGTGGCCGATGCGATCTCGTCTTCCTCGCTGCCTCCCAGATACGTGATGCAGGTGGTGTCGGGGCGCGCGTCGGCGATGGCGATGGCCAGCGTGGTGGAGTCCTTGCCGCCGCTCTGCATCAGCCACGGCGAATGCATGCCGGTGCAGGTGTGGCGCACGGCGTCGCACAGCATGCGGTGGTACACGCCCACCCAGTCCTGGTCGGATTCCGGGTGTTCGGGTACCTCACCGGCATTGCGGAACTTGAAGTGGAAGCGCGGCGCGGTGTGCATGTCGTCGTGCGGACAGAAGCCGAACGTGACCAGCCGTACGCCTTCGTAGATCGAGAACGGCGGATAGACGAAGGCATTGCGCAGCAGGTCGGCGACCGACACCGGGTCCAGCGGCGGGCGTGGCGCGCCGGTCTGCATCAGCCGCGAGAAGTCCGGCGTGCCGTAGTAGGGCGACATCGTGATCTGTTCGCGCATCGCGTTCACCGGGCCGGGGCCGGGTCGCGCACCGGCTGGTAGTCGTAGTAGGTGTAGGCGTACTGGCCCGAACCGCGCTTCTGCACCGCGTTGAAGATGGCGCCGCGCACCTCCACGCCGTTCTGCTCCAGACGCTGCTTGGCCAACGCGATTTCGCGCTGCTGGTTCAGGCCCCAGCGCACCACCATCAGGCAGGTGCCGACGTGGTGGCCGATCACCGCCGCGTCGGTTACGGCCAGCACCGGTGGCGTATCGATCACCACGATGTCGTACTCCGACGACAGCCGGTCGATCAGCGCCGGGAAGCGCGGATGCATCAGCAGTTCGGACGGATTCGGCGGCACGGAGCCGCGCGAGATGAACGACAGGTTGTCGGTGCCCGGCACGGTGCGTACGGCAGTCTGGGTGTCGATCTGGCCGGAAATCAGCTCCGACAGACCGTTCTCCGAACGCGTGCCAAGCGCCTGGTGCAGCGTGCCGCGACGCATGTCGGCATCGATCAGCAGTACCCGCTGGCCCGCCTGGGCGATGGTCACCGCCAGGTTGGCGCAGACGAACGTCTTGCCCACGCCCGGGCTGGGCGCGGTGATCATCAGCATGTTGTTCTTCATCTCGAAGCGCGCGAAATGCAGGCTGGTACGCAGCGTGCGCAGCGCTTCCACCGCAAGGTCCGAAGGCGAACGGAACGCCAGCAGGCGCTGTTTGCCGTCACGACGGCGCTGCCCCGGCGGCCCGGCGATCTGCTTGCCCTTGGCGCTGAACGGAATGGACGCATACACCGGCAGGCCAAGCAGTTCGATGTCCACCGGGTCTTCCACGCCGCGACGGAACATCTGTCGGGTCAGCACGAAGGCGACCATCAGCATCGCGCCCAGCAGCGTGCCACCGGCGACCACCAGCAGCGGTTTCGGCCACGACGGGCTGTCCATGTTCACGTCGGCAGGATCGATCACGCGCGCATTGCCCACCGCGCTGGCGGCGGCGATGTTGAGCTGCTGCGCCTGGTCGAGCAGGCTGGCGTAGGTCTGGTTGATCACCTCCACATCGCGGTTCAGGCGGAACAGACCCTGCTGCGTGTCCGGCAGCTCGCCGATGCGGCCGAGGATCTGGTTCTTCTTCGCTTCGAACTGACCGATCTGGCGCATCAGCGACTGGTGCACCGGATGCTCCGGCGTGTACTTGCTGGCGATGTCGGCGCGCTGCACCTGCAACTGCTGGATGCTTGTCTCCAGCGCGACGCTCTGGTTGAGAAGCGCCTGGTTCTGCACGCCAACGTCCATGGTGCGGGTGCGCGATTGGAAGTCGTTCAGGCGCGCCTGCGCATCGGCGAGCTCACGGCGCACCTTGGGCAGCTGCTCGGTGACGAACTGCAGTCGCTTGGCGGCTTCGGCGGAGTTGCGCGCCACGTTCTGGCGCACGTAGGCCTGGGTGATCTGGTCGAGTACCTGCTTTGCGCGCAGCGGATCGGCGTGCGCATAGGTCAGCGCGATGATGCCGGAATTGCGGCCCTGCTCGGTGACGGTGATGTCGTTCTTGAGCTCGCCCATGATCGCCATCGAGTTCAGGCGCTTCACCTCGAAGCGCGTGCCCGGATTGGCGATCAGGCGTTGCACGTCGAGCGTCACGCCGCGGTTGTTGGTGGCCGGCTGGCCAACGCGACCTTCCACCAGCGTGCGGCCGTCGGGGTCGAGCAGTGTGTAGCGCTTGCCTTCGCCGACGATGAGCGAGAGCGGCATGCCGACCAGCGCGTCGGGCAACTCGAGACGGCCGATGTCGATCTGTTCACCGCCCCAGCCGTAGCTGTTCAGACCGAACATGGGCGAGGCCAGCTGTCCCGGTGCGATGCGTTGCTGCGCACGCGCGGCCATGTCGCCGATCCATGGCATGCGCACGGGCTTGGCGACGGTGTCCAGGTCCAGGCGTTCGATCGCTTCGCCCAGCACGCGACGCGAGGTGAGCAGCTGGGTTTCCGTCGCGGCGGGTGCATCGACGATGGGCGGTGCGGGGGCGGCGCTGTTGCTGTTGTTCAGACCCGGCACCGTTGGCGGCCGCGATTCGACCTGCACGACGGCATTGGCCTCGTACTTCGGCGTCGCGATCAGCACATACGCCGCGGCGATCACGAAGAACGCCAGTGTGCCGATCAGGATCGGCCACTTGTTGTCGTTGAGCGTCGAGACCAGGGTGGGGATGTCGATATCGTCTTCGCGGGCCGCGGTTGCGGCGGGCGGTACGTAGGCGGTATCGGCCCGGGAGATCACGTGAGTGGCCATGGTTCTTCACCGTAGGGGGAGGGCGGGACAAGCGCGAGCGCGCGCGACGGCGCGAGGCTCTGCATGGTTCGCGGCCACGACCGGACGGTCATCGGCAGGTACGGCAACGGGATCGCGCTGGCGTGGGTCATGAGACCTCCCACGCACGGCCGACGCCGGCAAGGTTTGGCGAACCCGCGCCCCGCGACAGGGTCGACGAATGGGCTGCAGAACGCAGGCCCGCCAAGGCGTCGACGATGCGGATTGCGGCACCGTCGGGGAATCCGGGGAGCGTTTCGCGCTCGGCCATGGAAGCCGGCGTGGACGGCGCGACCGCGCGCTCGTCCACCAGGCGCAGCAGGTGCTCGACCATGGCATCGGTCCCGCCGCCCAGCAGGTGGACCTGCGGTCGCACGCCTTCGGGAAGGTGCAACGGTTCCAGCGCGAGCAGCGGCACGTGCATCGCGCACGCTTCGGCGTACAGGCCCGGTGCGACGTGCGCGATCTGTGCGCGGCACAGCAGGAACACCGCTGCGAGGTAATCCGGCGGCTCGATCAGATGGACGTTGTCTGCACGGGACCTGTGGCTCGCGCGGCCGGCCACGCACACCAGGTCCATCGCCGGGCGCTGCGTCGCCGCAACGTACAACGCGTCCAGCAGCGGCGTGGCGTGGCCATCCTCCGCGTCCAGGGGAAGCATCAGTGCCAGTGGCGCGCCTTCGCGCAGGAAGGCATAGCGTTCGGCGAACTCGCGCCCGAGGTCGGCACCCGGTTGAAGACGCTGCAGCGCGCCGTGCAACGTGACGAGCCCACTGTTGCCGCTGACGATCACGCGATGCGCCGGTACGCCTTCGGCCACCAGCTGGCGTCCGGTGGACTGATCCGACGCCACGTGCAGCGAGGCCAGCGTGCGCGCGATGCGACGACCCGGATCGTCCACCGCCGTGGCGGCATCGTCGGTGGGCAGTCCACCGTCGATGCACACCACGGGGACCTGGTGGTAATGCGCGGCCAGCGTGGCCGCCAACGTCGCGGGCGCATCGCCCGGCACAACCACCAGGTCCGGCTGCACCTGGTCCATCACCTGCCTCATTCCACCCAGCGCACCGGAGGTGACCTCCATGTGGTCGTCGCCGGCGGGCATGTCGAGCTGCACGTCGGCCGACAGGTCGAACAGGTGCAGCACGGTGGGCGTTTCCTGTTCGGCCTCGGACGCCACGCACAGCGTGGTTTCGAACCGCTCGTCGCGCACCAGTTGCTGGGCGATCGGCGCCACCTGCACCGCATCCGGTGAATCGCTCAGCACGCACAGCGCACGCACCGGCACGACCGGGCCTTCGTCGTCCGGCGACGGATTCCCCGCGCGCGGCCCCGCCGCCAGGGCGACGCCCACGCGATGGGACGCGTTGTAGCTGCGCTCATCGTCCTCATCGTCGAAGCGGGCGAGTGCGCTGAGGAAGGAAATGCCATGGTTGGGCGCGCTCTGCAGCGGCGACGCGACCGGGGCCGGGCGTGGCTCGCGCGCGGGCCAGCGTCCACGCAGTCGTACCAGCATTCTCGGCACCCACCACACGTGCAGTGCCATCAGCAGGACGAAAGCGGCCAGCCCCAGCGACTGTGGCGCGTTGCGCAGCCCATAGCCCAGAAGCATCAGCGCGCAGGCCGCGACGACCATGCACAGCAGCACCAGGCGCGAAGGCATCCCGGTGTCGAGCAGCAAGTGATGCAGGTGCTGACGATCCGCGCGGAACGGCGAGCTGCCCATCCGGATGCGGCGATACATCACGGCCAGGGTGTCCATCACAGGCAGCGCCACGCACCACAGCACATCCGGCGGCGCCAGTCGTCCGACCTTCGCATGGCTCATGTAGACCAGCCCCCACGCCAGCAGGAAACCGATCAGCGTGCTGCCGGCGTCGCCCATGAACACCTTGCGGCCATCCGGCCAGCCCATGTTGACGAACAGGTAGGGCACCAGGGCCGCGAACAACACCTGCAGCATCACCAGAACGCCGGGCACCGACCAGCCGGAATCGTCGAACATCCCGATGGCCACGATGCACACCATCGCCATCGAGGCGGCCAGGCCGTCGATGCCGTCCATCATGTTGAAGGCGTTGATGAGCCCGATCACGGCGATGATCGTGAACGGTATGCCGAACAGGCCGATGTCGATGTGGCGCGTGCCGATGATCTCGCCCAGGTCGTGCACATAGAAGCCGGACATGAAGATCACCAGCCCGCAGGCGCCGGCTTCGATGAGCAGGCGCGAGGCCACGCTGAGGTCGCTGGCGTCGTCCAGCGCGCCGGCGGCGACGATCAGCACGCTGCCGGCCAGCAGGGCGGTCACGAATCCGTCGAGGTAACCCAGGTAGCTCAATCCCACCAGCGTGCCGAGGAAGAAGCACAGCCCGCCGATCAGCGGAATGCTTCCGCGGTGGTGCTTGCGCGAACTGGGCCGGTCGACGAGGCCGATCTTCTTCGCCCACGTGCGCATGGAGAAGAGAGCGAACAACGTCACGGCCAACGCAATGGCGCTGGCTGCAACCAGCTTTGGGTCCCTCATGCACGCACCTCGGATGGAAACAGTGATGTTGGATTCCGTGTGCATGCGCACCGACAACAACCAACCGCTCAGGCATGAAGGCATCGTTCGCGATGTCGATATCGACGCCATGCCTCCATGCGCGAACGAATCTATGTATCGCGAGTTGATGATGAGATGAAATAAAGCAGGTTCACCCTCGTGAACCTGTTGATCGCGATAACTTGTGTTCAGATGAATGAATCATTCACTGCGCGAGCACAACCATGAAGCGAATGAAATCACCGCGTCACAGTTTTGTTTGCCATTGACTGATACATGCATGCAGACGTTCATACGTTTCGTCGAACACGCGCTGATCGCGGCCGTAGGGGTCGTCGATGTCGTCTGCGCCGTTCCAGTGCGAGAACAGCGCCACGCGTCCGCGCAGGATCGGGCACTGCGCGAGTACCGCGGCGACCTGCCGCTGCTCCATCGCAAGCACCAGGTCGGCGCGTTGCAGCACCATGCGATCGGCCTGACGTCCGACATGGTCGGAGGCGCTCAGGCCGTGCGCGAGCAGTGCGTTCTGCGCGCGAGGGTCGATGGGGGCGCCGCGCATCGCGGCCAATCCGGCCGATTCGATGTGCACGTCGTCTCGCCGCAGTCGGTCGCGCAGCATGACCTCGGCCATCGGGCTGCGGCAGATGTTTCCCTTGCAGAGGAGCAGGATCCGCGTGTTCATGCCAATCACGCTAGCAAACGCATCCGCAATCGACGTTCACCCATGCAAGGCGGGCGTGAAGTTCAGTCGATGCTGGCGGGAATCGTCTGGCGCACGCGCAGCAGTCCGGTCCACGGGTCGCGGCGCAGCAGGCGTGCGCGGCGCATGGCCTTGCGAAGGTCGAACGCACCGGGATGGCGCACGCGGCCCAGTTCGTCCCAGCTCAGCGGCATCGCCACCGGCGCGCCCGCGCGTGCACGCAGCGACCAACCGGTCACGCTGGTGGCGCCACGCGCATTGCGCAGCCAGTCGATGAAGATGCGTCCGGTGCGTGCGCTCTTGGACGCCGTGGATACGAAACGGTCCGGTGCGTGCTCGACCATCGCATCGGCGAAGGCATCGCTGAACGCCTTCGCCTGTCCCCAGTCCGCGCTGCGACGCAACGGCACCACCACGTGCAGTCCCTTGCCACCGGACAGGCGCACCCAGCTGCGCAGGCCTACATGCGCGAGGCGGTCGCGCACCTGTCGTGCGGCGGACTTGACGTCGTTCCAGGCGATGCCTTCATCGGGATCCAGGTCGAAGACGAGCCGGTCGGGCTTCTCGACATCGTCCACGCGCGCGCCCCAGACATGGAATTCGAGCGTGTTCATCTGCACCAGTTCGAGTACGCCGGCGAGATCGTCCACGTACAGATAGTCGTCCTCGCCTTCCAGTTCCTGCAGGCGGATCGCGCGGACGTGCTCGCCCAGCGCGCCGGCATGGTGCTTCTGGAAAAAACAGTGCGATGCGATGCCATCCGGGCAACGCACCAGCGAGAGCGGTCTGTGCACCAGTTCGGGAAGAAGCCAGCGCGCGACGGCGCGGTAGTAATCAGCGACGTCACCCTTGGTGATGCCGGCATCGGGGAACACGACGCGCTCGGCGCTGGTCAGGCGTGGCGCGTCCATCTCGGTGGCCGTGTGCGTCCGGTCTCAGGCGGACTTTCGTCCGGTGCGCTTGCGCGGCGCTGGCGCCTTCTTGGCCGCGGCCTTCTTGGTCGCCTTCTTGGCCGGCGCTGGCGCGGGCGCCGGCGCGGGCTTGCCGCCCTTCTTCTCCAGGCTGCGCTTGAGCAGGTCGGCGAAATCGATGACGTTGGTGGCGGCGTTCTCCGGCAGCGCGTCCTCGGCGACGGGCTTGCGCACCACGTGCTTGGACTTCACGCGCTCCTCGATGACCTTCGTCAGGCGTTCGCGGAAGTCGTCCCTGAACTCGTCCGGCTTCCAGTCCGAGCTCATCGATTCGATGAGCTGTTTGGCCATGTCGATCTCGCGCGTGGAGATCTTCCACTTCTCCAGGTTTCCCTCGGGCAGCTTGTATTCCTCCGGGTCCACCAGCTCCTGCGCGAAACGCAGGATCAGCAGCATCAGTGCGTCGTCCTTGGGCACCACCGCGGCCAGGTATTCGCGCGTGCGGATGACCACGCGACCCACGCCCGCCTGGCCGGTGCGCTTGAGCACTTCACGCAGCAGCACGTACCCCTTCTCGGCCTTCTTTCCCGGCTCGAGCACATAGGGCTTCTCGTAGAACTCCGGGCCGATCGAGTCGATCGGAACGAAGGTCTCGATGTCCACGGTCTCCTTGTGATCCGGCGAAGCCGCGACGATGTCGGATTCCTCCAGCACGACGTAGCTGCCCTTGTCGTACTCGAAGGCCTTGACGATTTCCTTCCACGGCACTTCCTCGCCAGTCTCGGCGTTGACGCGCTCGTAGCGGACTGGCGCATTGTTGCGGCTGTCGAGCATGCGGAAATGCAGGTCGACGCGACGCTCGCCGGTCATCAGCTTGATGGGGATGTTCAGCAGGCCGAACGACAGCGTGCCGGTCCAGATGGGGCGGGCCATGGGACACCTCTCCCGGGGCGCGAATCTGAAGGGTGGGAGAGCGACTTTCCGGCGCAGTGCGTTGGCAGGCGGTGAAAACCGCCGCCCCGGCGCGTGGCCGGGGCGTGAATTCACGCAGGCGAATGGCGTCAGGCCAGATCGGCGCCCGCGCTGGAGGCCCGCCTTGCGGCGCCACGCACGCGCAGCAGCTGCCAAACGGCTCCGATCAGATAGGCCGCGAACGCGGCGCCAATGGGGCCAAACAGGCGCGGGTCTTCCGGCCCGGCGGCATAGGGTGCGCCCAGCGGCAGGCGGGTCAGTGTCTCGACCGAGGCCGGAATGAAATGGAAGAACAGCGCGGTCAGGTTGAGCAGCACCGCGGCGTAACCCGACAGCCTTCCGAAGCCGGAACGCTTCTCGGCGAACCACGCCAGTCCGAGCACCAGCAGCGTCAGCACGCTCAGTACGTGCGGCGGACCGAATCCGCCGCGGCGGAAGATGAAGAGGCCGGTCACGGCCGCACCGAGTGTGAACCAGAAGAACAGGCGCCCCGCAGTGGAGTCCAGTCGGATCTGGCGGTGGCGGAACAATGCGATGAAACCGGCGAGGACGCCGATGATCGCGATCAGCGTGTGCAGCGCACCGAAGGGGGTGATGTTCAGCAGCTCGAGCATGGCGTCACCTCGTGTGGGAGCGGGGCGGTTCGAACTTCTCGAATGTGCTGCGGGAGTCGGACCGGTCGCAGCCATCACGATGCTGCCATGCCCGGGAAGCGCGCCGGTTACGGGCCGACGGGCGGTCGAAGGGGGTGAGGCCTTCGGTGCGGGGAGGGATCCCCGCTCGAGCCCCTCTCCCGATGGGGAGGGGGCTTTTTCGAGTACGGCGCGCGTTACGGCGCCGAGTCCACCAGCACCACTTCCGCGTCCTCCAGAGCCTTCACGGTGATGGTGCCTTCGTTGCGGATAGCCGCGCCGTCGCGCGCTTCGATGCGCACGCCGTTCACTTCGATCGCGCCCTTGGCCGGCACGAGGTAGCCGAAGCGGTTGCCGGCGAAGTCGTACTGCGCCGATTCGCCGGCGGCGAGGTTCAGACCCAGCACGCGCGCATTGCTGCGGATCGGCAACGCGTCCTCATCGCCATCGATACCGCTGGCCAGCGTGACGAAACGGCCCGAGCGGTCGCCCTTGGGGAAGGGCTTGCTGCCCCAGGTCGGTGCACCGCCGCGGGCGTCGGGGATGATCCAGATCTGGAAGATGCGCGTGGTGCCCGGCTCCAGGTTGTATTCGGCGTGCTGGATGCCGGTGCCGGCGCTCATCACCTGCACGTCGCCGGCTTCGGTGCGGCCCTTGTTGCCCAGGTTGTCCTGGTGGGTGATCGCGCCGTCGCGGACGTAGGTGATGATTTCCATGTCCGAATGGGGATGCGGCGGGAAACCGGTATTGGCGGCGATGGTGTCGTCGTTCCAGACCCGCAGCGCGCCCCAGCCCATGCGGGCGGCGTCGTGGTAGCTGGCGAACGAGAAGTGGTGCTTGGCGTCGAGCCAACCGTGGTTGGCTCCACCCAGGCTGTTGAACGGGCGGCGTTCGATCATGGCCTTGCTCCGGTGTGTGGACAGTGGCGACACGATAGGCGTCCGCCGGCAGGATTAGAATGGAACCGATCGAATATGATCGTTTCCATTAATTGCATGATCGAGGGCGCCGCCAATGAAGCTGCCTGACCTGGAAGCCTGGGCGATCTTCGCCAAGGTCGCCGAAACCGGCTCGTTCGCGCGGGCCGCCGCGGAACTGGGCCTTTCGCAGGCCACCGTCTCCAAGGCGATCACGCGCCTGGAAACCCGCCTGAAGACCGTGCTGTTCCACCGCACTTCGCGGCGCATGTCGCTGACCGAAAGCGGGCGCGGCGCGCTGGAGCGCGCCAACCGCATCCTGGCCGAGGGCGAAGCGGTGGAGGCGGAAGTCACCGCGCAGGCGTCCAGCCCGCGCGGACAGGTGCGCATGGCGGTGCCGATGTCGTTCGGCATCGAACACGTCTCGCCGCTGCTGCCCGAATTCATGGCGCGCCACCCCGAGGTCTCGCTGGAGATCGATTTCGACGATGGCATCGTCGATCTGGTGGGCGGTGGTTTCGACGTGGCGTTGCGCATCTCCGCGCTGGCCGATTCCAGTCTGCTGGCGCGGCGGCTGTGCGGCGTGCGTGTGCTGCTGGTGGCATCGCCCGATTACCTGGAACGCCACGGCCGTCCGCGCCATCCGCGCGAACTGGCCCAGCACAGCGCGTTGTTCTACACGCTGTCGCGTTTCGGCAACGCGTGGCGCTTCCATCACAAGCGCCATGGCGACTTTTCCATCAGCGTGCCCACACCGCTGCGCGTGAACAACGCCGAGGCGCTCAACCCCGCGTTGCTGGCCGGCATGGGGCTGGCGCTGCAGCCGGAGTTCCTGATCTGGCGCGAACTGAAGGAAGGCCGGCTGGAAGTGGTGATGCCCGAGTGGGCGCCGCCGCCGATCGCGCTGCACCTGGTGACGCCGCCGGGGCGCGTGCGGCCAGCGCGCGTGCAGGTGCTGATCGAGCATCTGGTGAAACAGTTCGAGAAGGCACCCTGGGCCGAACGAGACGGTTGACGTCGCCCCTGGCCATGCGTTGTCACTTCGGCCGGAACCGTCCCAGGCTCTGCTTCACCAGTTCGATGCCGGCCCACGGGTCCTTGCGCCGGCGTTTCAGCCGCGCGGGAACGTCGGCCAGCGTGAATGCGTCGCCGCGCGTGAGCTTGGACAACTCGCTCCATGCCAACGGCATGGCGACCGGCGCACCCGGACGCGCGCGCAGCGAATACGACGCCACCGCGGTCGCGCCCCGGCCGTTGCGCAGGTAGTCCACGAAGATGCGTTTGTTGCGCAGGCGCTTGCTGGCGACGGAGAGGAAGCGGTCGGGTTCGGACTGCGCCAGCGCTTCGGCGAAGCTCTGCGCGAAGGGTTTCACCAGCGTCCAGTCGTCGCGCGGCTGCAGCGGCACCACCACGTGCAGGCCCTTGCCGCCGGTGGTGCGCAGGAACGATTCCAGTTCCAGCTCCTCCAATCGGCGACGCACGTCCATCGCGGCGCGGCGTACTTCCGCGAAGGGCACGTCCGGGCCGGGATCGAGGTCGAACACGATGCGATCGGCGCGATCGGGATCGTCCGCGTGTGCGCCCCACGGGTGGAACTCCAGCGCGTTGAACTGCACCAGTTCCATCACCGCGGCCGCATCGTCCACGACGAGGTAGTTGGCGTTGTTGCCGGCTTCTTCCTTCAAGCGGACGAATCGCACCAGCTCCATGCCGGGCGTGTGGTGTTTCTGGAAAAAGCAGGCTTTGCCGGTGCCCGCCGGGCAACGGATGATCGACAGCGGACGTCCGGCGATCTCCGGCAGCAGGTGGTCCATCACCGCTTCGTAGTACTGGGCGACATCGAGCTTGCGGTAGCCGTCGTCGGGGTAGAGCACCTTGGTGGGGCTGCTGAGTTTCGGCGGCGTGCGCGCGACGGGTTTCGCGCTGCGTCTGGTCTGCTTCGCGGCGGCTGCCTTACGCGCGGGACCGCCTGCGCCACGATCGCTGTCGCGCAGGTCGTCGATCGATTTGTCCTCGCGCACGGCCTTGAGCGAAGGCTGCCGCAACAGCCCCTGTCCGCCGACGCCGCGGAAGTTCACCTCCACCACGAAGCGCGGCTCGAACCACTTCGCGCTGCGCAGGTCGGTGTCGTTCTCGGGCACGAAGACGGTCGGCTCTTTCGAGCCGGCGCGGCCGATACGCCGCGTCAGGTCTTTCAGCAGCGTGTCGCTGAAACCGCTGCCGACGCGACCGACGTACCGCCAACTGTGAGTCTGGTCCGGCGTGGCCAGCAACAGCGAACCGAAACCGCTGCGACTGCCTTTGGGCGCAGTGAAACCGACCACCGCGTATTCGTCGCTGTGCAGGCTCTTGGTCTTGCGCCAGTCGTCACCGCGACCCGGACGGTACGGTCGGTCTGCGCGCTTGGAAATGATGCCTTCGAAGTGTTGCTGGCCCGCCAGTTCGAACGCTTCCTCGCCGTTGCCGATGGCATGCGAGCTGTACGAAAGATGGCGCGTGCCCGTGCCGAGGAGTTGTTCCAGCAACGTCTTGCGTTCGATCAGCGGCGCCTCGGACAGGTCCACGCCGTCCAGGTGCAGCAGATCGAACAAGGCGTACGAGAGCGTGCCCAGGCGTTCGCCGGAGAGCGTGCCCTGCAGCAGGTTGAAGTCTTCGCGCGTGCCGGTGCCGGCGATGAGCTCGCCGTCGAGCGCGGCCGATTTCAGGCCCAGTCCCTCCAGTGCGCCGGTGATCTCGGGCACCTTGTCGGTCCATTCCAGCGCATTGCGCGACCACAACCGCACCTGGCCCTTGGCGATGGTGGCGATGATGCGATAGCCGTCCCATTTGATTTCGTGCAGCCACTGGTCGCCTTCGGGCGGCGCACCGCCCAGCTTCGCGAGCTGCGGCGGAAAGAACCCGGTGGGCGCCGGCGCCTTGCGCGCACGGGTCAGCTTTGCAGCGAGCTTCGCCCAGTCGCGCGCCTTCGTGCCGGCCTGCACGGGGACCTCGCTACGATGCTTGCGCGTGGCCTTTCCGCGGCCCGCACGTCTTGCGTCTTCCTCCGGCGGGGGAGTGACGTCGGCGAGCAGATCGTCGGCTTCCAGCGTGCCGGCGTATTCGTCGCGGTCCTTGAACAACAGCCACTGTGGTTGCCGCGAGGCTTTCCCCGAACGCACCAGGTGCCAGCCACCCTTGAGCTTGTCGCCGAACAGTTCGAAATGCAGATGCCCCTTGGCGAGCTGCGCTTCGGGGTCGTGCTCGGTCGCCCACACGCCGTGGTCGAACTGCGCCACGTGCCCGCCGCCGTAATGCCCTTTGGGAATCTCGCCTTCGAACTGCGCGTAGTCGACGGGATGGTCCTCCACCTCCACGGCCATGCGCTTGACGCTGGGGTCGTAGCTGGGGCCCTTGGGCACGGCCCAGCTCTTGAGCGCGTCGCCGATCTGCAGGCGGAAGTCGTAGTGCCGGCGACTGGCATGGTGCAGCTGGACGACGAAGATCGCGCGCTTGCCCTGCGGCAGGCGCTTGCCGGGCTCGGGTTCGCGCGTGCCGGTGGACGTGCCGACAAAGCGGCGCTTGCGGCGGTATTCGGTGAGGCTCATCGCTTCGCCGGAGTGAGGTGGTCGTCCCACCTTCCGACGGCCACGGTGGAGGCGACGCGAAATGGCCACGGAGGTGGCGATACCATGACCTTCGATGGCTGCCGGGGCATCGCGCGCGCGTGCGATGATGGACGCCTCATTCAAGGGGAATGACGCATGTACAGCCTGTATTACTCGCCGGGCGCGGCGAGCATGGTCGTCCATTGGCTGCTGATCGAGCTGGGCGTGCCGCACGAACTGCGCCTGGTCGATACGGCCGCCAAGCAGCAGAAGAGTCCCGAATACCTCCGGCTGAACCCGAACGGCGTGGTGCCGACGCTGGTCGACCATGGGCAACCGCTGTACGAGGCCGCTGCGCTGGTGCTTCACGTGGCCGACCGTCATGCCGAAGCGGGTCTCGCTCCTGCGCAGGGCGATCCGCAGCGCGGGCTGTACCTGCAATGGGTGCTCAACCTGGCCAACACGCTGCAGTCGCCGCTGCGCCTGTGGTGGTACCCGCAGGACATCGATGGCGAACATGCCGACACCGTGAAGGATGGCGCGCGCCGCCGCATCGAAAGCACCTGGGAACGACTGGACGCGCATCTGGCCGCGAACGGCCCGTACCTGCTCGGCGAACGCCTGAGCGCTGCCGACTTCTATCTGGCCATGCTGATGCGCTGGACGCGCAACATGCCGCGTCCCGGGCACGAGTGGCCGCACCTGGCCGAGCTGGCGCGGCGCATGAAGGCGCGGCCTTCGTTCGCCACCCTGTACGAACGCGAGGGACTGACCGAATGGGCATGACGCCTCCGCGCCTGTGGCGCGCCGCGCTCGCCGCGACGTGCCTGACGGGCCTGCTGCTCGCTTCCGGTTGCAAGGAAGCCAAGGACATCAGCGAGGAAATGGGCTGGTCGCGACAGCGCGAAGCCCCGCCGCCGCCGCCGGTGGTCACGCTGGACGATCGCTGGGTTCCGTCCGATGGCATCGTCGGCGACCTCAACCAGGCGCAGTGGACCGCGCGCTGGTGGCAATGGGTGGGTCGCTTCGGCGCCGACACCGGCGTGCCGTACGCCGACCGCGACGGCAGTCTGTGCACGCTGCACCAGGAAGGTCCGGTGTGGTTCCTGGCCGGCACCGATGGTCGCTTCGATGCGGTGCGCACCTGCACGGTTCCGGCCGACAAGCACCTGTTCGTACCGTTGATCAACTGGGTGATGGGGCAGGGCGGCGACACGGTTTCCTGCGACGAGAAGCGGGCCGCCGCCGCTCGCTTGGCCGACAACGTCGGCACGGGGCTGGTGCTGCTGGACGGGCGTCCCATCGGCAAGCTGGAACGCATGCGCGTCGCCGCCGGCGGCTGCTTCGCGATGTCGGACGAAGTGTTTTCGGCGACCACCGACGGTTACTGGCTGATGCTCAAGCCGCTGCCGCCGGGCAAGCACCAGCTCGCCATCTCCGCCGCCTGGCGCGACGGTCCGCGCCAGATGATGCAGAACTTCCGTTACGAGCTCGACGTGCTGGCCGAAGGCGCTCAGCCGGCGGACGACACCGCCGCCGCCCTCGACCAGGACGCTGCCGCGGACCTCGCCACGGACGCCGCCGTTCAGTAAGTCCGCCGCGGCGGCGCGACACCCGCGCCGCCGCCGCTCGTCCCTGCCCACGGGAATCAAGACTTCGCTTGCCACGTGCCCCTTGGTACTCTCGGGGGTGCGGCGGAGCGTGTCTCCGCCGGTTTTTTTGTCCCGTCCCGCGAACGGATTCGCCGGCGACCCCAGCACAGGCAGAACCGGATGACGATTTCCGCAAGCGCGGCCACGGCACAGGGCGCCGCAAAGCTCCCGCGCCAGATTCCCTACATCATCGGCAACGAGGGCTGCGAGCGCTTCAGCTTCTACGGGATGCGCAACATCCTGGTGCAGTTCCTGGCCAGCAGCGCGATGCTGGCCTACCTGCCGGAAGCCGAACGCGCGGGCATGGCGAAGGAGGTGTTCCACACCTTCGTCATCGGCGTGTACTTCTTCCCGCTGCTGGGCGGCTGGCTCTCGGACCGGTTCTTCGGCAAGTACAGGACCGTCCTGTGGTTCTCGCTGATCTACTGCGCCGGCCATGCGTGCCTGGCGATGTTCGAGAACCACCGCACCGGGTTCTACACGGGCCTGTTCCTGATCGCGCTGGGCTCGGGCGGCATCAAGCCACTGGTGGTGTCCTTCGTCGGCGACCAGTTCGACCAGACCAACAAGCATCTGGCGCGCAAGGTGTTCGACGCCTTCTACTGGATCATCAACTTCGGCAGCTTCTTCGCTTCGCTGCTGATGCCCATCTTCCTGCGCGAGTACGGGCCGGCGGTGGCGTTCGGCATCCCGGGCGCGCTGATGTTCGTGGCGACCTTCATCTTCTGGCTGGGCCGCAAGCAGTACATCAACGTGCCGCCGGCGAAATCCGATCCGGATTCCTTCCTGCACGTGGCGCGCACCGCGCTGCTGGCGCAGGCGCCGGGGCAGGGACGTCCGGGTTTCGCGGTGGCGGTGGGCGGCTTCGCGCTGGCCGCCGGCCTGCTGCTGGGCTGGGCGGTGCACGCGACGGTGGGGCTGTCGTGGTGGCCCGAATCGTTCGGCTTCGTCATCTCGGCCTGCCTTGCGCTGGGCGCGGTGATCGCCTTCGGCGGCATGGGCGCTTCGCTGCAACTGGAGCGCGCCCGCGGCGTGCACCCGGATGCGGCCGTCGACGGCGTGCGCGCGGTGCTGCGTATCCTGATCGTGTTCGCACTGACCACGCCGTTCTGGTCGTTGTTCGACCAGAAAGCGTCGACCTGGGTGCTGCAGGGCAATGCGATGGCCATGCCGCACGATGCGTGGTGGTGGCCGAGCTGGCTGGTGCGCGACGCCGCGCAGATGCAGGCGCTCAATCCCGCGCTGGTGATGCTGCTGATCCCGTTCAACAATCTGGTGTTGTACCCGGCGCTTCGCCATCTGGGCTTCAATCCCACGCCGCTGCGCCGCATGGGTGCGGGCATCGCGTTCTCGGGCGCGGCCTGGATCTTCGCCGGCATCCTGCAGTTGTGGATCGACGGTGGCGATCCGGTCTCGCTGGCGTGGCAGATCCTGCCGTATGCGCTGCTCACGTTCGGTGAGGTGCTGGTGTCGGCCACCGCGCTGGAATTCGCCTACAGCCAGGCGCCGCAGGCGATGAAGGGCGTCATCATGGCGTTCTGGTACCTGGCCAGCACGTTCGGCAGCCTGTGGGTGCTGCTGACCAACGCGGGCGTGCGTAACGAAACGGTGATGTCGCACATCGGCGCCACGGGCCTGAGCGAGAACGCCTTCCTGATGTTCTTCTTCGCCGGCTTCGCGTTCCTCGCCGCGGCTGCGTTCGCGCTGTACGCGCGGACATACCCGATGCAGGACAACTACCGCACCGCCTGAGTCCGGAATCCCGACCGATGCTGACCTTCATCCTGATCGCCGTGACCGTCGTGGTGTCGTGGCTGGCTTTCGACCGGCCGCGGCTGCTGGAGCGGTTGATCCTGTGGCCGCCGGCGATCGACCGCAAACACCAGTACGACCGCCTGATCACGCACGGTTTCATCCACGCGGACTGGTCGCACCTGCTGTTCAACATGCTCACGCTGTTCTTCTTCGGTCGTGCGATCGAGAACGTGGTGTCGCAGCTGATGGGGCCGCTGGGATTCCTGCTGTTCTATCTGTCGGCGATAGTCATCGCGATCCTGCCGAGCTATCTACGCCACCGGCACGATCCGCATTACCGCAGCCTGGGCGCGTCGGGCGCGGTGTCGGCGGTGTTGTTCGCCTTCATCCTGCTGCAGCCCTGGGCGATGATCTACGTACCGGTGCCGGTGCCGGCGTTTCTGTACGCAGTGGCGTACGTGGGCTATTCGTTCTGGATGGACCGCCGTGGCGGCGACAACATCAACCACAGCGCGCACCTGTCGGGCGCGATCTACGGCGTGCTGTTCATGCTGCTGATGGACCCGCGCATCGGCCCGTTGTTCCTGGACCGGCTGATGAGCCCATCCTTCCGCTGACCGCCGGCGATCCGGCCGGGCCGGATTCGCGATGCGGCGTGGATCAGGCGGCGCGGAGGCCCGCGTCGGAGCCAGCTTCGCCGTAGGCCAGGAGCAGGCGGTTGTAAACCTCGGCGTCGATCTGCGCCGTCTCGACCGAGTCCTGGCGGCCCGCCTGGGCCAGATCGAACAGGCGCGACATCAGTGCGTCGTCGCTCAGGTGGTCGAAGGTGAGGTGATGCACGGTCATGGGGATGTTCTCCGGAGCGTGAATTCCGGTAATGGATCACGCAGATTCCGTGCCATTCGTCCGTATGCGGGTTTGCGTGCGGCGGGGTGACGCGTCGGGTCAGTGATGGCCGTGATGGGTTCGCATCGACTGACGCTGTGGGTCGCGATCACTTGGCATGAATGTCGCGCGTGATATGCCGGAATTCCCGACAGTGCCCAGGAGTCCAGGCATGGCGATGAGGAAGGCCGGCAAGACCACCACCCGCAAGCGCCCCGCGAAGAAGGCCACCGCCCGCAAGGCGGCCGGAACCGCGAAGAAGGCGACGAAGAAGGCGGCGAAGAAGGTCGCGAAGAAGACCACCGGTACCACCGCCCGCAAGGCGGCCGCCGCGAAGAAGGCGACGAAGAAGTCCGTCCGCAAGACGGCTGCCGCAAAGAAGGCGGCGAAGAAGGTCGTTCGCAAGACGCCTGCCCGAAAGACCGCGGCGAAGAAGGCGGCGGCGAAGAAGACAGCGACGAAGAAGGCCGTCCGCAAGGCGCCGGCGAAGACTGCCGCCCGCAAGGCTGCGCCGAAGAAGGCCGCCCGGAAGACCGTGCGCAAGTCCACGGCGAAGAAGGCCGCTGCGCCCGCTCGCAAACCCCCCAGCAAGACGACGGCACGCAAGACCGCCGCTCCGCGCAAACGCGTCCGCGCCGCCAGGCCCCGGATCACCCCGGAGCAGGCCCTGGCCAATACCCACGAACTGCTCGCCGCCAAGCACGAGCGCGACCACCAGCCTCACGCATGGCAGCAGTTCGATACCGAGCACGCCCACGTGCCCAAGCCGGGCTTCCAGTCCGACAGCGCTTCGTCCAAGGCCAACGAGCTCCATGCCGCCGAGACGCGCATGCAGGCCATCCAGGGCCACATGGGCAGCCAGGACCGGCGCAACCAGGGCAAGCGGGACGCCCGTTGAGCCATCATGACGATCCCTCCCCATCCGGCACGCGCATGACCTCGCACACCATCCAGCACGACCCGGTAACGGGAGTTTTCACGACCCAGGTGGACGGCGAGGTCGCGGTACTGGAGTACCACCGCGAGGGCGATCAGATGGTCATCGTCCATACCGGCGTGCCGGACGCCATCGGCGGGCGCGGCATCGCCGGCGAACTGGTCCGGGCCGCCTTCGAGTACGCGAAGGCGCAGGGCTGGCACGTGCGTCCGAAATGCGCCTACGCCGCCGGTTGGGTGGAGCGTCACCCCGAATACAACCAGCAGCTCGGCTAGGCCGACCAGGACCCGGAGGCGGCGATCCGTCGCGGCAGGCGCCGACGACAGGTCGCGCGGGGCGCCGCTTCCGGCCTTGGGGTCCACCGATGCTGCGCGCGGCGCGCAGGTATGACAGCATGCGCGCCCGTCCCCCGACCGCGGCGCCCGAGGCGCCGGCCCGCATGCGCCTGAACAAACACATCAGCGACACCGGCTACTGCTCCCGGCGCGAGGCCGACCGCCTCATCGCCGAAGGGCGGGTCACCGTCGGCGGCGTGCGCGCCCGCGTCGGCGCCGAGGTGGGCGAGGGCGACGAAGTCCTGGTCGACGGCCAGCCGCTGAAGGTGCGCACCGCGGCCAAGGGCAAGCGCCAGCACGTCTACATCGCGCTCAACAAGCCGGTGGGGATCACCTGCACGACCGAGTCGACCGTGAAGGGCAACATCGTCGACTTCGTCGGCCACGATCGCCGCATCTTCCCGGTGGGGCGGCTGGACAAGGACTCTGAAGGGCTGATCCTGCTGACCAGCAACGGCGACATCGTCAACGAGATCCTGCGCGCCGAGAACAAGCTCGAGAAGGAATACCTGGTGGCGGTGAACCACGCGGTCACCGACGAATTCCTGCGCGGCATGGCCCGCGGCGTGCCGGTGCACGGGCAGACGACGCTGCCGTGCAAGACCGGCCGGCTGGGCAAGTTCGGCTTCCGGGTCGTGCTGGTGCAGGGCCTGAACCGGCAGATCCGCCTGATGGCGGCGCACTTCGGCTTCCGCGTGAAGCAGCTGCTGCGCGTGCGCATCGGCAACGTCAAGCTGGGACACCTGAAACCCGGCCAATGGCGCAACCTCACCGACGCCGAACTGCAGGGCCTGCTGCCCCAGCGCGACCACTGGTGAGCAGCGCAGCGGTAGTGAAAACGCTGTGATTCGGGCATCACGCGCGCGCCGCTAACCTTCGTTGCATGACAAAGGACTGCCCATGATGCGACTGCTCCTGCTGCTCGCGATGGCGGCGGCACTGGTGGCCTGCAAGCGCGAAGCCGAACCCGCCGTCGCTCCCACCGCACCCGCGACTTCCGCCACCGCTCCCGCGCCGGGCGAAGGCGCGGCTGCGTCCGCGCGCCTGGAGGATGTGTCCGAGTCCACCTCGGACTACGTCATCGGCATCAGCTACCAGGTGCCGTCGGAGCGTTACCCCGGGCTGGCGGCGGAACTGAGGAAGTACGCCGACGCCGCCCGCGCCGACCTGATGGAGGCGGCCAAGGCGCGCAGCACGCCGGGCGGTGCGACCAGCGCGCCGTACGACCTTTCGCTCAGTTTCACCGGCCTGATGGAGACGCCGGACATCGTGGCCGTGGCCGCCGACGGCAGCAGCTATACCGGTGGGGCGCACGGTGCGCCGCTGATCGCGCGTTTCGTCTGGCTGCCGAAACAGAACCGCCTGCTGACCGCCGGCGAGCTGATCAACACTCCGGCCGGCTGGACCGCCATCTCCGATTACGTGCGCGAACAACTGCACGCGGCGCTGTCGCAGCGCGTGGACGCCGACGACCTGCCGCCGGAAGAGCGCGCCGAGGTGGTGAAGAACGCCTCGCGCATGATCGACGACGGCACGCAGCCCGAGCCGGGCGACTTCGCCCTGTTCGAACCGATGCAGGCGCCGGACGGCCGCCTGTCCGGGCTGCGCTTCGTGTTCGCGCCGTACCAGGTGGGGCCCTATTCGGATGGCACGCAGACGGTGGAAGTACCCGTCGAGGTGTTGCTGCCGTACATCGCGCCGGAATTCAGAACACTGTTTGCCGTGCCGTCGGCCCCGCCGGCAGCTGCATCGGAGCCCGCCCCGCGCTAGCATCGTTTCTGCCCGCTGACCGGGCACCGTCCAGACCGCCGGGGCCATCATGTCCTCATTGCGTAATCGGGTCGAGAAACTGTTGTCGTTGGCCGACGTCCGTCTGGACGGAAGCCGCCCCTGGGACCTGCGCGTGGATGACGAGCGGTTCCACGCGCGCGTGCTGGCGAAGGGCTCGCTGGGGCTGGGCGAGTCGTACATGGAAGGCTGGTGGAATACCGCCTCGCTCGATGGCCTGCTCACGCACCTGCTGATCGCCGGCCTCGATGAGAAGGTCCGCGGTTGGGGCGTGGCGCTGGACGCGGTCCGCGCGCGTTTGACCAATCTGCAGAGCCGCCGCCGCAGCTTCCAGGTCGGCGAGCGCCACTACGACCTCGGCAACGATCTGTACCAGGCCATGCTCGGCCGCCGAATGGTCTACAGCTGCGCCTACTGGCGCGACCGCGATGGTGCGCCATTGCACGATCTCGACGCCGCGCAGGAAGCCAAGCTGGACCTGGTCTGTCGCAAGCTCGGTCTGCGCCCGGGCATGCGCGTGCTCGACATCGGCTGCGGCTGGGGCGAGGCGCTGAAGTTCGCCGCCGAGCGCTACGGTGTCAGCGGCGTGGGCGTGACCGTCTCGCGCGAGCAGGCGGCCTACGCGCGCGAACTGTGCAGCGGACTGCCGATCGAGATCCGTCTGCAGGACTATCGCGAGCTGGACGAACGCTTCGACCGTGCGTTCTCGCTGGGCATGTTCGAGCACGTCGGCGTGAAGAACTACCGCACCTATTTCGAAGTCGCGCAACGCTGTCTGGACGACGATGGCCTGTTCCTGTTGCACACCATCGGCACCAACCGCTCGGTGACCTACACCGACCCGTGGATCGGCAAGTACATCTTCCCCAACTCGATGCTGCCCTCCGCGGCGCAGATCGCCGCGGCCACTGAAGGCCTGTTCGTGCTGGAGGACTGGCACAACTTCGGTGCCGACTACGAGAAGACGCTCAAGGCCTGGCGCGACAACGTCGAGCATGCCTGGCCGACGCTCGACACGCGCTACGACGAGCGCTTCCGCCGCATGTGGCGCTTCTACCTGTCGGCCTCGATGGCCACGTTCCGCAGTCGGCATTCGCAACTGTGGCAGCTGATGCTCTCGCCCCGTGGCGTGCAGGGCGGCTACGTGGCGCCGCGGTGAGACCAGGCTGCGCGATCAGAACTCCAGGTCCAGCGACGCGCACAGGTAATCCGTGAAGCGCGCCAGGCCCTGCAGGTCCGTCTCCAGCGTCTTCAACAGGCGCGGACCGGTCATGGTCGCGTCGTCGATCATGCGGTAGGCCACGAAGTTCTTGCGCTTGAGGTCGTCGGCGAACTCGAAATCGTCCGGGAAACCGCGCGGCATGCGGGTCAGCGTTTCGCTGTCGTCCAGATCGAAACGACGACGGAACTTCGCATCGTGCGCGGCGGCCTTCCAGCTTCCCGGGTTGTCCAGGATGAAGTGGCGCACGCGGCGCAGCGTGTCCGGTTCCGGATGCCACAGGCCCGTGCCGATGAAGCAGTTGCCCGGCTGGATCTGCACATAGAACGACGGCGCTTCCACCTGCCGTCCGCGCTCATGGAACAGGCGCGCGCCCTGCCAGGTCTTGTAGGGCGTCTTGTCGTTGGCGAAGCGCGTGTCGCGCTGGATGCGGAACAACGAACCGCCCACGGTCTTGGGCTCGGCGCGGTAATGCAGGCTCACGCCGGCAAGGATGGGCTGAAGATCGGTGAGCAGGCGCTGGAACGGCGCGCGGATGTGCTCGTCGTAGTCGGCCTTGTGCGCCTGGAACCAGGCGCGGTCGTTGTGTCGCGCGATGCCGCGCAGGAACTTGAAACTCGCGTCGCTGAAATAGGTAGCCATGGTGACGTCGCAGCCCGCGTGGGACGGGTTCGTGAAAGGGGGAAAGGTCAGGCGAGGCTTGCGGCGATGTCGCCGCCCCAGGCCTCCAGCCGGTCGAGCAATACCTGCCTGGCCGTGTCCTGTGCATGCAGGGCGCGCAGCATCGCGATCTCTTCGGCGTAACGCGCGAAGCTGTACTCGGACAAGCCCGATTCGGTGCAAAGGCGCGCACGACGGTAGTCGTTCCAGCGCGACCATTCCTGCGCCGTCAGGGTCTGCGGCCAGTTGCGCGCGCGATAGCGGAACAGCATCTCCGGCAGGCGCGCATCGCGGAACCCGAACTCGGCCAGCCCCAGCGCCTCGGGCGGCGTGGTGCGCACCTGCGCGAACATGCGCTTGTCGCCGTCGCCGATGAAACCGTCGTACAGCGAGGCGTCGACGTCGGACGTCGTGCGCTCGCGTTCGGTCGAGAACACCTGCCGGACTTTCTCGACCAGCCCCGGGCCGGCGTCACGGATGCGCGCGGCACGCGCTTCGGCGAGGGCGGGATCGATGCCGAGCCGGTCGAAGTCGGGCCCGCGCAGGTGGTCCCATGAAATCAGCGCCGGGCAGCGGTTGGTGTGCACCTCTTTCAGTGCCACGCGCGATTCGCCCTCGGGCAGGTCGGCCTGTCGCACGTACAGGCGTTCGGCAATCTCCTCGGGCGCCAGCTGCAGCAGCGCGTCCGGATCCTGGTCCAGGTCGAACACGATCACGCGGCTGTCGATGCGCGGATGCCGCGCGATCGGCAGCGCCGCCGCGGCGCACAGGCGGCTGGCTGGATAGCGTTGCGAGACATGCAGCACGGGCTTCATCGCGACCACGTCCAGCAGGCTGGCCGCGTAACGCTTGTCGCGCAACCGCAGTGCGTAGTCCCACAGTTTCGGTTGCGCAACCTTCAGCCTGCGCGCAAGGCCGATGAGCGCGCGCACGTCGGACAACGCCTCGTGCGCGTCGCCGATGCGCACATCGTTGGCGTGGGCGAGGTGTTCCAGCTTGAAGGAGGTGGCGCCGTCTTCGCGGCGGGGCCAGACCAGTCCGTCGGGGCGCAGCGCGTGCGCCAGGCGCAGCACGTCGAGCAGGTCCCAGCGCGAGTTCCCGCCGCGCCATTCGCGTTCGTAGGCGTCGAAGAAGTTGCGGAACAACCCATGGCGCACGAACTCGTCGTCGAAGCGCAGCGAGTTGTAGCCCAGCGAGCAGGTTTCCGGTCGCGACATCTCCTCGAACATCAGCGCGAGGGCGTCGGCCTCGGCCATGCCTTCGGCCAGCGCATGCTGGGGAGAGATGCCCGTGACCATCGTCGCGCCGGGCGAGGGCAGCAGGTCGTCGGCGGGACGCACGAAGACGCTGATCGCTTCGTCGACCTGGTTCAGGTCGGCATCGGTGCGGATGGCAGCGAACTGGGCGATGCGCGAGGTGCGCGGGTCCGCGCCGAAGGTTTCCAGGTCGTAGAACAGGAAGCTTGCCGGCACGTCAGGCATCCATCGGCAAGAGCGTCAGACGTTCACGCACGGCGTGGTCCACCGCGGACCAGTCCAGCGTATCCAGGCTGGTGTGGCCGCGCGTCAAGTCGATCAGCAGCTCGCGCTGCTGGCGGCCACGCTCGTATGCCGTCGCATAGGGCATGCGCTGGAAGGTCACCATCGAATAGCGCGGCATGAAGCGCTCCGGGTGGCGCTGCGCCAGCGTGCGTTCCAGTGCGCGTTGCAGCAGGTAATCGTCGTCGTCGACGCGATCGCGCATTTCAAGGTAGTTCTCCAGCGCCATGGCCTGGATCGCGCGCGCATTGGGAAGGCGTTCGGCCTGGAACGCGGCGAACGCGGCAGCGCGATCGGGGTTCGCGTCCAGGTGCTCGGCCAGCGCCACGCAATCCTCGAACGCGCAGTTCATGCCCTGGCCGTGGAAAGGCACCATCGCGTGCGCGGCATCGCCGAGCAGCACGGCGCGGCCGTCCAGGTGCCAGCGGTCCAGATACAGCGTGGCCAGAAGGCCCGCCGGATTGCGCTCGAAATCCTCTTCCAGCGCAGGGATCAACGGCACCGCGTCGGCGAAGTCGCGTTCGAACAGGGCGCGCGCATCCTCGCCATTGCGCACCGTGGCGAAGCTGGGGTCGCCCTCGTTGGGCAGGAACAGCGTGACGGTGAAGGTGCGTTCATCGTTGGGCAGCGCGATGCACATGTAACGGCCGCGCGGCCAGATGTGCAGGGCATTGGGTTCGATGCTGAAGCTGCCGTCGGCGGCCGGCGGTATTTCGAGCTCCTTGTAGGAATGGCCAAGGAACTCCGTGCGCTCGCCGAGTTCGACGTGCGCGCTCATCGCCGCGCGCAACGAGGAACCGGCTCCGTCCGCACCGACCAGCGATTCGAAGCGCGCCTCGTGCGTGCTGCCGTCGCGTGGATCGGTGAAGCGGGCGGTGCGCGCGTCGAAGTCGACACCGGACAGGCCCCGGTCGAAATGCAGCTTCGCGCCGGCACGCTCGGCGATGTCGAGCAGGATCACGTTGAGCTCGCCACGATGCACCGACCAGATCACTTCGCTGTCGTCGCGGCCGTAGCGTTGCAGGTCGGTGCGGCCGTCGAGAAAGTGCACCATGCGCCCGCGCATCATCACCGCATGCTGCATGACCGCCTCATCAGCGCCGGCCAGGCGCAGGGCGTGGCGGCCGCGCTCGGCCAGCGCCAGGTTGATCGAGCGTCCGCCGCCATAGCCCTGAACCCGCGGGTCGCCACGCTTCTCGTACACGTCCACGCGCCAACCGCGTCGTACCAGCAGCGTGGCAAGCACTGCGCCGGCAAGGCCGGCGCCGATGAGGGTGATGTGGCGGTTGTCAGGTTGGGTCACTTCATCGTTCCCTGCTGTCATCCCCGCGAAGGCGGGGATCCAACTGTCAGCGGCCGACAAGGCCGGGCCAAAGGTCGATCCACTCCGGATTACGTTCCTCGATCAACCGGATCTTCCATGCCCGGTTCCACTTCTTGAGTTGCTTCTCACGTTCGATGGCAGAAGCCATGTCGTCACACTGTTCATACCAGACGAGTCGCGTTACGTCATGGAACTTGCTGAAGCCATCGACCAGATGCTCGCGGTGTTGCCATGTACGACCCAGCAAGTTGCTCGTGACGCCGATGTAGATCGTTCCATTGCGGCTGCTCGCCAGCATGTAGACCGCCGGTTGCTTCTGCATGGTTCGTCCTTGATGCATCTGAACCTTGGATTCCCGCCTTCGCGGGAATGACGGCTTTATGCATCCCGCCACGCCTCCACCGCCCGCACGAAACGCAACACATCGGCGTGGGTGTTGTAGAGCGGAGCGGGGGAGATTCGGATCACATCCGGTTCGCGCCAGTCGCCCAGCACACCCTGCGTGGCGAGGTAATCGAACAGGGCGCGTCCGGCGTCACGACCGGTGAGGCCGCGGCCGCCGATCACGCGCAGTGAAAGCTGGCAGCCGCGCTGGTTCGGATCGGCAGGAGTGACGATCTGCAGCGTGCCGGCCAGGCGCTGCTGGATCAGCGTCTCCAGATAGCCGGTGAGCTTGCGGGACTTCTCGCGCAACGCCGGCATGCCAGCGCGGTCGAACAGCTCCAGCGAGGCGCGCAGCGGCGCCATGCCGAGGATGGGCGGGTTGCTCAGCTGCCAGCCATCGGCGCCGGGCGTGGGCACGAAGTGTGGACCCATGCGGAAACGCGTGGACTGGTCGTGGCCCCACCAGCCAGCGAAGCGGGGGCGGTCGCTGTGCGCGTGACGCTCGTGCACGAAGCAGCCCGCGACCGCGCCCGGCCCGCTGTTGAGGTACTTGTAGTGGCACCACACGGCGAAGTCGACGCCGCTGTCGTGCAGCGCGAGATCGAGATTGCCGACGCCGTGCGCGAGGTCGAAGCCGCACACCGCGCCCTGCGCATGCGCGAGGCTGGCGATGCGGGGCAGGTCGAATGCCTGGCCGGTGCGGTACTGCACGCCGGGCCACAGCACCAGCGCCAGTCGCGGGCCGTGCTCGGCGATGGCGCGTGCGATCGCCTCCATCGACGTGGTGCCGTCGGCCTGATCTGGCTGGAGTTCGATCAGGTCGACGTCAGGATCGAAGCCGTGGAAGGAAACCTGCGACTCCACCGCGTAGCGGTCCGACGGGAACGCGCCGGCCTCGATCAGGATCGCGGGACGCTCGCGCGTGGGGCGGTAGAAGCTCACCATCATCAGGTGCAGGTTCACCGTGAGCGTGTTCATCGCCACCACTTCGAGCGGCTTGGCGCCGACGAGGCGCGCCAGCGAATCGCGCACGAGGTCGTGGTAGTCCAGCCACTGCGCCTGCCCGGTGAAGTGGCCTTCCACCGCTTCGGCCGCCCACTTGGAAAGCACTTCCTCGACGTGCGCGCGCGCACCGCGCGGTTGCAGGCCCAGCGAGTTGCCGACGAAGTAGGCCTGTTCGACGCCGTCGTGGCGCGGGATCAGGAATTCATCGCGGTATGCACGCAACGGGTCGGCGGCATCCTGGGTCTGTGCGTAGGAATCGGAATACAGGTCGGTCATGGGATCAGGCGTTGTGCGCGTCGATCACGCGCTTGGTGTAGGTGTCTGCGTCCAGCTCGTCCACTTCGACGCAAAGCTGGAGATGTGGATGGCGCGCGGGCAGCGTGGCCTCGAGCGCGGCAACGATCAACGTGGCGAAGCCTGCGCGCGTGGCCGCGTCGCGCCCGGGCAGCACTTTCAGCTGGACGTGGAGGAACGCACGCGTTTCCTCGGCGACTCCGATGCGGTAATGGTCCAGGCGCAGCGCGCGGCTCTTGATCGCGGCCTCGTTGAAATGGCCGCTGTCGGCCAGGCAGCGGTTGATCGCGTGCAGGGCCGCGTCGGGATCGAACCCCTCGACGTTGCCGGTGTAGTGCAGCGTGACGTGCGGCATGACTCAGGCGAAGCGCGACAGCGGCAGGCCCAGCCATTCCAGCGCGGTGCCGTGGTAAAGCCGCTTCTGCTCGGTTTCGGACAACTGCAATGCGGCGATGCCGGCGCCGGGTTCCTGCTCGCCCAGCGGGAACGGGTAGTCGGTGCCCAGCATCACGCGGTCCACGCCGCAGGTGTCGAGCAGATAGCGCAGCGCGCGTGGGTCGGCCACCCAGGAATCGAAGAACAGCTGGTCGAGATAGTCGCGCGGATTGCGTGGATTGTCGGTGGCGACCAGGTCCGGGCGCATGTTGAAGCCGTGCTCGATGCGCCCGATGGTGTAGGGGAAACTGCCGCCGCCGTGCGCCATGCACACCTTCAGGTTCGGCACGCGTTCGAGCACTCCGCCGAAGATCAGGCAGCACGCCGCGCGCGACTGCTCGGCCGGCATGCCGACCAGCCAGGGCAGCCAGTACTTCGGCATGGTCGCCGCGCCCATCATGTCCCACGGGTGCACGAGGATCGCTGCGCCCAGTTCGCCCGCCGCCTGGAAGAAATCGAACAGCTCCGGCGCGTCGAGGTTCCAGTCGTTGATGTGGCTGCCGATCTGCACGCCCTGCAGGCCCAACTGGTCCATGCAGCGTTCCAGTTCCTGGATGGCCAGGCGCGGCGACTGCATCGGTACGGTGCCGATGCCGGCGTAGTGGCGCGGGTACTCGCGGCAGGCCTCGGCCATGTGCTCGTTGAGCGCCTGGTGCAGTTCCAGCGCGTGGTGCGGCTTGGCCCAGTAGCTGAACATCACCGGCACGGTGCTGATCACCTGCACCTGCACGCCGAAGCGCGCGTAGTCGTCGATGCGCTCCTGCGGATCCCAGGTCTTGGACCAGATCTCGCGGAAGAACTTGCCGTCCTTGTAGATGCGATGGCGGCCATCGTCGGTGTGGTGGATCACCGGGAAACGATCGTCGCCATACTTGCGCGCCAGGTTGGGCCAGTCGCGCGGCATGTAGTGGGCGTGGGTGTCGATTTTCAGCATCGGATCACATCGGCCAGATCTGGTTGACCAGTTGTTCCGCTTCGAGCGGCGCGTCGCGACGGCCCTGCAGGGCATGTTGCCATGCCAGCGGCAGCGTGCCGACCTGCGGGCCGGACGGCGCGTCCTGCGCGGACAGTTGCAGTATCACGCTGCCCTCGCGTACGTCGGCGACGGATTCGGCGGGCAGCGACGAGGCGATCAGCGTGTCGAGGTCCGGAGCGTCCTCGTCATTGCAGACCGACCAGGTGCGCAGGTGCGATTGCGGACGCAGGACGAGGAAGATCGAGCAGGTATTCACCCATTCGTCGGGCTTGCCTTCCACGCGATAGAACGACGCGGCGGCCTGCACGGCGCGGATGGTCTCGGCCAGCGGCTGCACGTCGACGCGCTGGCCGATCAGCCAATCAGGCTGAAGCATCACGATCTTCGACGGGCGATAGCCGATCGCGCCGTCGTCGGCAGCGGCGGCGCCGGTCGCAAAGGCGAGGAGAACGGAAAGCAGTGGAAGGGTCCGGTGCATCAGGTGTCCGGCATCACGTACTTGGCGGGCGCGGGGTTCAGGTGGCCGCATTCCTTGCACGTGCGGTGCTCGCGCGAGGAATAGAAGCGGTCGAACACCGGCGGGAAGTCGGTCTCGATGTTCTGCAGCTTGAAAAACGCTTCGAACAGCTTGTGGTTGCACTGTTCGCAGAACCACAGCAGGCCGTCGAGTTCGTCCGGCAGGCGGCGGCGCTCGATCACCAGGCCGATGGAGTCGGGCATGCGCTGCGGCGAATGCGGCACGCGCGGCGGAAGCAGGAAGATCTCGTCGGCCTTGATGGGGATATCGCGCACCTTTCCGTCTTCCTGGATGCGCAGCACCATCTCGCCTTCGAGCTGGTAGAACCACTCGGCGCCTTCGTCCCAGTGGTAGTCGGTGCGCTGGTTCGGGCCGCCGACGACCATCACGATGAAGTCGCCGACGTAGATCACCTTGTTGCCGACCGGCGGCTTGAGCAGGTGGCGGTGTTCGTCGATCCACGCCTGCAGGTTGAGCGGTGCGGGCAGCATGCGTTACTCCGGTGCCTTGCTCGAGGATGTCGCGCCGCGCACGACGGCGGTGCACTTGAGTTCGATCGCTATCGGCGTCGGCAGCGCGGTAATGCCCAGCGTGGTGCGGCACGGCGCGGTGTCGATGTCGGGGAACCATTCGGCCCACACCGCGTTGTACGTCTTGAAATCGCGGGCCATGTCGGTGAGGTAGACGGTGACGTCGACCAGGTCCTCCCAGCGTGCGCCGCTGGCTTCCAGCACGGTGCGCACGTTGGCGAACACCGCGCGCGTCTGCGCGTCGATGTCGTAGCTGATCAACCGGCCGTCGGCATCGTGGACGTTGCCGACGATGGCGTTGCTGGCCGGGTCACGCGGGCCGATGCCGGACAGGAACAACAACTCGCCCACGCGGCGCGCGTGCGGGTACTGGCCCACGGGCTTCGGCGCCGCGCTGGCGCGGATGACATCGCTCATCGCGGCGAATCCCCGCCGTAGCCGTTCACGCGTGCCACGGCGGCCTTGTAGAGCGTGTCCAGTTTCTCGGACGAATCCACGTCGATGCCCATGTCGTGCACCAGGCCGTTGCGCAGGCTGTAGACCCAGCCGTGGACCGACAGCTCCTGTCCGCGTGCCCAGGCGTCGCGGACGATCGTGGTCAGGCACACGTTCTGCACCTGTTCGATCACGTTGAGCTCGCACAGGCGGTCGTGGCGCTCGCCTTCGTGCGCGTGTTCGATGCACCCGCAGTGCTTCTCGGCCACGTCGGAGACGTGCCGCAGCCAGTTGTCGGCCAGGCCCACGCGCCGTCCGTGCAGCGCCGCGTGCACGCCGCCGCAGCCGTAGTGTCCGACGACGAGGATGCGCTTGACCTTCAGCACGTCCACCGCGAACTGGATGACCGACAGGCAGTTGAGATCGGTGTGCACCACCACGTTGGCGATGTTGCGGTGGACGAACACCTCGCCCGGCGCCATGTCGATGATCTGGTTGGCCGGAACGCGCGAATCCGAGCAGCCGATCCACAGATATTCCGGCGCCTGCTGCAGCGAGAGGCGCTCGAAGAATCCGGGGTCTTCGCGCTGGATGCGCTCGGACCATTCGCGGTTCTTCTCGAGGAGTTCGTTCAGTGGGCTGTCGGTCATTTCGGGTACGTCCTAATCCAGTTGCAGTCCGACGTTCTTGGCGTCGGTGAAGAATCGCATCGCCTCGAATCCGCCTTCGCGGCCGAGGCCCGACGCGCCCATGCCGCCGAAGGGCGTACGCAGGTCGCGTTGCAGCCAGGTGTTCACCCACACCATGCCGGCGCGCAGGCGGGCGGCGAACCGGTGCGCGCGGCGCAGGTCGCGCGTCCATACCGATGCGGCCAGGCCGTAGTCGCCCGCATTGGCCAGCGCGAGCGCTTCCTCGTCCGAATCGAACGGCTGCAGCGTGACCACCGGGCCGAAGATCTCGTCGCGGTTGCTCGCGCAGTCGGGACCGAGCCCCTCGATCACGGTGGGCGCGACGAACCAGCCTGGGCGGTCCAGCGAGGTTCCGCCGCACAGCACCTTTCCGCCTTCGTCACGGGCGCGCTGCAACGCGGCCATGACCTTGTCGAAATGGGGCCTGGATACGAGCGGTCCAAGGTGGTTGTCATGGTCGATAGGATCGCCCACGCGCAACTGCTGCGCGCGCTCGACCAGCGTGTCGCGGAACTCGCTGTAGATGCTGCGCTCGACCAGCATGCGCGAGCCGCACAGGCAGATCTGTCCGGAGTTCTGGAACGCGGAACGCACCAGGGTGTCCATGTGGTCGCGCCAGTCGCTGTCGGCGAACACCACGGTGGGGTTCTTGCCGCCCAGTTCCAGCGAGACCTTCTTCAGCAGGGGAGCGGCGATGCCCGCGATGCGGCGACCGACCGCGGTGCTGCCGGTGAACGAAACGGCCTTCACGCGGGGATCGCTCACCAACGGTTCGCCAACCTCGGGACCCAGGCCGTGCACGATGTTGAGCACGCCCTTGGGAAAGCCGATCTGCGCCGCGAGTTCGCCCAGCATCGTCGCCGTCACCGGCGTGACTTCCGACGGCTTGGCGACGACCGCGTTGCCGGCGGCCAGCGCCGGGGCGATCTTCCAGGTGAACAGGTACAGCGGCAGGTTCCACGGCGAAATCGTCGCGACCACGCCCAGCGGCTGGCGCAGCGTGTAGTTCAGGCCGGCCTGGCCGTGGTGCGATTCGCTGGCAAACTGCGTGGCCGCATGCGCGAAGAAGCGCAGGTTGCTGATGGCGCGGGGAATCTCCACCTCGCGTGCCAGCTTGATGGGCTTGCCGCCGTCGCGCGACTCGGCATGGGCAAAATCGTCCAGCTTGGCTTCGAGTGCGTCGGCCAGCTTCTCCAGCCAACGCGCACGCTCGGTGTGGGGCAGGGAGGACCAGGCCGGGAAAGCCGCCTCTGCCGCGACGATGGCGGCCTCAACGTCGGCGCCATCGCCCAGCGCGACCTCGGCGAAGGCCTTGCCGTTCGCGGGATCGAAGACTTCGCCCCACCGGTTCGATACGGGCTCGCGTGGCTCACCGGCGATGAAGTGGCGAAGGCGCATCGGACTAGCTTAACAGTGCGGGTGTGCCGTGCTGATGGGTATGGTCGGCCTCTGCCCGAAGGCCCGGTTCGCGCGGGCCTCCATGCCTCAGAGCGACCGCGTGCGCCCGCCGTCCACCGGCAGGTTCACGCCGGTGATGTACGAGGCCGCCGGCGAACACAGGAACGCGATCGCCGCGGCGGTTTCCTGCGGGCGGGCGAAACGGCGCATCGGGATTTCCGACACCATCTTCTCGAACACTTCCTCGCGACTGCGGCCCGTCTTGGCCGACGTGTTGTCGATGATCTGCTCGATGCGCGGCGTTTCGGTCGAGCCCGGCAACACGTTGTTGACGGTGATGCCCTTGGGCGCCAGTTCCGTCGCCAGCGTCTTGGCCCAGCTGGCTACGGCCCATCGCGTGGTGTTGGACACGCCCAGGCCCTGCAGCGGCTCCTTCACCGAGGTGGAGATGACGTTGACGATGCGGCCGTAGCCATCGCGCTCCATGCCGGGAATCACCGTTTCGGCCAGCACGTGGTTGGCGATGAGGTGCTGGCGGTAGGCGGCTTCGAACGCGGCGATGTCCGCGCCGCGCACGGTGCCAGGCGGCGGTCCGCCGCTGTTGTTGACGAGGATGTGCACCGGTTTGCCATTCACCAGCGCCTGCACCTTCGCGCGCAGCGTGTCGGTGTCGGCGCCGTCGGCGGCGATCCAGCCGTGTGTCTGCCCTTTGTCGGTGGCGAGCGAGGCGGCGAGTTCGCGCAGGCGCTCTTCGCGTCGTGCGAGCAGCGTGACGTCGGCGCCGAGGTCCGCCAATGCCTGCGCGGTGGCCAGGCCGATGCCCTGGCTGGCACCACAGACGAGGGCATGCTTTCCGGTGAGGTCGAGGTCCACGTCAGTCTCCTGTCGGTTCGTTCATACGCTCGCGCATCAGCGCGGCGGTGTCGCGGCTGGCCTCGCGCGATTGCGCTTCCAGTCGCGCCGCGACGGCTTCGCGATTGGGCATCGGGTGGTTCTGGCTGAGCTTGAACTTCAGCGCGATGTCGTCGGCCACGAAACGGAAGCCGATGATGCCGCGCAGCTGTCGACGGAACTCGTCGCGTCCGGACTCGAAGCGCCAGTCTCCGCCGACGGTGGCCTCGAACTCGATGCTCAGGCCGTCCACGACCTCGGCGAGCGATGCGTCATCCTCGAACGTGGACAGCGTGCCGCGCAGGTGTGCGACAGCGTAGTTCCAGGTCGGAACGCGCGCGGCGTCTTCCTTGTCGGGGTACCAGCCCGGCGACACGTACGCGTGCGGGCCGTGGAAGATGGCGAGCGCGGGGCCCGCGTGCGTTGCCTGCGGATTGGGCCGCGCCCAGTGGCCGATCAGTTCGACGCGTTCGCCCTGGCGGCGATACAGCACGGGCAGATGGCTGACGGTGGGCTCGCCGTCGCGAACGGTGACCAGCGTGATGAAACGGTCGCGCCCGGCCATGCGATCCAGCGCGTCCAGGTCGCGTTCGGCGAAGGCGCGTGGCAGGTACATGGCCGTGTTCCGTCAGTGACGCGAAGGAAGCTGCTGGACCATCTGCGGGCGCAGCACGTCGACGTGTTCGCCGCTGGGGGGCGTGAGTTCGTCGAGCGAGAAGCCGCGATCGCGCGCGTCGTCCTCGTCCAGCCCGTCGAGGGAGACGAACTCCGCGTCCATCAGCGCCGCGCGGGCACTGTCCTCGCTGTCGTACGGCTGGCTGACACCGTCGCTGTCGAGCACTTCGGCGGTGCCGGCGTCGAGCATGCGCAGGCGCGCCCAGATCACGGTGCGGCCCAGGGTGGCGAGCCACCACTGATCGCGATTGGCTTCTTCGTTCATCCGATCACCATGGAAAGCAGCCAGAGCAGGGCGGCGCACACGAGCCCGGAAATGATGGTCAACAGCGAGATGCGCGCCGGGTTGGCCAGGCCGTTGAGGTTGCCGTCGTTCGCCAACAGGTAGCCGCGCTTGAGCAGCCAGCCCCACGCCGAGGGCCGCGCGAACGCACCTTCGCCCAATTGCGACTGCAACTGCGGATGACGGTCGCGGATGTGCACCAGCGACAGCGGCCAGAAGATCACGAACGCGCAGAAGCCCGCGATGGCGATGGCGACGAAGAGCAGGGCAAAGAAAAGGATCACAGGTGTTCCGTTGCAGTGTCGGGGCGGTATTCCCCCACGACTTCGATGAGGCCGACGATATGGTCGTTGAGTGCCTCGAGTTCCTCGGCAGGAACCCACCATTCCGTGTGGTGGGCGCCGCCGACCTTCTGGATCGGATAGCGTTCCATGAACCCGCGCTCCACCTCGAACCGGGTCACATAGCCGACACCGCTGTCCCTGATGTTCCAGCGTGTCGCGATCTCGATCGCATACTGCTGGTTGGTCACCGGATAGAAGATCGGCTGTTCGGGCAGCCGCGGTGGCCAGCGCCGGAAGCCCGCGGCTTCCAGCAGGGCCATTTCCTCGGGACCGGTCGGACGGTACAGCGTGACGGTGTCCGTCATGGCCGTCGGATCAGAATTCCGCGCTGCCGGGCGCGCGCGGGTAGGGGATCGCGTCGCGGATGTTGCTCAGGCCGCACACGTAGACCACCAGACGCTCGAAGCCCAGACCGAAGCCGGCATGCGGCACCGTGCCGTAGCGGCGGAAGTCGCGGTACCAGCCGTAGTGCGCCGGATCCAGGCCGAACTGCGCCATGCGCGCATCCAGCATGTCCAGGCGCTCCTCGCGCTGGCTGCCGCCGATGATCTCGCCGATGCCCGGCGCCAGCACGTCCATCGCGGCGACGGTCTTGCCGTCGTCGTTCAGGCGCATGTAGAAGGCCTTGATGTGCTCGGGGTAGTTGGTGACCACGACCGGACGACCGACGTGTTCCTCGGTCAGCCAGCGCTCGTGCTCGGTTTGCAGGTCCAGGCCCCATTCGACCGGGAAGTCGAACTTCTTGTTGGCGCTCTGCAGCAGCTTGATCGCGTCGGTGTACTCGATGCGTTCGAACGGCGCGTTGACGAACGACTCCAGCCGCGTGATGGCGTCCTTCTGCACGCGCTCGGCGATGAAGGCCATGTCGTCGCCGCGCTCGTCGAGCACGGCGCGGAACATGTACTTCAGGAATTCCTCGGCCACGCGCGCGTCCTCGGCGAGGTCGGCGAAGGCGATTTCCGGCTCGATCATCCAGAACTCGGCCAGGTGGCGCGTGGTGTTGCTGTTCTCGGCGCGGAACGTGGGCCCGAAGGTGTAGACCTTGCTCAGCGACAGCGCGTAGGCCTCGACGTTGAGCTGGCCCGACACCGTCAGGAAGGTTTCCTTGCCGAAGAAGTCACGGCTGAAGTCGACCTCGCCCTTCTCGCCGCGCGGCAGGTTGGCGATGTCCAGCGTGGAGACGCGGAACATCTGGCCCGCGCCTTCTGCGTCGGAGGTGGTGATGATCGGCGTGGAGATCCAGTAGAAGCCGTTCTCGTGGAAGTAGCGGTGCGCGGCCTTGGCCAGGCAGTCGCGGATGCGGGTGACGGCGCCGAACAGGTTGGTGCGCGGACGCAGGTGCGCGACTTCGCGCAGGAATTCCGGCGTCATCGGCTTGGGCTGGATGGGGTAGGTCAGCGGGTCCTCGACCCAGCCGACCACCTCGACCGCGCTGGCCTGGATCTCGAAGGACTGGCCCTTGCCCTGGGACGCGACCAGGGTGCCGGTGGCGATCACAGAGCAGCTGGTCGTCAGGCGCTTGATGTCGTCGAAATTGGCGAGCGTGTCGGTGGCGACGACCTGGATCGGAGCGAAGCACGAACCGTCGGTCACATGAATGAAGGCCAGCCCGGCCGTGCCGCGCACCGTGCGCACCCAGCCGCGGACCGTGACTTCGCCGCCCGCCGGGATCTTGCCCGCGAGCGCCTGTTCGACGCTGACCACCGTCATGCTCTTGAATCCTGGCCTGTTCGGGCCAATTAGGGGAAAGGCCGGAGTTTACCGAACGCCCGGCATCGCGTCGCTATAATCCTTGCCGTAACCCGTTGATGTAACGTCGGAGTCTCCATGGCCGTGACCCTTGCTCCTGCTGCTCTCGCCCGCGTCCAGCGCTATCTCGTCGAAGATCCCGGCGCGATCGGCCTGCGCTTCGGCGTGTCCCGCACGGGCTGCTCGGGCTGGCAGTACAAGGCCGACCTGACCCGCGAGCAGGGCGCCGACGACACGGTCTTCGAGCAGGATGGCGTGCGCATCTACGTCGACGCGTTGAGCCTGCCGCTGGTCGACGGCACGCAGATCGACCTGGTCAAGCAGCGCCTGGGCGAGCAGTTCCTGTTCCGCAACCCCAATGTCACCGCCGAGTGCGGTTGCGGCGAATCGTTCACGACGAAGGCCGACGCGGCCTGAGACACCCCGCCACGCGTCCCGGCCGGAGCCGGGACGGTGGCGTCGCGCGCATCAGGGCAGCGTCGTGCGCAGGCTGACGTTGATGCGGTTCCACGAATTGATCACGCCGACCGCGAAGGTCAACTCGGCGATGCCGCGGTCGTCGAAGTGCGGGCGCAGCGCCTCGAACACGTCATCGGCCACGTGGCCGTTTTCCAGGCGCGTCAGCGCTTCCGCCCAGTCCAGCGCCGCGCGTTCGCGGCCGTCGAACAGCGGGCTGTCGCGCCAGCCGGCAAGGGTGTCCAGGCGACGCTGGTCCTCGCCCCCCTTGCGCAGCGCCGTGGTGTGCATGTCCAGGCAATAGGCGCAGCCGTTGATCTGCGAAACGCGCAGGAAAACCAGCTCGACCAGGTTCGAGCCGAGGCTGCCGGCGTGCACCGCCATGCTCAGTTTGACCTGGGCCTGGAAGGCTTCCTTGGCATGCTTGATGTAGTCGACGCGCGGGGTGTGGCTGACGTAGGAGCTGCTCATGTCTTTCTTTCCTCGAAGCGGCCTCGAATGGCCGCGGTATCAGGAAGACGTCGCCGGGGGCGAGGTTGTGACAGCGTGCGGCTGCATCCATGGAACGCCGCGTTGCACGGCGTGGATGCTCAGTGGGGAATAGGGAGCTTGTCCGGATTGCGCAGCGTGAGCAGCTCGAGGATGTGTTCGCCGTCGCTGACGGCCACCGTCGCCGAAGTCAGCACACCGTCCGTGTAGCCCAGCACCGCGGGCTCGCCGTTGAGGGTGCCCATCCGCCAGTCGGAATACCCGTTGCGACGCGCCACCGCCCAGTACAGGCGTGCGATGCGTTCGCCGCCCAGCAGCGGGCGGATCACGGCACGCGCCTTGCCGCCGCCATCGCTCACCAGTCGCGCGTTGGCGTCGAGCAACCCGGTGATGGCACCGCGGTCGCCGCGCTGCGCCGCGTGCATGAAACGCTCCAGCAGCTCGCGATGCCGTGCCGGTTCGACCTCGAAGCGCGGGCGGCCCGACTGCAGGCGTTCGCGCGCACGGTGCACCATCTGGCGGCAGTTCGCCTCGGTGCGATCCAGCAGTTCGGCGATCTGGTCGTAGTCGTAGTCGAAGGCCTCCTTGAGCAGGAAGGCCGCGCGCTCCTCCGGGCCCAGCCGCTCGAGCACGGCGAGGAAGGCGATCGACACCTGTTCGGCCAGCTCGCTCCGGTGCTCCGGCCCTGGCGATTCGTCCACGGTCAGGGGTTCGGGCAGCCAGGGGCCGGGATAGGCGATCCGTTCGCTGCGGACGGCACGCAGGCGATCGATGCCCAGGCGGGTGGTCGCGGTCACCAGCCAGGCTTCCGGGTCGCGGACGGCGGCCCGGTCGGTCTGGTGCCAGCGCAGCCAGGCGTCCTGCACCACGTCCTCGGCCTCGCTGCGGCTGCCGAGCAGGCGGTAGGCGAGGGCGAACAGGCGGGGGCGCTGGGTCTCGAAGACCGTGTCGGGGGCGTTCGTGGCGTTCATGCGGCCAGGACGAAACGGGGCGTCCCATTGTGACAGCCGGGGGCGGTGGCCGGTTTGGCCTAAAATGGAAGGCTCCATCCGCGACCCCACCGGCAGCCGATTCCGCAGTCATGACCGTCATCAAGCAGGAAGACTTCATCCAGAGCGTCGCCGACGCGCTCCAGTACATCTCGTACTACCACCCGGTCGACTACATCCAGAGCCTCGCCGCCGCCTACGAGCGCGAGGAGTCGCCGGCCGCGAAGGACGCCATCGCCCAGATCCTGATCAACTCGCGCATGTGCGCCGAGGGTCACCGCCCGATCTGCCAGGACACCGGCATCGTCACGGTGTTCCTCGAGATCGGCATGAACGTGCGCTGGGACGACGCCACGATGGGCGTGGAGGACATGGTCCACGAAGGCGTGCGCCGCGCCTACAACCATCCGGACAACAAGCTGCGCGCCAGCGTGCTGGCCGACCCCGCCGGCAAGCGCACCAACACGAAGGACAACACGCCGGGCGTGGTGAACGTGAAGGTCGTGCCGGGCAACACGGTCGACGTGATCGTCGCCGCGAAGGGCGGCGGTTCCGAAGCCAAGTCGAAGTTCGCGATGCTCAACCCGTCCGACTCCATCGTCGACTGGGTGCTCAAGACCGTGCCGACCATGGGCGCGGGCTGGTGCCCGCCGGGCATGCTCGGCATCGGCATCGGCGGCACCGCCGAGAAGGCGATGCTGCTGGCCAAGGAAGCGCTGATGGAGCCCATCGACATCACCGAGTTGCAGCAGCGCGGTGCGTCGAATCGCGCCGAGGAACTGCGCCTGGAGCTGTACGAGAAGGTCAACGCGCTGGGCATCGGCGCGCAGGGCCTGGGCGGTCTGACCACGGTGCTCGACATCAAGGTCAAGGATTACCCGACGCATGCAGCCAACCTGCCGGTGGCGCTGATCCCGAACTGCGCCGCCACGCGCCACGCGCATTTCACGCTCGATGGCAGCGGTCCGGTGATGCTGGACCCGCCGTCGCTGGCCGACTGGCCGGAGCTCACGTACGACGCTTCCAAGGGCCGCCGCGTCAACCTGGACACGCTGACCAAGGAAGATGTCGCCAGCTGGAAGCCGGGCGAGGTGCTGCTGCTCAACGGCAAGCTGCTGACCGGTCGCGACGCCGCGCACAAGCGCATGGTCGACATGCTCAACAAGGGCGAGCAGCTCCCGGTCGACCTGCGCGGCCGCTTCATCTACTACGTCGGCCCGGTCGATCCGGTGCGCGATGAAGTCGTCGGCCCGGCCGGCCCGACCACCGCCACGCGCATGGACAAGTTCACCGAACAGGTGCTGGCACAGACCGGCCTGCTGGGCATGGTCGGCAAGGCCGAGCGCGGCCCGGCCGCCATCGAAGCCATCCGCAAGCACCAGTCGGCCTACCTGATGGCGGTCGGTGGCGCGGCGTACCTCGTCTCGAAGGCGATCAAGGCCGCGAAGGTCGTCGGTTTCGCCGACCTGGGCATGGAAGCGATCTACGAGTTCGACGTGCAGGACATGCCCGTGACGGTTGCCGTGGATTCCACCGGCGAATCCGTGCACCAGACAGGCCCGCGCGAATGGCAGGCGAAGATCGGCAAGATTCCGGTGGTCGTCGCGTAAACCGCGAAGCTCGAGCGCCCCTCTCCCTGCGGCGACCGAAGGGAGTGCAGAGCTGAGAGGGGTTGGGGTGAGGGCCGGCGAAGCGACTGCATCGACGTTCCGTTACAGAAGGGCGCCGACCGGGGATGCCGAACTACAGCTTCGCCACCAGCCCCGCCAGTTTCTTCCGCGTCTCCGCCTGCAGGAGATAGGTGCGCGCCATCGATTCCAGCGCGGCGATGTTCGTCGCGCTGACATCGTCCAGGTCGTCCAGTCCGGTCAGCAGGTCGGCCTGCAGGCGGAAGTAACCGTCGCCGACCAGGTGTTGCGCGATGTAGTCCACCGCATCGGTGTTGCCGTCGAACAGCACGTCGATGATGGGGATGGCCCATTCCACCGCGCCCCATTCCTGCGCGGATTTCAGGTCGATGGGACGGTTGCGCTGGCCCGTGCCCACCGAAAGCACCACCAGGTCCTGCGCGCTGTCCACGCGTGCGTCCTTGCGCAGTGCCTCGGCGATGGCGCACGCGGTGGGATTGTTGGCGACCACGCCGCCGTCGATCATCGAACGCGCCCGCCCTTCGACCTTCATGGCGAACGCAGGGAAGTAGGTGGGTGCGGCCGACGAGGCGCGGCACACTTCCCACATCGGCAGGTTCGCGTGTTCGGGCTTGAAGCTCTTGAACACGATGGGCTTGCGTTCGATGGTGTCGTAACTGGTGACCAGCAGCGGCTTCTTCGCCTGGCCTAGCGTGGTGGCGCCGAACACCTTCTTCAGCACCTTCTCCAGCCCCTTCGCGTCGTAGCGCGGCGCAGACACGCCCTGTGTGAACAAACGCGTCGCCCGTGACCACAGGCGGTCGGCCATGCCGGGGAAGATCAGATGGCGATTGCTGCGGTAGAGCTCGGCCAGTTGTGTCGGCGGCAGGCCCATGGCCAGGCCACAGGCGACGATCGCGCCCGTGGAGCTGCCGGCCAGCAGATCGAACTGCTTCAGCAGGCCGGGCTTGCCGCCCTGGGCGAGGGCGTCTTCCACGCCTTCCAGCCAGAGGCAGCTGACCAGCCCGCGGATGCCACCTCCGTCCAGCGAAAGGATGCGGCGCATCTTCATCACGGCGTCTCCCTGCATGCGATCTCCCGGAACCAACGGGAGACATGATCGCCCAGAGGCATCGCACCGGCTGCGACCGGCGGCACGGCCGGTCGCAGGAACTCAGGCGACGTGGTCGTCCCAGGTCTTGCGCGAGAGAAAGGGCATCACGTGCTGGCGCAGGATGCCGCGCGGCACCGTTTCCAGTTTCATCACGCCGTACTCCTCCGGCCATGCCGGCTCCGGCGGCAACTTGAAGGTGCCCATCAGCATGTCCACGAGCGGCAGGTGGATGGCGTAGTTCACGTCGATGTAGTCGCGGTGCCGGGCGTGGTGCCAGTGGTGGTAGCGCGGCAGCACCAGCACGTATTCCAGCCACCCGAAGCGGATGCCGAGGTTGGCATGGGCCAGCACGGCCTGCAGGCCGACCAGGATCACGTACGCGTTCACCGCCGAAGCCGAGAAGCCCAGCACCAGCAACGGCAGCATCACCGCACTGCGCGTGAGCACGATCTCCACCATGTGGATGCGCGAACCGGCCAGCCAGTCCATCTCGCGGCTGGAGTGGTGCACGGCGTGGAAGCGCCAGAGCCACGGCGTGTTGTGGTACGCACGATGCAGCAGCGCCTGCGCCAGGTCGGCGACGAACACGGCGATCAGGAACTGCGCCCACACCGGCATCGACTGGATCAGCGCCTTCAGCGAAGGGAACGCGGCCAGCGTGGCCACGGTCGACGTCGATGCGGTCACCAGGATGAGGATGAACTGCACGAGCACGTGGCTCAGGAAGAAATACGTCACGTCGGTGCGCCAGCCCGGACGCAGCGGCGAGACAGCGCGCTGTCCGAGGTAACGTTCCAGCGGCACGAACACCAGCGCCGAGAAGAACAGCGAAATGACGAACCAGTCCAGGCCGAGCGAATAAGGCGTCCGCCCGATGGCATCGAACTGCACGTTGGTGCCGCCCAGCAGCACCGCCATCGTGGCGCTGCCCACGCCCAGCAGTGCCACCCGGCGATTGCGGTCGCGCAGGATCGCCACGGTGCCCATGCAGAATGCGGCCACCAGTCCCACGAGCAGCAGGTGCCGCGCGAACACTTCACTGTAGACGGTGCGGAACTCCTTGCTGGTCAGCAGTTCCGGGAAGTGGAAGCACAGCACCGCGAACAGGCTGAGCGTTCCCAGCAGCGCGGCCGAATAGGCGAAGAACGAGCGGCGGGGGCGGTCGAGGGGCGGGGTCATGGACATCCTGTCGTTGATGGGCCGGGTCGAGGATACCGGGGGATCAGTACCACTCCAGCAGCGAAATTCCCAGGCCGATGTAGGTCGCGCGGTGGTTGTAGTCGATCAGGCTCTCGCCGTAGCCGTCGAATATCTGCACGTGGCCGCGCAGGCTGTTGTGGATCGGGAAGCCCCAGTCGAGCTGCACGGCGCCGTGCGAGCGGTCGCCGCCGCGCAGCGAATGCCGGCCCATCAGCGAGAACTGGTGACCGCCGTAGGTGTAGACGACCGTCGCATCGCCGCGACCCACGTAATCCTCGATGTCGGCGTTGTTGTCGTCGCTCGAGCTCTCGTTCACGCGCCACCAGGGACGCACGACCACCGCCCAGTTGTCGCGATCCAGCCCGACCATGCCGACCACGCGGTTCCAGCTGCGCGAGAGCGGGTCCGCGCGGCCATTGGACTGGTGGTTGACGCCGATGCCGAGCAGGCGGCCGTTCCAGCCGGCCAGGCGGTAGTTGGTGCGGAAGGTGAGCATCACCTCCGGCTCGTAGTTGGTCTCGCGGAACGGGCGCGAGGTGTCCGGGCTGTAGACCTGCCAGCGCGAGCTCTGCGTGTAGGCCATCCACAGGTCGCCGTTGTCGCCGAAGATGTTCTCCCAGGCCTTGGTCTTGAAGCTGATCTGGAACTTTGCCTCCAGCGCGTCCACCGGTATCGGTGCGTCGACCGTGTTGTTCGGGTTGGGTGAGATCGGTGTCTCGTTGGGGGTGCTGCTCCAGAACGCGGGCAGCAGGTACATCGGCTTGTAGGCGCGGAAATTGAACACGCCCAGCTTGGAGTCCTTCGCCAGTTCCCAGCGGCTGTCGAGCAGGGAGCCCTTGCCCGCGTTGGCGATCGCGGTATGCAGTGGGTCTTCGTGCGGGTACACGTCGCCGCCGCCGCCGGCCGAAGGCGCTGGCGGAGTCGCCTCGGGGGCGACCTGTTCGGCCAGCTCCAGGTTCTTCTGGATGGCCTTGGCTTCCTTCGCCGCGATGTCCGCGCCGCGCGTGTCGCGTGCGTTCCGACCCAGCGCCGCGTCGTAGCAGGCGAGGCGATCGGCATCGGCGGTGATCGACACGCACGCTTCCGGCGTGGCGGGTTTGGCCGGCACCTGGGCGGACGCCATGGCCGGCGTCGAGAGCAGGGCGACCAGCAGGATTTCCTGCTTCAGGCGGATGTGCGGATGCAGCGGGGCGGGTGATGGCATGCGTGACTCGTGGGGGGCGAACGCAGGGGGCGCAGTTTGACACCGGTGCGCCGGGTCGTTGATGAACTTCGCGGCGGTCAGAACCACCAGGCGAACGCGAACAGTCCGAGCATCGCGAACGCGAGCCCGATCTTGAGCACCACGCCGAGCGCGATGCCGAGCCAGGTACCGAAGCCGACCGTGGCGGCACGTCGCACTTCGCGTCCGTGGATGAGTTCGCCCACCAGCGCACCCACGAAGGGGCCGACGAACAGCCCGACCAGTCCGAAGAACAGGCCGGCCAGGGTACCCAGCAGTGCGCCGGTGACTGCCAGCCGGCTGGCGCCGACGCGCTTGGCGCCGAGCGACGTCGCCAGCAGGTCGATGCCCAGCGAGAGCACGGTCAGAAGGCCCAGTACGACCAGTGGTATCCAGCCCACCCGCTGGAAGTCGCCGGCCCAGGCGGCCAGCAGCATGCCGATGAAAACCAGGGGGAGTCCGGGCAGGGCGGGGAGCACCGTGCCGGCGATGCCGACGAGGATCAGGATGCCCGCCAGGACGTAGTAAAGCGCCTGTAAATCCATGCGTTCTTGCCCCCTTCCGACGGGCACTTTGCCCCGATTGCATTTTCACCCAGCGCGGGGTACCGTGCGGGCGCTGTGTTTGCCAGGGTCACCGTGAATCGTGGCCCGATGCGGTTGATCATCGATCCGCTACATCGTTGCACCTCGCTTCCTCCTTGCAACCAGCACGCGACCGTCGCGTTTTCAACCAGCAACGTTCCAAGGAGTAAGTCAACAATGTCGAACCGTGAAACCGGTACCGTCAAGTGGTTCAACGATGCGAAGGGCTTCGGCTTTATCAGCCGTGAAAACGGCGAAGACGTGTTCGTGCATTTCCGCGCGATCCAGACCCAGGGCTTCAAGAGCCTGAAGGAAGGCCAGAAGGTTTCCTTCACGGTCGTCCAGGGTCAGAAGGGTCTGCAGGCCGACGCCGTCCAGCCGCTTTGATTGCTGCTCGAGGCGATCGCGCGAACCGCGCGATGTGCTTGTGAAAGCCCGGCGAATGCCGGGCTTTCTTTTTGTGCCGCCGGTCAGTTCTGCGCCGGTGTGTTCTCGGCGAAGTACTCGTGGTTGTCCGCGTTGTCGAGCGCCGCTGCGGGATTCGTCGCCGCCAGGTTCCGCGCACCGGTCTGGCCGTATACGACGTCGTCGGTACCGGCGACCGCGTTGAAGTGGCTCATCTCATGGATCAGGGTGCCGGCCTTCGAGTCGGTGCCGGTGAGCGGCGCGTTCCAGAAGGCGCGGCAGACGAAGATCTCGTAGGGCCGCGTCGGGTAGACGTAGGCGTAGTAGCTCTGGTTGCAACCGCAGTTGATGGTGACCTCGCCGTTGCCCTGGTCCATGGCCGTGTCGATGGCGGCGAAATGCTGGCGCGCGGTCGTGTATCGCTGTGACGTGTAGGCGCCGAACCAGGTGCTGTAGCGAGCGCCCACCGTACCTGCGTTGAGATACCCCTTGCCATTCTCCGAATAGCCACGCGCAGACGAGATCGCACTTCCCAGCGTGTCGATCTGGGTCGTGCTGCAACTCTTGTACGTCACGCCGTTGACCACGGTTCCGCCGGCGCCGGGCTTCTTCGCGTTCACGGCTTCGGTGCGTTGCGCGCCGAGCTGATCGTTCCCGTCCACCCACAGGCGCAGTGTCTCGCTGCGTGCCGTCATCGGCAGACCATTGCCCTGGCGCAGCATGCGGCCGTTCGACAGCGACGCATGCTGCAGCGGCATGTTGAAAGTGACCAGGTAGTCGCCGCTGCGCGCCAGGTCGTAGGTCGCGGTGAGGTCGACCACCGCGCGTCGGGTTTCGCCGGGACGCAGGATCGCGAAGTCGGATGCCTGCGGCAGCCCGCGCTTGATCAGCGGCCCTTCGTACGGCACGGGTTCGCCATCGCGAGCGACGGTGAACTGGCGGGCCTCGGGAGATTCCGATGGCAGTTGCCATTGCGGCAGCCGCACGGTGTGGCGGCTGGTGTTGGTCACGGTGACCTCGACCGCACCGAGGAAGCCGCTGCCGTTGCCCGGAAGGGCGACCATGCTGACGCGCAGCGGATTCGTCGTGGCGTCGGGAAGTGCCGCGTTCGTTGCGGCGATGGCGCCGACCAGCACGGCGCCGGTGGCGAGGGCATGCACGACGGGGTTCTTCATCTCTGGTCCTTCAGACGCCCGGGGGCGATTCCTGGATGGCGCGTGGTCCGACATTTAGCGCGGGGCCGGGTGAGCGCGGCGTCATGCTGCGGTGCGCAAAGGCCGTGGGTGCGGCCCAGAAAACGACGGCCCGCGTGAGCGGGCCGTCGGAAACATCGAGTGCCGGCGCTGAAAGCTACTGGGCCCAGGCCCGCCCGTTGTAGACGCGCACGTAGGTACCCTCGCGGATGCCATCCAGGTCCTTCTGGGTCACCACGGTGGTGCGGCCGTCGTTCATGCGCACATAGACGTTGAAGGCCGCGCTGTTGGTGTTCTTCTGGATGGCATTGCCAGCCACCGCGCCGCCGACCGCACCCGCGGCCGCGGCGACGTTCTGGTTGCCCTTGCTGCCGCCGGTGTGTGCCGAGATCTCGTGGCCGGCGACGGCGCCGACGATGCCGCCGAGGATGGCGCCTGTCGCACTGGGCGCGCTGCTGCCCGTGGCAACCTGCTCGATGCGGGTCACGGTGCCGCAGTCGTAGCAGTTGGCGGGCGTTCCGCCATAACTGCTGCTTCCGCCGTAGCTGGGGGACGGCGCGCTGCTGTAGCCGGGCGACGACGTGGCGCAGCCGGCAAGCGCGAGCGTGAGCGCCGCGGCAATGCCAGGCAGACGCAGGTTCTGGATGTTCATGCGCGACTCCTGTGGTGGAGAGGTGGGCGACGGGGTTGCCCGTCGCCGTGCGTCCACGCTAGATGCGCCCAGGTGAACTGCCCATCAACGCGCTTGACGCGCCTTGCGGTGGCGTTCACCTGCGCGGGAGTGCGCCGGAAAGCTCAGCGGAAGTCCTGATGACAGGCCTTGCAGGCATCGCCGATGTCCTTGTTCGTGGTGCCGACGCCGGCGCAATTGAGTGGCGGGCTGGCCAGCGCCGAATCCAGGCGCGCGCGCAGATGGCTGGCGTGATCGGCGAAACGCTTGTCGTCGGCCAGGTCGGGGAAGGCGGACTCCAGATCGTCCGCCATCGTGCGCAGCGCCTTGAGGTTGGGCAGGATGTCCGTCGCCGCGCAGCGGTTCTGTTCGACCTTGCGCTTGAGCTGGCCCAGATGCCACTGCTGCACGTGCATCACGCTCTCGGGGAAGTGGTCCTTGCGTGCCTGGATGGCGCGCACCGCCATCACGGTGGCGACCACGCCGATCACCAGGCCGACCAGGAACAGGAACAGATACTTCGTGGCGTTGCTGCGCGAACCACTGGGCGGGGTGCTCATGCCTGGCCTCCGTTCAAGAATGCGCAGCACGATAGCACGCACATTTGCGGTGGAAGCCACGTCCGCGCGCATACAATGCCGCCCCATGGATACCGCAGTTTCCCTCGACCCAGCCTGGCTGGAACGCTTCGCCGGCGTCGACCGGCTGTATGGCGCGGGTACCGTCGCGCGACTTTCGACCTGCCGGGTCGCCGTGGTCGGGATGGGCGGCGTGGGTTCGTGGGTGGCCGAGGCGCTTGCGCGCACTGGCGTGGGCCATCTCACGTTGATCGACGCCGATGACCTGTGCGTGTCCAACACCAACCGCCAGTTGCCCGCGCTCGCCGGACAGTACGGCCGCGTGAAGGTGGAGGCGATGGCCGAGCGCAGCCGCGCCATCAATCCGCTGATCACGGTGGAGGCCATCCCCAGTTTCGTCACGCCGACGAACCTGGAGGAAATGCTCGACCGCGGTTTCGACCTGGTCATCGATGCCTGCGACAGCTTCCGCACCAAGGTGGTCATGGCGGCCTGGTGCCGGCGCCGCAAGTTGCCGCTGATCGTCGTCGGCTCCGCGGGCGGGCGCACGGACCCCACGCTGGTGCGCGTGCGCGACCTCTCGCGGACCGAACACGACGCGATGCTCGCGCTGGTGCGCAAGAAACTGCGCAGCGAGTTCAATTTCCCCAAGAACACCGACCGCTACTTCGGCATCTCGGCGATCTATTCGCTTGAGAACGTGAAGTACCCGCAGCCCGACGGCACCGTCTGCGGCCTGCGCCCGCAGGTATCCGGCGATGCCGCGTTGAAGCTGGACTGCGGTGCCGGCCTGGGGGCGGCCACGCACATCACCGGCACGTTCGCGTTCGCGGCGGTGGGGCGCGCGCTGGAATTGCTGCGCAAGCCGCGGGCCGCGGCCGGCTGATCACGCAGACAGGGCGAACAGCCTGCGGGCGTTCTCCGTCGTGGTGGCCGCAATGTGCTGGGCGGATTCGTCGCGCAACTGCGCGACGGTGCGCAGCACTTCCGTGAGTCGACCGGGTTCGTTGCGCTGGCCGCGGATGCCGGCATCGGGCTGATCCGGGGCATCGGTCTCCAGCAGCAGGTATTCCAGTGGCATGGTCGCCACCAGACGGCGCAGTCGCTGCGCGCGGTCGTAGGTGATCGGGCCGCCCAGGCCCAGCAGGAAACCCTCGCGCCACAGTTGCCGTGCCTGTTCCTCGCTGCCGGAATAGCTGTGCACCACGCCACGCAGCCTGCCGACGCGGCGGATCGATGCGATCACCGCATCCACCGCGCGACGCGCATGCACGATCACGGGCAGATCGAATTCGCGCGCGAGCCGCAACTGTCCTTCGAAGAAGTGCTGCTGGCGTTCGTGGTCCAGCCCTTCGACGAAATAGTCCAGTCCGCATTCGCCCACCGCGACGGGGCGTTCGCTCTCGATCCACCCGCGCAGTTGCGACAGGTGTTCGTCGCGGTGCGAATCCAGGTACATCGGGTGCAGCCCGTACGCCGGATGCAGGCCATCGCCGGCGGCACAGATGTCACGCAACTTCGGCCAGCCGGCGGCATCGACGGCCGGCACGACCTGATGCGTCACGCCTGCCGCGCGCGCACGTGCGATGACGTCGTCGCGGTCCGGGTCGAATTCGGCGGCGTCGAGGTGGCAGTGGCTGTCGACCAGCATGTCCACTCAGCGCGGCGTGGTCGGCGGAGCCGGGAGTTCCTTGCGCTTGCGCCAGCCCGCCAGGAGCAGGGTGCCCAGGCCCAGCAGCAGTTCGTCCGCAAAGGGGATGAAGTCGGGCACGACCAGGTCCAGGGCGAACAGCGCCGCCGTCACCAGGAACAGGCGCGGGAAGCTCAGCTTGCCCAGGAAGGAGAGCAGGGGGGCGGTGAGTGGGTTGGCCATGGCAGATGCAGTTTGACGGCGGTCTCACTGACGCTAACACGCCCCCTGAACCAGTTCACAGTCGCGACAGCTTGATGTTAAAAAATCGGCAGCCGTTCAGCTTTCCAGTGGTCGAATGGCACCATCCAACCACCGCGGGATCGTCCCGCTGCAGAGGCTCACAATGAACAAGAACATCCTCGCCGTTGCTCTGGCCTCGCTTCTCGTTGGCGGCGTTGCAGTTGCCGCCTTCAACAGTTTCCGCGGCCATGACAATGCCCAGACGGCACTTTCGTCCGACCCGGCCGCACAGGGCCAGGACGTCGCTGCCGACGGTGCGATCGCCTCGGGCAACGTGGAATACGCCGACGTGACCAACGTCAAGGCGATCTCCGAGAAGGAAAAGCAGTACGCCACGGTCCTCGGTTCGGACGCGATCCGCGAGACCAGCACCACCTCGACCCCGCATGAAGTCTGCGAGGACGTCGTCGTGCAGGAACGCGCGCCGGAACGCGACGGCAACGTCGGCGGCACGGTCGCGGGCGCGGTCATCGGGGGCCTGCTGGGCAACCAGGTCGGTGGCGGCAACGGCAAGAAGGCCGCGACCGTGGGCGGCGCCGTCGCCGGCGGCTTCATCGGCAACCAGATCGACAAGCGCCACGTCGGCGGCAAGGTCACCAGCCGCACCGAGCGCCAGTGCCACACCGCTTCGTCGACGTCGCAGTCGACCAAGGTCGTCGGCTACAACGTGACCTTCCGCAACCCGGACGGCACCACCGGCACCATGCGTACCGACAGCAAGCCGGGCAGCCGCATCCTGCTGGGCGAGGACGACAAGGTGGTCGGCTATGACGTCACCTACCGCTACAACGGCCAGGAGCAGACCATCCGCATGGAAGACCGTCCGGTGAACAACCGCCTGCCGGTCATCGACGGCCAGGTCGTCACCCAGACCGCTTCGGCATCGGCCGGTACGACCCAGGGCTGATCCACGCCGTACATGCAGCACCCCGACGGGGCCGGAGCGATCCGGCCCCGTCTGCATTTGCGGGGCTGCAAGCGTTTACGCGGCTTACCCCGGCTGCGCACGCCCCGTACAATGGCGGTCTTTCCCCCAGTCGAGTGCGCCATGGCCCTGCATCCGTACGACCTCTACGACGTCCGCTCCCTGCTCAGCGAAGAGGAGCGTGCCGTACAGGACACGGTGGCGCGGTTCACCGACGAGCGCGTGATCCCGATCATCGGCGATGCATTCGACCAGGGCCGCTTCCCGAAGGAACTGGTCGCCGAGATCGCCGAACTGGGCCTGCTGGGCTCCTCGCTGCCCGAGAAGTACGGCTGCGCCGGCCTGAACGCGGTCAGCTACGGCCTGATCTGCCAGGAACTGGAACGTGGCGACAGCGGTATCCGCAGCTTCGTCAGCGTGCAGTCGTCGCTGTGCATGTACCCCATCTACGCCTACGGCAGCGAAGAGCAGCGCCAGCGCTGGCTGCCGGACATGGCCGCCGGCAAGGTCATCGGCTGCTTCGGTCTGACCGAGCCGCACGGCGGTTCCGACCCGGCCAACATGAAGACCAATGCCAAGCGTGACGGCGGCGACTGGGTCCTCAACGGCTCCAAGATGTGGATCACCAACGGCAACCTGGCCGACATCGCCATCGTGTGGGCGCAGACCGACGAGGGCATCCAGGGCTTCATCGTCGAGAAGGGCATGCCCGGCTTCGCGGCGCAGGAAATCAAGCACAAGATGAGCCTGCGTGCGTCCGTCACCAGCTCGCTGTTCTTCGACAACGTGCGCGTGCCCGATGCCAACCGCCTGCCCAACGTGAAGGGCCTGAAGGGTCCGCTGGGTTGCCTCACGCAGGCGCGCTACGGCATCACCTGGGGTCCGATCGGTGCCGCCATCGCGTGCCTGGACGAAGCGCTGAACTACACCAAGGAACGCATCCTGTTCGATCGCCCCGTCGCGGCGACGCAGAGCGCTCAGATCAAGATGGCCGAGATGGCGCGTCGCATCACGCTGGCGCAGTTGCTGGTGGTGCAGCTGGGTCGCCTGAAGGACGCCGGCAACATGCAGCCGGCGCAGGTCAGCCTGGCGAAGTGGAACAACTGCCGCATGGCCATCGACATCGCGCGCGAATGCCGCGATCTGCTCGGCGGCGCCGGCATCACCACCGAGCACGCCGCGATCCGTCACGCGCTGAACCTGGAGTCGGTGATCACGTACGAGGGCACCGAAACCGTGCACCAGCTCGTGATCGGCCGCGAACTCACCGGCATCAACGCGTTCTGATCAGGGACCGGCGATGCAGCTCGGTCCCTCCCTCGAAACGCCCCGCCTGATCCTGCGGCCGCCGCAGGCCGGCGATTTCGAGGCGTGGGCGGCGTTCAAGGCCGATGCGGAAGCCACGCGCCACATCGGCGGGATCGAGCCGCGTTCGGCCGCCTACCGCAGCTTCGCCGCGATGGTCGGCGTGTGGTACCTGCAGGGCTCCGCGATGTTCTCGGTGATCGAGAAGGCCACCGGCGAATGGGTCGGCCGCGTCGGCCCCTGGCAGCCGGAAGGCTGGCCGGGTACCGAGGTCGGCTGGAGCATCGTCCGCGACCGCTGGGGCCGGGGCTACGGGCCCGAGGCCGCGGTCGCGGCCATCGACTGGGCGTTCGACGAACTGCACTGGAGCGAGGTGATCCACACCATCGCTCCGGACAACGTCAATTCGAAGGCCGTCGCCGCCAAGCTCGGCTCGACATTGCTGCGCGTGGGCCGCCTGCCGGCACCGTACGACACGAAGGACATCGAGATCTGGGGCCAGTCGCGCGGGCAGTGGCTCGCGCGGCGTGAACGCCAGCAACCCAAGGGATGACGCGCATGATCACGGTCTACGGCTATTCCAGTTCCGGCAACTGCCACAAACTGCGCCTGCTGCTCACCCAGCTTGAGCGCGAGTTCAAGTGGGTCGAGGTCGACAGCACCGTCGGCGAGACGCGTACGCCGGAATACCTGGCGAAGAACCCCAACGGCAAGGTGCCGATGATCGAGCTCGACGACGGTCGCGTCATGACCGAATCGAACGCGATCCTGTGCTGGCTGGCCGAAGGCACGCCGTACTGGGGGGGCGACGCATGGCAGCGCGCACAGGTCCTGAGCTGGCTGTTCTTCGAGCAGTACAGCCACGAGCCCTACATCGCCGTCGCACGTTTCGTGCGTGGCTGGACGCCCCTGGATTCGCCCCGCCGCGCCACGCTGCCGCAACTTCGCGAGCGTGGAAACCAGGCGCTGGCCGTGATGGAGCAGCACCTGAAGTCGAACGAATGGTTCAACGGCGAGGCTTACGGCATCGCCGACATCGCGCTGTTCGCCTACACCGACGTGGCGGGCGAGGGCGGCTTCGACCTGTCTGCCTACCCGGCCGTGCAGGCCTGGCTGGAGCGCGTGCGGCAGACGCCGCGTTTCCTTGCGATGCCGTCGCCGCCGGTCGAAGCCGCTTCGCGACTTGCGCTGCCCGACTGACCCCGAACACCCATCCCCCGGTCGCCGGCCTGCGCAGGCGACGAAGCAAGCACGAGCGCCCATGTCCGCGATTCCGAATCCGATTCCCGCACGCATGAAAGGCCTGAACCGGGCCGAGATCTGCGACGTCAACTTCACCGAGTTCGTGAAGGCCTGGGCCGGTCGCGCCGATGCGCGCCCCGCACCGGGCGATGCCATCCTCGACGGCAGCACGCTCGACGCGCGCGGTTTCCGCGAGCTGTTCGAATCGCAGCTGGTCAGCCGCCACCTGGACCTGATGGCGCGCGTGCTGCGCGTGCAGAACAAGGTTTTCTACACCATCGGTTCCAGCGGCCACGAAGGCAACGCGATGGTCGCGCGCCTGACGCGCCATACCGATCCGGCGTTCCTGCATTACCGCTCGGGCGGCTTCATGGCCGAGCGCTTCCGCAAGCTGCCGGGCATGGATCCGATCATGGATTCGGCGTTGAGCTTTGCCGCGAGCAAGGACGACCCGGCCTCCGGCGGCCGCCACAAGGTGTGGGGCAGCAAGCCGTTGTGGGTGTTGCCGCAGACCTCGACCATCGCCTCGCACCTGCCCAAGGCATTGGGCACCGCCGTCGCCATCGAAGCCGGCAAGCGTCTGGGACATGCGTTGCCGATTCCCGACGACAGCATCGCCGTGTGTTCCTTCGGTGATGCGTCCGCCAACCATGCCACCGCGCAGACCGCGTTCAATGCGGCCGCGTGGACGGCCTACCAGAAGCTGCCCGCGCCCGTGCTGTTCGTGTGCGAGGACAACGGCATCGGCATCTCGGTGAAGACGCCCGGCGGCTGGATCGCCAACCGCTTCCGCAACATGGATGGGCTGGATTACTTCGCCGCCGACGGCCTCGATCTGGCCAGCGGCTACGGCGACGTGCAGCGCGCCGTCGAGCATTGCCGCACCACGCGCCGACCGACGTTCCTGCACCTGCGCACGACCCGCATCATGGGCCACGCCGGCACGGACTTCGAGATCGAATGGCGTTCGATCGAGGAGCTGTGCGCGGTGGAGGCCACCGATCCGCTGCTGCGTTCGGCGGCGATCGCGCTGGAATCGGGCCTGATGTCGAAGGACGACGTGCTGGAGCTGTACGAAGCGACGCGGAAGAAGTGCTTCGCCGCCGCTGAGGAGGCCGATCGCCGCCCGAAGCTGGAACGGCTGCAGGACGTGATCGCGCCGCTGGCGCCGTATACGCCGGCGAACGTGCAGAAGGAAGCCGAACGCGCCGATTTCGCGCCGCGTCGCCTGGAGGTTTTCGGCGGCGAGGCGAAACTGCCGGAGAACCAGCCGCCGCGCCACCTCGCCATCCAGATCAACAACGCGCTGCACGACCTGTTCGCCAAGTATCCCGAGACGCTGCTGTTCGGTGAGGACGTGGCGCAGAAGGGCGGTGTGTACACGGTGACCAAGGGGCTGCAGAAGGCCTTCGGTCCGCGCCGCGTGTTCAACACGCTGCTCGATGAGACGATGATCCTGGGCATGGCGCAGGGTTTCGCCAACGTCGGCCTGCTGCCGATTCCGGAAATCCAGTACCTGGCGTACTTCCACAACGCCTGCGACCAGATCCGCGGCGAAGCGGCGTCGCTGCAGTTCTTCAGCAACAACCAGTACGCCAACCCGATGGTCGTGCGCATCGCGGGCCTGGGCTACCAGCGCGGTTTCGGCGGCCACTTCCACAACGACAACTCGATCACCGCGCTGCGCGACATTCCGGGGCTGGTGGTGGGATGTCCCTCGCGCGGCGACGATGCGGCGACGATGCTGCGCACGCTCACGGCGCTGGCTAAGGTGGATGGCCGTGTCAGCGTGTTCCTGGAGCCCATCGCGCTGTACATGACCAAGGACCTGTACGAACCCGGCGACGGCCAATGGCTGACGTCGTATCCCAAGCCCGATGAGGCGATGACGCTGGGCGAAGGCCGCGTGTACGGCGAAGGCAATGACGACCTCGTCATCTTCACCTACGGCAATGGCGTGCCGATGAGCCTGCGCGCCGCCCGCACCATCGAAGGCAAGCACGGCTGGAAGGCGCGCGTGGTCGACCTGCGCTGGCTGGTGCCGCTCAACGAGACCTACATCCGCGAACAGGCGAAGACGGCCAAGCGCATCCTCATCGTCGACGAAGGCCGCCATAGCGCCGGCGTGGGCGAGGGCGTGCTCACCGCGATCGCCGAAGGCGGTTACGGCGCGCGTCCGTTCCAGCGGGTGGTGGGCGTGGACACGTACACGCCGCTCGCGGGCGCCGCGTTCCTGGTGATTCCGTCCGACGACGACATCGTCGCGGCGGCCGACCGTCTGGCCTGAGCCCGAACGCATGTGCGGACTGGCCGGTCTGTTGCGCCCGACCCCGGACCTCGACGCCGGGCGCCTGACCGCGCTGGCCGGCGCGATGGGCGATGCACTGGAACACCGCGGTCCCGACGATCGCGGTGTCTGGGTGGATGACACCGCCGGCATCGCGCTCGCGCATCGCCGGCTGAGCATCCTGGACCTGTCGCCGCTGGGCCATCAGCCGATGGCTTCGGCCGATAATCGTTACGTGGTGGCCTACAACGGCGAGATCTACAACTTCGCCGAACTGCGCGAAGTCCTGGTCGCGCGCGGGCATGCGTTCCGCGGTCATTCCGACACCGAAGTGCTGCTGGCCGCGGTAGTGGAGTGGGGCATCGAAGACACCGTCGCGCGCTGCAACGGCATGTTCGCCATCGCACTGTGGGACCGCGAGGAGCGCTGCCTGTGGCTGGCGCGCGACCGCGTGGGCAAGAAGCCGCTGTACTACGGCTGGGCCGGCGACACGTTCGTGTTCGGCTCCGAGCTGAAAGCGCTGTGGCGGCATCCTGCGTTCGACAACGGCGTCGATCCGGATTCGCTGGCATTGCTGTTGCGGCTGGACTACATCCCCGCGCCGCACGCGATCCATCGGGATACCTTCAAGCTGCTGCCAGGCGCGCTGCTGCGCATCGACGCGGCGGCCGTTGCGCGCGGTGCCGGCGCGCACGATCCGCATCGCGACCAGCGCCGCTACTGGGATCCACGCTCGCGCATGCAGGCGGCGATCGCATCGCCGTTCACCGGCGACGTGCTGGAGGCGGAGAACCGCCTGGACGAACTGCTCCGCGACGCAACGGGTTTGCGCATGGTCGCGGACGTGCCGGTGGGTGTGTTCCTGTCAGGCGGTACGGACTCCTCCGTCGTCACCGCGCTGATGCAGGCACAGAGCCGGCATCCGGTGCGCAGTTTCACCATCGGTTTCGAACGCTCGCACCACGACGAGGCGCACCTGGCGCGTGAAGTGGCCGAACATCTGCACACCGAGCACACCGAACTCTACGTCAGCGGCGCCGACGCGCTCGCGGTGGTCCCGACCTTGCCGGCGATGTTCGACGAACCCTTCGCCGACGCGTCGCAGGTGCCGACCGCGCTGGTCGCGCGCCTGGCGCGAACGGCCGTGACGGTGGCCCTGTCGGGTGACGGCGGCGATGAACTGTTCTTCGGCTACAAACGCTACGAACGCGCGCTGCGCAACTGGGGCTGGCTGCGCCGCATTCCCGGGCCGCTGCGCCGGGCGCTGGCGCGCGGCGCGCGCGAGCACGGCGAGGCCTCGCGCACCGGCGGTTTCGCGGCGCTGGCGGCGGAGATGGATGCACGCGGCATCGGCGAGGTGTACCGCCAGCGCATCGCGCGCTGGCGCGACCCGGCCGCGGTGGTGCCCGGCGCATCGCTTCCGCACACGCTGTACGACGAACCCGATCCCCTGCGCGGCGCCGGCACGCCGGCCGACGCGATGATGCTGGCCGACTTCAGCGTCTACCTCCCCGAGGACCTGCTGGTGAAGGTCGACCGGACCAGCATGGCCGTGAGCCTGGAGGCGCGCGCGCCGCTGCTGGACTGGCGCGTGGCGGAGTTCGCATGGTCCTTGCCGCTGGTGTTCAAGCGCCATCCCGACGGCAACAAACACCTGCTCAAGCGTGTGTTGCGGCGTTACCTGCCCGATTCGATGGTCGATCGCGGCAAGCGCGGTTTCGGTGCGCCGGTCAGCGAATGGCTGAAGGGCGACCTGCGCGAATGGGCGTCGTCATTGCTCGATCCCGCGCGCCTGCGCGCGGAGGGGCACCTGGACGCGGACGCGGTGAACGGCCTGTGGCAGGCGTTTCTGGCGGGCGAGCGCAAATGGCACACGCACCTGTGGAACGTGCTGATGTTCCAGGCCTGGCACGAACACTGGCGGCGTGAGCGTTCGGGTCAGGAGTCCTGATCCCGGGCCGGGATCACCTGGCAAGGCCGCCCAGCAAGGCGCGTTCGTGTGCCGACGTGGTGCCCACCAGAAGCGGCGACGCTTCGCGATCGATCGGCATCACGGCCAGCGCGAGCGCATGCGGACCGTCGTTTCCGCTGGCGACGGTCTTGCCCAGCGCGAGCGGTCCGGCGTGCACGTCCGCGCCGGCGTCCAGTGGCATCTCCGATTCGAGCAGAACCAGGCCTCGCTTGGCCTGCCCGAGGAAGTGCGTGCGCGCGACGATTTCCTGTCCCGGGTAGCAGCCCTTCTTCACGCTGAAGGCGCGCAGCCGATCCAGCGAGAGTTGCTGTGGCGTCCAGTGTTCCGCCTGGGAGGCCGGCAATCGGGGCAGCCCGTGGAGGAGATCCTGCGCGTGCCAGCGGGCAGCGGCGTCGGCGTCGTCCGACAGCGCGCCCTGGGGAGCGCCAATGCGCAGCGTGCGTGCGCCGCCGGCGCCGGAGAGGTCCAGCTCGAGGTCGTCCCGGGCGTCGTCGCCCGCGAATCGTGCGCCGGAGGCCACGGTCGGCGCGGCGAACGCGCCCGTCACCTGAAGGTCGTCACGGACCTCGATGGCCACCTTGGCCCGGAATACGAAGCGCTTGAGCGCATCGCGCACGGCGGTGGGCTCGGCGTCGGGCAGGACCAGCCAGATCGCCTCATCCGACCGTTTCAGCACAGCAAACAGCGCGATCACGCGCCCTTTGGGCGTCAGCCATCCGCTCCATTGCCACTGGCCGGGCTCGAGCAGCGCGACGTCGTTCATGAACTGCGCCTGCGCAAATGTCGCCGCATCGCGACCGATCAGCGTGATCAGGCGATGGTCGGGCAGGGCGAAAACCGCGCCGGGCGCGGCCTGCGGGTTGTCATACATGGGGGGCGGGAATTAACATTCAGCACCGTGATGATAGGCCAAACCACTCCCGTCGAAGCGCCCGAAGCGCCCCCGACACCGGAGCCGCCGCCGGCCGCGGGCGACATGAAGGCGCAAGAGTTCGGCGGGCGTGAAGGCCCCGAACCCACCCGCTACGGTGATTGGGAAAAGAACGGCCGCTGCATCGATTTCTGACGCGTCACCACGCATCCCCGCCACGCGGCGCAGCCGCCCAGCCGAGAGAACGCCAAGTCCATGGCGAATCGCGAACGTCCCTTGTCACCGCATCTCCAGGTCTATCGCTGGCAGGTGCAGATGGTGACTTCGATCCTCCACCGCGCGACCGGCGTCATCCTGGTCGTCGGCAGCCTGATCGTCGCCTGGGGGCTGCTCGCCCTGGCTGCCGGTCCGCAGGCGTGGAGCATTTTCACTGCGTTCACGCGTTCGGCGATCGGTTTCCTGATCCTGTTCGGCTGGAGCTGGGCGCTGGCCTTCCATCTGATCAACGGCATCCGCCACCTCGTGCAGGACGCGGGCTACGCCTACCGGATCGAAGCCTTCGTGCGCAACAGCTGGATCTCGATCTTCGGCAGCCTCGCGCTGACGGTGCTGATCTGGGTGATCGCGATGATGCAGCGGGGTGGCGCATGAGCATGCACAAGCCCCGCCTGCGCAATCCGCTGAAGAGTGCCCGTGGCCTGGGTTCGGCGAAGGACGGCACCGGCCACTTCATCGTCCAGCGCATCACCGCCATCGCGCTGGTGTTCCTGTCGATCTACGCCGTCGGCCTGATCGTCTCGCTGATCGGCGACGACTACGCCAGCGTGCGCGCGACCGTCGCGCATCCGTGCAACGCGATCCTGCTGGTCGCCTTCAGCATCGCGATGTTCTGGCACGCCAAGCTGGGCGTGCAGGTGATCATCGAGGACTACGTCCACACGCCGTTCTCGGCAGGCGCGCTGCACCTGCTCAACATCTTCGTCTGCGCACTCGCGGCCATCGCCAGCGTGCTCGCCGTCGTCCGTATCGCGCTGGGAGCCTGACGCCGTGCCCGCCTACAAGATCCACGAACACACTTTCGACATGGTGGTGGTCGGAGCCGGCGGTGCCGGCCTGCGCGCCACCTTCGGCCTGGCCCAGAAGGGCCTGAAGACGGCCTGCATCACCAAGGTCTTCCCGACGCGCTCGCACACGGTCGCGGCGCAGGGCGGCGTGGCCGCCGCGCTGGCCAACATGGGCGAGGACGACTGGCGCTACCACTTCTTCGACACCGTCAAGGGTTCGGACTGGCTGGGCGACCAGGACGCGATCGAGTACATGTGCCGCGAGGCCATCCCGGCGATCATCGAGCTGGAGCACTACGGTGTTCCGTTCTCGCGCACCGAGGACGGCAAGATCTACCAGCGTCCGTTCGGCGGCATGACCACGCGTTACGGCGAAGGTCCGCCGGCGCAGCGTACCTGCGCCGCGGCCGACCGCACCGGCCACGCGATCCTGCACACGCTGTACCAGCAGTCGCTGGCGCACGACGCGCAGTTCTTCATCGAGTACTTCGCGCTCGACCTGATCATGGACGCCAACGGCGCCTGCCGCGGCGTGCTCGCGCTCGACATGGCCGAAGGCACGCTGCACCTGTTCAAGGCGCAGGGCACGGTGCTGGCGACCGGCGGCTACGGCCGCGCGTACTTCTCCGCGACCTCGGCCCATACGTGCACCGGCGACGGCGGCGGCATGGTGCTGCGCGCCGGTCTGGCGATGCAGGACATGGAGTTCGTGCAGTTCCACCCGACCGGCATCTACGGCGCCGGCTGCCTGATCACCGAAGGCGTGCGCGGCGAAGGCGGCATCCTGCGCAACAGCAACGGCGAGCGCTTCATGGAGCGCTACGCGCCGAGCGTGAAGGACCTCGCCCCGCGCGACATGGTCAGCCGCGCGATGACGATGGAAATCCGCGAAGGCCGCGGCGTGGGCGAGCACAAGGACCACATCCTGCTCGACCTGACGCACCTGGGCCCGGAAGTCATCCACGAGAAGCTGCCGGGTATCGCCGAATCGGCCCGCATCTTCGCCAACGTGGACGTCGAGAAGCAGCCGATCCCGGTGATCCCGACCGTGCACTACAACATGGGCGGCATCCCGACCAACTACCACGGCGAAGTGGTGCAGCTGAAGAACGGCAATCCGGACGAAGTGGTGCCGGGCCTGTACGCCATCGGCGAAGCCGCATGCGTGTCCGTGCACGGCGCCAACCGCCTGGGCTCGAACTCGCTGCTCGACCTGGTCGTGTTCGGCCGCGCCGTGGCCAACCGCGCGGCCGAGACGGTCAAGCGCGACGGCAAGCAGGCCACGCTCGCGTCCGACGCCTGCGACCAGGCGCTGGCGCGTCTGGACAAGCTGCGCAACGCCAATGGCGGCACGCCGACGGCGGTCATCCGCGACAAGATGCAACGCACGATGCAGGCCGACGCGGCCGTGTTCCGCACTGGCGAGACGCTGTCCGACGGCGTGAAGAAGATGCGCGAGATCCACGCGTCGTTCGCCGACGTGAAGGTGAGCGACCGCTCGCTGATCTGGAACTCGGACCTGATCGAGACCTACGAGCTGTCGAACCTGCTCGACCAGGCGCTGGTCACCATTGTCTCGGCGGAGAACCGCACCGAGTCGCGCGGCGCGCATGCCCGCGAGGACTTCCCGGATCGCGACGACGCCAACTGGCAGAAGCACACGCTCTGCTCGGTCGACGAGAGCGGAAAGACCCAGATCGACTACCGCCCGGTGCACATGTACACGTTGACCGACGACGTGGCCGTGGTCCCGCCGAAGAAGCGCGTGTACTGACCGGAGCGAGCAACCGTGGCCGAATTTTCACTTCCCAAGAACTCGCAGATCCAGAAGGGCCGCCACTGGGCGACGCAGGGCGCCAAGCAGCCGCGCACCTTCAAGGTCTACCGCTGGAACCCCGACGACGGCATGAACCCGCGTGTGGACACCTACGAGGTGGACATGGCGACCTGCGGTCCGATGGTTCTGGACGCGCTGATCAAGATCAAGAACGAGATCGACCCGACGCTGACGTTCCGCCGTTCGTGCCGCGAGGGTATCTGCGGTTCGTGCGCGATGAACATCGACGGCACCAACACGCTGGCCTGCACCAAGGCCATCAGCGACTGCAGCAACGGCGAGGTGCCGGTCTATCCGCTGCCGCACATGCCGGTGGTGAAGGATCTCGTCCCGGACCTGACGCACTTCTACGCGCAGTACGCCTCGATCAAGCCCTGGCTGCGCACGCAGAGCCCGTCGCCGTCCGATCGCGAGCGCCTGCAGTCGCCGGAAGACCGCAAGAAGCTCGACGGTCTGTACGAGTGCATCCTGTGCGCGTGCTGCTCGACCAGCTGCCCGAGCTACTGGTGGAACGGCGACCGCTACCTCGGCCCGGCGATCCTGCTGCAGGCCTACCGCTGGATCATCGACTCGCGCGATGAGGACACCGGTGCCCGCCTGGACGATCTGGAAGACCCGTTCAAGCTGTACCGCTGCCACACCATCATGAACTGCGCCCGCACCTGTCCGAAGGGACTGAACCCGGCGCAGGCGATCGGCGAGATCAAGAAGCTGATGCTGGCCCGTCGCGCCTGAGTGGCGCGACCCCGCGGACCACCGGAAGGGCGCACGCGAGTGCGCCCTTTTTTCCAGGAGCGACATGGATACCAAGTCGATCTTTCTTCCCGCGTTGGCGATGGTCGCGCTGACCTTCGTGGTGTGGGTGCGCATGTATGTCGTGCGCATCGGCCAGATGCGGCGCGAGCGCATCCATCCGCAGTCGATCGCGATGTCCGCGCAGGTCGCGCAGCGTCTGAGCGACACGCGCGCATCCGACAATTTCCGCAATCTGTTTGAACTGCCGGTGCTGTTCTATGCCGCGCTGGCCGCAGCGGCGGCGACGGGGCAGGGGACCGGGGCGGTGCTGGCACTGGCATGGTTGTTCGTCGCGCTGCGCGTTGTGCACAGTGCGATCCAGTGCGGTTACAACAAAGTCATGCACCGTTTCTGGGCCTACATCGCCGGCGCGCTGGTGCTGTGGACGCTGTGGGGCGCGATCGCGTTCGGATGGTGGAGCCGGTGAGCGAGCAGATCGAACGCGAACTCAGTCGCCTGCGCTGGCGGTGCCGGCGCGGCATGCGCGAGCTCGACCGGCTATTCGAGCGCTACCTCGACCGTGCCTGGCGGCAGGCATCCGACGCCGAACACGCGGTTTTCCTACGGTTGCTGGAAATCGAGGACGATAAGCTCTGGCACTGGTTCATGGGGAACGACACACCGACCGATGCCGACCTCGCCGACCTCGTCGCACGCATCCGCTCCCTGCCGCCTTGAGTGGCGCCCCTCGCGCTGGCTCATGTGCGCGCTGGTCATGCTCGGCCTGCTGGGCGCGATCTCCCTGCTCCTGAGCGGCATGCCGTGGCCGGCGTCCATTCCGCTGGCGTTGCTGGCGGCCGGGCAGGGCATGTGGGCCGCGCGGCGCGAGTGGACACGTTCGCCCGTGTGGCTAGTGATTCCGGCATCCGGCCAAGCCACCCTGGGCGGGCATCCGCTCCACGACTGGGATCTGCAGTGGCGCGGGCCGATGGCATTCCTTCGCTTTCGTGGCCAGGACGGCCGCAGGCAGCACCTCTCCTGGTGGCCGGACACCCTGCCACCTGCCGCACGCCGTGAACTGCGGCTGGCCGTTCCGGTCCAAGGCCCTGCGCGTTCACCGGCATCGATGGCATCCTAGTCCGCTATGTTCAAACCCATCCCAGTCGCCATCGGCCTGCGCTACCTGCGCGCCAAACGCCGCAATGGCTTCATCTCCTTCATCTCCCTGGCCTCCATCGCGGGCATCGCGCTCGGCGTAACGGCGCTGATCACCACCCTGGCGGTGATGAGCGGCTTCCAGCGCGAGATCCGCGACCGCATGTTGCAGATGGCCGCCCACGCCACCGTCAGCGCCTACGGCGAACCCCTCGTCGATTGGCGGCACGCGGTCGACCAGGCCATGGCCGACAAGCGCGTCGCGGGTGCCGCTCCGTACATCGAGAAGGAAGCGCTGCTCTCCGGTGCGCGCAACCAGCCTGCGATGGTGCGCGGCGTCGTACCGGAAGAAGAGGGCCGGGTATCGGTGCTCGCCGAGAAGATGGTGCAGGGCAAGCTTGATTCGCTCGCGCCGGGCAACTTCAACATCGTGCTGGGCAAGGAGCTGGCGCTGTGGCTCGGCGTCGGCGTGGGCGACAGCGTGGTGATGACCACCACCGATTTCCGCAGCACGCCGCTGGGCGCGGTGCCGCAGCTCAAGCGCTTCACCGTCAGCGGCATCTTCGAAGCCGGCTACAACGACTTCGACAAGGGCCTGGCCGTGGCCAACATGCACGACATGCAGCGCGTGCTGCGCATGGGCGACGGCGTGACCGGCGTGCGCCTGAGGCTGCACGACATGGACAAGGCCTGGGACGTGGCGCGTGACCTGGCGGTGTCGCTGGGCGGCCCGTTCCGCGTCAGCGACTGGACCAGCGAGAACGCCAACATGTTCCGCGCGCTGAAGATGGAAAAGACCATCATGGCGATCCTGCTGTCGCTGATCATCGCGATGGGCGCCTTCAACCTGGTGTCCTCGCAGGTGATGCTGGTCACCGACAAGCAGGCCGACATCGCCATCCTGCGCACGCTCGGCCTGACGCCGCGCGGCGTCTTGCAGGTGTTCGTCGTGCAGGGCACGCTGATCGGCGTGATCGGCACCGTGATCGGCGTGATCGGCGGCATCGTGCTCACGCTGAACCTGGAGCACATCCTCAAGGCCATCGAGGCGGTGCTCGGCGTGGCGTTGCTGCCGGAGGACGTGTACTACATCACCGGCCTGCCGACGGACCTGCAGCCCAGCGACGTGATCATCATCGCGGCGGTCGCGCTGGCGATGGCGTTCCTGGCCACGATCTATCCCGCTTGGCGCGCCGCGCGCACGGCCCCGGCGGAGGCGCTGCGTTATGAGTGAGCCCGTGATGGAAATCCGCAAGCACCAGGGCGAGGCCATCCGCGCCGAAGGCCTGGCCATGACCTACTCGGAAGGCAAGCTGCACACGCCGGTGTTCGAGAGCATCGACCTGTCGGTGCAGTCGGGCGAGACGGTGGCGATCCTCGGCGCGTCCGGCGCCGGCAAGAGCACCTTGCTGCATCTGCTGGGCGGCCTGGACACACCCACGGCGGGTGAGGTGTTCGTCGCCGGGCAGAAGATGAGTTCGCTTTCCGATGCGGCGCGCGGCGCTCTGCGCAACCGATCGCTCGGTTTCGTCTACCAGTTCCACCACCTGCTGCCCGAGTTCACTGCACTGGAGAACGTGATGCTGCCGGTGCTGCTGTCCGGCGCGCCGGTGCCGGAGGCGTCGAAGCGTGCGCAGTCGTTGCTGGAGTCCGTGGGCCTGGGCCATCGTCTCGAACACAAGCCGGGCGAGCTCTCCGGCGGCGAACGCCAGCGCGCTGCCGTGGCGCGCGCGCTGGTCAACCGTCCGGCCTGCGTGCTGGGCGATGAACCGACCGGCAACCTCGACGAGAAGACCGCCGGCACGGTGTTCGAGCTGATGCTGGCGCTCAATCACGAGCAACACACCAGCCTGGTGCTGGTCACGCACGACCGTCGCCTGGCGCGACGGCTCGACCGCGTGCTGGAACTGCACGAAGGCAAGCTGCGCGAGCTGGACCCCAGCGAGGTCTAGCCAGTGCACGACGCGGCACGGACGCCGCTCCTTGGAATCCCCTCTGCGGTCGCGCTGCTGGCGGGCGTATGCGCCTGCCTGTGGAGTCCGGTGCTGTCGCCCTGGTGGGTGTCCGCGACCCTGCTGATGGCGGGGATGTGGGCGATCCGGCGCGGCGCACGACGTGCGGACCGCATCGCATGTGTCGCCGGCTGGTTCCTGACAGGTGCGGCGCTGGCGGGCCTGCAGGCCGCGTACGTGCTGTCGCAGCAGCTGCCGGCGTATCCGTTGCGACACGACGCCGTGGTGAGCGGCCGCATCGTGTCGCTGCCCGAGCACGAGCCGCGACGCACCAGTTTCCTGTTCCGGGTCGATGGCGATGTCGCCGATGCGCTGCTACGGGATCGCCTGATTCGCCTGTCGTGGTATGACGACGATCCCCTTGCGCGCGGCGCACTGCGTGCAGGCGAACGCTGGCGTTTCTCCGCACGCCTGCGTGCGCCCCGCGGTCTGCGCAACCCCGGCGGAGTCGATGCCGAGCGCCATGCGCTGGCGCAACGCATCTCCGCCACGGGCTACCTGCGCGATCCGTCCTCGGCGCGGCGACTGGCCGCGGCACAAGGTGTGGACGCGTGGCGCGACGCCATGTCGATGCGCATCGCAGCGACGGTCGAACGCCCCGCCTCCCGTTTCGTGCGGGCCCTGGCCCTGGGCGATGTGCGTGGCATCCATGACGAGGACTGGAGCGTGCTGCGCGCCAACGGCCTCGCGCATCTGATCGCGATCTCCGGCTTCCACGTCGGGCTGGTCGCCGGCGTATTCGCCCTGCTGGCGCGCGGGCTGTGGTGGTGCTGGCCGACGCTGGCGCGGCGATTGCCAGCGCCGGTCGCCGCGGCGGGTGCGGGCGCGGTCGGCGCGATGCTCTACGCCGCCGTCGCCGGCTTCGCGCTGCCGACGGTGCGAACCGCACTGATGATCGCCCTCGTGGCCGCGGTGAAGGTCTCGCGGCGCTCGCTGGGCGTGGCGGACGGGCTGGCGCTGGCGGCGATGACCGTGCTCCTGGCCGATCCGCTCTCGGTGCTCGGCGCGGGGTTCTGGCTGAGCTTCGCTGGCGTGGCCTGGCTGGTGTGGTGCCTGCCTTCGCAACGGACCGGTCCGGTACGCGAGTTCCTCGGTGCGCAGGCGGTGGCGACCATCGGCCTGCTGCCGGTGAGCGTGGTGCTGTTCGGGCAGGCGTCGCTGGCGGGGCTTGCGGCCAATCTGGTCGCGGTGCCGTGGTGGAGCCTGGTCGTGGTGCCGTTGTCGTTGGTGGGGCTGGCGCTGGAGGCCGTTCGCGCGGGGATGGGGCAGTGGGCCTGGGCGGCAGCGGCCTGGTGCTTCGACCTCGTCTGGTCGCTGTTCGAGTGGCTGGCTGCGGGACCGCTTGCCGTGTGGTGGCTGCCGGAGCCGCACTGGCTGGCCCTGCCGTTGGCGCTGATCGGCGCGTTCTGGCTGTTGTTACCCCGCGGCGTGCCCGGCAAGGCGGTGGCGGCGCTGCTCTGGTTGCCGCTGCTGTGGCCCGATCGCCGGGCACCCGCGCCCGGCGAGGCAGAACTCCTGGTGGTCGATGTAGGGCAGGGGCTGTCGGTGGTGGTGCGCACGTCTCGTCACGCGCTGCTGTTCGACATGGGGTCGGCGGTGCCCGAGGGGTTCGACGCCGGCGAGCGCGCCGTCGTGCCCGCCCTGCATGCGCTGGGCGTCGGCCGCCTGGACCGCGTCATCGTCAGCCACAGCGACAACGACCACATGGGCGGGCTCGTCGCCGTACGCGAGGCCTATCCGGTTCCGACGGTCACGGCGCCGGCCGGGGCGCCGGTCGATGGCGGTCACCCCTGCCGCGCGGGCGAGCATTGGCGCTGGGACGGCGTGGAATTCCGGTTCCTGCATCCGCCCGCGGATTTCCCGTACCTGAAGAACGAATCCAGCTGTGTGCTGCGAATCGAGGCCGACGGCCGCGCGGCGCTGCTGACCGGGGACATCGGCGAGGTGATCGAGCGGCGCCTGCTGCGGCTGGCGCCGGCCGATGTGAAGGCCGATGTCGTCCTGGTCGCCCACCATGGCAGCGCGGGCTCCTCCGACCCCGGCTTCATCGCCGCCACGGGGGCTCGCGAGGCGTTGGTCTCGGCCGGGCACGGCAATCGGTTCGGGCATCCCCGCGAGGAGGTCGTCCGGCGCTGGAGCGCCGCGGGCGCCCGGGTCCACGAGACGGCGCGTGAAGGCGCGCTGCGCGTGCGCCTGGGCCGCGGTGGCGTGAGCGTGGAAGCGCGACGTGAGGCACATCCGCGCCTCTGGGACGCTGCGCACCGCGGGGGTGCGCATCCGGCTGGGCTATCCTATCGGCCAGATTGATACGGCCTGGGGCCGGAGGTTTGCGTGCTGGAACTGGTCAAGGCCGGCGGTTGGCCGATGATTCCGCTGTTGTTGCTGTCGGTGCTGGCGCTGACGCTGATCGTCGAGCGCGCCTGGACGCTGCGGCGCACGGCGGTCCTGCCGCCCAGCCTGGGCAAGGAAGTGCGCACCTGGGCGGGCAGCGGCAAGCTCGACCCGACCCACATCGAGTCCCTGCGCCGCACCTCGCCACTGGGCGAGCTGCTGGCCGCCGCCCTCGACGTCCGCCACCGTCCGCGCGACCAGATCCGCGAGCGCATCGAGGACGTCGGCCGCCATCTGGTCCACAAGATGGAGCGGTACCTCAACACCCTGGGCACGATCGCCTCGGCCGGTCCGCTGCTGGGCCTGTTCGGCACCGTGGTGGGCATGATCCAGATGTTCCTGGGCATCCTCGACCACGGCATCGGCGATGTGAACCAGCTGGCCGGCGGCATCGGCAAGGCGCTGGTGTGCACGGCGGCCGGCATGATCGTGGCGATCCCCGCGCTGATCGCGCATCGCTGGTTCCGCGGTCGCATCGCGGAGTACATCGTCGCCATGGAGCACGAGGCCATCGCGCTGATGGACACGCTCGACACGCGCAGTCCCGCGGCCGTCCGCGCACCGCAGGCCGCCTGAGGCGACGCGACCGATGCGCATCCGTGACCACCGCGCCGACGACGAGCCGGAAATCAACCTGGTTCCGTTGATCGACGTCATCCTGGTGATGATCATCTTCTTCGTCGTCACCGCCACCTTCGACGCGCGCTCCGTGCTGAAGCTGGAGCTGCCGCGCGCCACCGGCGAAGCCGCCACCGATCCGTCCAAGGCGCTGATCGTGCTGGTGAACGCCGATGGCCGTTACTTCGTCGACGATCGCGAAGTGCTGCGCAGCGACGTCGAATCGCTCAAGAGCACCATCAGCGAGGTCGCCGGCACCGATCGCGACCGGCCGGTCATGCTGCGCGCCGACGCGCGCACGCCGTACCAGGCCGTCGTCACCGTGTACGACGCGCTGGGCCAGCTGGGCTTCCGCAAGGTGATGAACGCGACCGCGCCGCAGACCCGCGATGGGGAGGCGGCCAGGTGAGCGGCGAGGTATCGCCCTGGACCACCTACCGCCGCCTGCTGCACTTCGTCGCGCCCTACCGCGGCGTGCTGCTGGTGGCACTGGTGGGCATGCTGATCGAAGCCGCCGCCGCCGGCGCCTTCGCCAAGCTGATGAAGCCGATGGTCGACCAGACCTTCGTCAGCCGCAATCCGAACGTGAGCCTGCTGCTGCCGCTGACCATCATCGGCATCTTTGTCGGGCGCGGCATCGCTGGTTATCTCACCGACACGTTCATGGCGCGGGCCGGCCGCAGCATCGCCCGCGACCTGCGCGTGCAGGTGCTGGGCAAATATCTGCGCCTGCCGGGCCTGCGTTTCGACACCGAACCGGTGTCGTCCATGCTGACGCGGCTGGGCTCGGACAGCGACCAGGTGGCGCAGGCCGCCATCGACGCCGCCAAGGTGATGCTGCAGCAGGCGCTGCAGGTGGTGGCGATGCTCGGCGTGATGCTCTACACGAGCTGGCGCGTGACGCTTGCGGTGCTGCTGCTCGGCCCGTTGCTGGCGTGGACGATGGACACCGTGGGTCGGCGCTACCGCCGCATCGGCCATCGCATCCAGGAGAGCGGCGCGCAACTGCTGCAGTCGGCCGACCAGGCGCTGTCCAACCACCAGGAAGTGAAGGTGTATGGCGCGCAGTCGGCGGAACTTGAACGCTACGCGGGCCAGGCCAACCATCACCTTCGGCTGAGCCTGAAGGTGGAATCCACGCGCAGCATTTCCTCGGCGATGGTGCAGCTGATGGGCGCCATCGGCCTGGCGCTGCTGCTGTTCTTCGCCGGCCGCGAAGCCATGCAGAACCGCCTGAGCGCAGGCGACTTCGTCAGCCTCATGGTCTCGATGCTGGCGGTGATCCCGGCGCTGAAGCAGCTCACCAACGTGCAGGGCATGCTGCAGCGTGGCGTGGCCTCGGCCGAGCGTCTGTTCGATGTGCTCGACGCGCCGGATGAGGTCGATTCCGGCACGCGTCCGCTCGACCGCGCGCAGGGGCTGCTGGAGTTCCGCGACGTCACCGCACGCTACCCGGGGCAGGCCGAGCCGGCCCTGTCGGACATCAGCTTTGTCGCGCGCCCGGGCACGGTGACGGCCATCATCGGCCGCTCCGGCAGCGGCAAGTCCACGCTGATCAAACTGATCCCGCGTTTCTACGACACCGAGGCCGGGCAGATCCTGCTCGATGGACACCCGCTGCAGGACTACCGCCTTTCCGACCTGCGTCGGCAGATCGCGCTGGTGGGCCAGCAGGTGATGTTGTTCGACGGCACCGTGGCGGCCAATGTCGCCTATGGCGAAATGCAGGCAGCCAGTGCGCAGGCCATGGAGCGTGCGGTGCGCGGCGCCAACGCGATGGAGTTCGTCGAACGCCTGCCTCAGGGCGTGGACACTGACATCGGCACCAAGGGCGGTCGCCTGTCGGGCGGCCAGCGCCAGCGTCTTGCGATCGCGCGCGCGATGCTGAAGGACGCACCCATCCTTATCCTCGACGAAGCCACCGCCGCGCTGGATACCGAATCCGAACGACTGGTGCAGGAGGCGCTGGACCACCTCATGCCCAACCGCACGACGTTGGTGATCGCGCACCGCCTGTCGACGATCGAACACGCCGATCAGGTGCTCGTGCTGGACCAGGGGCGCATCGTCGAACGCGGTACGCACTCGCAGTTGCTGGCCATGGGTGGCCTGTACGCGCACCTGCACCGCATGCAGTTCCGCGAGGGCGAATGAGCAAGGCTTCGGTGCAACCGCCGGCGTACTGGTACGGCGACACGCCAGCTCCGCTGGGCGCGAGGTTCCTCTCCGGGATTTACAGCGCGGTCACGGCCCTGCGACGCAATGCCTACCTCAAGGGCTGGCGCAAGCGTCGCCATCCCGGCGTCCCGGTGATCGTCGTCGGCAATATCACCGCGGGCGGCGCGGGCAAGACGCCACTGACCATCGCGCTGGTCGAGCGCCTGCGCACCGAGGGCTGGAACCCCGGCGTGGCCACTCGCGGGTACGGGCGCGAGGACGCGTCCACTGCGCTGTGGGTCGACACCCGTACCGATGCCTTCCAGGGAGGCGATGAGCCCGTCCTGATCGCGCACCGCACCGGCGCGCCCGTGCGCGTGGACCGTGACCGCGCGGCGGCGGCGCGCGCCTTGGTCGAGGCCGGGTGCGACGTCGTCGTCTGCGACGACGGACTGCAGCATTACCGCCTGGCGCGCGATATCGAGATCGAAGTGGTGGACGGCCGGCGTCGATACGGCAACGGCCGCCTGCTGCCTGCCGGTCCCTTGCGGGAGCTGCCCGAGCGCGGAGCGCGCTGCGATTTCCGCGTGGTCAACGTGGGTGCTGGCGGCGCCGGCAACGGCGACACCGGCTTCGGCGAATGGTCGATGCGCCTGATCGCCGACCTGGCCGATCCCATGCTCGGCGGTCGCGCGCGCAAGCTGGGTTCCTTCTCGGGCCAGCGCGTGCATGCCGTGGCGGGCATCGGCGACCCGGAGCGTTTCTTCTCGATGCTGCGCGACTTCGGCATCGCCGTCGTGCCGCACGCGTTCGCCGACCACCATCAGTACCGCGCCGAGGATTTCGAGTTCGGCAGCCGTGAACTGCCGGTGCTCATGACCGAGAAGGACGCGGTGAAGTGCACCGCGTTCGCCGACGACCGTCACTTCAGCGTGCCGGTGCGCGCGGAGCTGCCCGAAGCATTCTGGGTGGCGCTGCTCGACCGGCTCGCGCGCGCACGCCAACACCACGCACCGGCAGGGAAGGGCGCATGAACAGTGCGGATGCAGGGGATTTCGTCGTCGCCATTCCGGCACGCTTCGCCGCCAGTCGCCTGCCGGGCAAGCCGCTGCGCCTGCTCGCCGGTGAACCACTGGTCCTGCACGTCGCACGTCGCGCGCTGAAGGCCGGCGCGCGCGAGGTGTGGGTGGCGGCGGACGACGAGCGCATCGCCGCGGCGCTGGAAGGCGCGGGCGTGCGCGTGGCGATGACCTCGCCCGACCATGCCTCGGGCACGGACCGCCTTGCCGAATGTGCGCGCATCGCCGGTTGGAGCGACGATACCGTCGTGGTGAACCTGCAGGGCGACGAGCCATTCGCACCGGCCGCGGGCATCCGCGCCGTCGCCGCGCTCATGCATGCGGGCCAGATCGAGATGGCGACCCTGGCCGCGCCGGTCACCGACGTCGAGACGTTGCTGGATCCCAACGCCGTGAAACTGGTGCGTGCCGATGACGGTCGCGCGCTGTACTTCAGCCGCGCGCCGATTCCGTGGCCACGCGACGCCTTCGCCCGCGACCGATCGCGCATGCCCGAGTCGGGCGAATGGCTGCGCCATATCGGCATCTACGGCTACCGCGCGGGCTTCCTGCCGCGTTTCGCCGCGCTGCCGCCGGGCCGGCTGGAGCGCATCGAATCGCTGGAACAGCTGCGCGTGCTCGAAGCCGGCTACCGCATCGCCGTGGGGGTCACGCCCGAGCCGTTCCCGCCGGGCGTCGACACACCGGAAGACCTGGCGCGTGCCGAGGCCTGGATCGCCGCCGGACATGGCTGAGCCGATCCGCCTGCTGGTCGTGTGCCTGGGCAACATCTGCCGCTCGCCCGTGGCCGAGGGTGTCCTGCGCGCGCGCATCGCGATATCGACCCTGGCCGGGCGCGTGGAACTCGATTCGGCCGGAACGGGCGACTGGCACGTTGGCGAGCCACCCGACCGCCGCGCGATCGCCAATGCCGCCGAACATGGCGTCGATATCGCGGGCCTTCGGGCGCGCCAGCTGGCGTCGGCGGATTTCCAGCGGTTCGACTGGGTGCTCTGCGCCGACCGCGCCAACCTGCGGGACGTGCGCGCCCGCGCGCCGGCCAGCGCACACGGGCGCACGGCCCTGCTGCTCGAATGGGCGGGCGTGGAGGATCTGGGCGAGATCCCCGATCCGTACACCGGCGGCCCCGCGCAGTTCGAGCACGTGTTCCAGTTGCTCGATCGCGCCGCCGATGGCGTCATCGCGCGGCTGCGCCGGGAACATCCCGACCGACTGCGCTGAATGTGGCGGCGATCGCGTTGTCGACAACGTTGGCGACAACCAGCGCAGCCTTGCGCTGACGCATAATCGGCCCCATCCCTGAGCCCACGCTCATGACCGAAACGTCCGCCATTCTCCCGTCGCTGTCCACGCTGCGCCTTCGGGTGCACCGCGTGTGTTGTCGCACGGATGCGGGGTCCGCCCGTTCATGAGTCGCAGTCCTGCACCGGCCTTCGACGGCAAGGCCTTCGTCAAGAACCTCAGCACCGCGCCGGGCGTGTACCGGATGATCGCGCAGGACGAGAGCGTGCTCTACGTCGGCAAGGCCGGCGTGCTGAAGAACCGTGTTTCCAGCTACTTCAACGCCACGCCGAAATCGGCGCGCATCATGACCATGCTGGCGCAGACCGCGCGCATGGAAGTCACGGTGACGCGGACCGAGGCCGAAGCGCTGATCCTGGAAAACCAGCTGATCAAATCGCTGAAGCCGCGTTACAACGTGCTGCTTCGCGACGACAAGAGCTACCCGTACGTGTTGATGACCCAGGAAGCCTGGCCGCGCATCGCCATGCACCGCGGTCCGCGTTCCATTCCCGCGCGCTATTTCGGCCCGTATGCCAGCGTCGGCGCGGTACGCGACACGCTCAACCTGATGCACAAGCTGTTCAAGCTGCGCAGCTGCGAGGACAGCGTCTTCCGCAACCGCAGCCGGCCGTGCCTGCAACACCAGATCGGACGCTGCAGTGCGCCGTGCGTGGGCATGGTTCCCGCACGGGACTACGCCGAAAGCGTGCGGCGCGCGGGGCTGTTCCTGGACGGACGCAGCGACGAGCTCAGCGACGAGCTGGTGAAGTCGATGGAAGCGGCAAGCGTACGCCTGGATTTCGAGGAAGCCGCGCGGCTGCGCGACCTGGTTGCTTCCATCCGCAGTCTGCAGGCGCGTCAGTACGTGGACGGCCGCGCCGCGGACCTGGACGTACTCGCCATCGCGATGCATGGCGCGGCGGCCTGTGTGCTGCTGCTGGCCTTCCGCGATGGCCGAAATCTCGGCACGCGTGCTTTCTTCCCGAAGACCAACGGCAGCGAGAGTGCGGAGGAAGTGTTGGCTGCGTTCGTGTCCCAGTACTACGGCGAACAGGTGCCGCCGCGCGAGATCGTCCTGGATCGCGACATCCCCGATCGCGAACTTATCGAACACGCGCTGTCCAGCACCGGTGAGCGCCGCGTGCAGATCAAGTGCAATGTGCGCGGCGAGCGCGCGGGTTACGTCGACCTGGCGCGTCGCAATGCGGAGCTGTCGCTGGCCGCCGAGCGCACCAGCCACGCCGCGCAGCACGCGCGCGCGGATGCGCTGCGCGAACTGCTGTCGCTGCCGGCGTTGCCCGCCCGCATCGAATGCTTCGACATCAGCCACACCATGGGCGAGGCCACCGTGGCCTCGTGCGTGGTGTTCGACGCGCAGGGCCCCGTGCGCGCGCAGTACCGGCGCTTCAACATTTCCGGGATCGAGCCCGGGGACGACTACGCCGCGATGCACCAGGCCATCGAGCGCCGTTTCCGTCGCGCGGTGGAAGAGGGAGGCGTCGTTCCGGACGTGCTGCTGATCGACGGCGGCGCGGGTCAGGTGGCGCAGGCTCGGGCCGTGCTGGAGGACCTGGGCGTGGAAGGCGTCACCCTGGTGGGCGTGGCCAAGGGACCTGAACGGCGGCCCGGCGAGGAGGAGCTGCTGCTTCCCGACGGGCGCACCGTGCGTCCCGGCGCGGAGTCGCCTGCGCTGCAGATGGTCCAGCAGGTCCGTGACGAAGCCCACCGTTTTGCGATCACCGGTCACCGTGGCCGCCGCCAGAAGGCGCGCAATACCAGTCGCCTTGAGGACATCGCCGGCATCGGGCCGCGCCGACGCGCTAATCTGTTGCGGCACTTCGGCGGGCTTGGTGGGCTGAAGGCGGCAGGAATCGAGGAGATCGCCCGCGTGGATGGCATCAACGCCGCCCTCGCCGAGCGTATCTATGCGACCCTGCACGGGTTGGACGTGCCGGACACGGCGATCCAGGACACCACCGAGCCAACAGGCAGTGCGCGGAGCGAAGGATGAAGTTGACGGTGCCGACCATGCTGACCCTGCTGCGGATCATGCTGATCCCAGTGCTGGTGCTGGTCTTCTATCTGCCCTACAACTGGACGAATTTCGCGGCCGCTTTCATCTTCGCGTTCGCATCCATCACCGACTGGCTGGATGGCTGGATCGCGCGCCGCTACAACCAGTTCTCCGCGTTCGGTGCGTTCCTCGACCCGGTCGCCGACAAGTTGATGGTGGCCATCGCGTTGCTGCTGACCGTGCAGAAGCATCCGACTGTCTGGATGGCGTTGTGGGCAGCGGTGATCATCGGTCGCGAAATCGCGGTTTCCGCGCTGCGCGAATGGATGGCCGAACTTGGGCAGCGTGCGACGGTGAAAGTCGCCACCGTCGGCAAGATCAAGACCATCGTGCAGATGGTCGCGCTGGTTTGCCTGCTGTACCAGGAACCATTCCTCGGCCTGAACATCTTCCTGATCGGCGAATGGCTGCTCGCTGCGGCCGCATTGCTCACGCTGTGGTCCGGTCTTGCGTACCTGCGTGCGGCGTGGCCGGTCTTGCGCGAAGACGCGCGTTCATAGAGAATATTCACATCGCGAACGCACACGCGTTCGACGATCCGATCAGGCGGTGGCAGCCCGGTCGGCCGGTTCGGAAAGCCCGGTGACGGGGCCTTCCACGAAGTGAAAAGGTGTTGACACTTTTCATTACATGCCTAAAATGTCGCTTCCTCTGCGGGAATAGCTCAGTTGGTAGAGCACGACCTTGCCAAGGTCGGGGTCGCGAGTTCGAGTCTCGTTTCCCGCTCCATATTCGGACCAGGCCCCTTAAACGGGGCCTTGTCGTTTCCGGGTCCGGTGCATGAACCGGTCGGAAATGTGGAAGAATCCGGTTTCGGATTCAAACGTCACCGGCCTGGTGGCAGAGTGGTTATGCAGCGGACTGCAAATCCGCGTACGCCGGTTCAATTCCGACCCAGGCCTCCAGCACCGCAAAAGCCCGACCTTCCGGTCGGGTTTTTTGTTTTCCGGCTCAACGCGCGCGAAAACGCGGCGCTGCGCACGGTCGCGTAAGCTACGGCGGCGCGTTCCCGGCCCGGATGGCGGAACAGGTAGACGCAGCGGACTTAAAATCCGCCGGCCTCGCGGCCGTCCCGGTTCGATCCCGGGTCCGGGCACCACTTCTCAGGATTTCCGAGCGGGCTTCACGCTGTCGAGAAACGTCTGCAACAGAACGCCGCGGTAGCGTCGACGATGCAGTACGAGGCTGAGCTGCCGCTTGAGGTTGAGGAACGGCGTGCGCAGCACGACCAGGCGGTCGGCTGCCTGTGCATCCACGATGGATACCGCGGGTAGCAGGGCCAGTCCAAGGCCGGCGATGACGGCCTGCTTGATCGATTCGCTCTGGTCGAGCTCCAGCACGGTCTCGCCGCGCGGCAATGATGCGAGTGCGCGTTCGGCCTGGCTGCGCGTGGCCGAGCCGGATTCGCGCAGGATCCAGCGCGCCCCGGCGAAATCGTCCGGCGTCAGGCGGCGACGCTTGGCCAGTGGATGCCCCGGCGGCGCGCACACGCACAACGTGTCGTCACGCCAGCGGATAACCTCCAGGTCGGAGTGAAGCGCGGCGCCTTCGATGCAGCCAACGTCGAGGCGATGGTCGAGTACGGCGGCGACGATCTCCGCGGTGTTGTCCACGCGCAGCTTCAGCGCCACCTGTGGATGTGCGACGACGAACGTGCCCAGCAGATCCCCGACCAGGTAGTTGCCCACGGTATTGCTGGCGCCGATGTGCAGTTCGCCGGTCAGCGGCTGTGCATCGACCACCGCCGGAGAGGTCAGTTCGCGCATGCGCTCCAGCAGTTCCTGCGCGAGGGGCAGGGCGCGGCGGCCGTGCGCGTTGAGCAGAAGACGGCGCTGCGTGCGGTCGAACAGCGGTGCGCCAAGTGCGCGTTCGAGTTCGGCCAGCGCCATGCTGATCGCGGGCTGCGTCAGGTGAAGCCGTTCTGCCGCCGCGCGCACGGTGCCCGCGGTCGCGACGGCGACGAAGACCTCGAGCTGGCGAGGGGTGATGCCGATCATCAGTAAATCCTGATCCTATCCTTCAGTACTTTCAAATTTACTTAATTAAGCCCGGCGCCGACCATGGCGGCATGGCTTTCGTCGATTCGCGCCCCGCATCCGTTTTCCAGTCGATTCCCTGGTTGTCCGGCATGGCACTGGCCGCCGTGCTGGGCGCACTGGCCCTGTGGGTTTCCGGGTCGGCGTGGGCGTCGGCGTGGCACCTGTCCGCGCTGACGGTGGCCATCGTCATGGGGCTGGTCCTGGGTAACGGCGCCTCGAGCCACCTGCCGGCGTCGCTGACGCCGGGCCTGGGCATCGCGCAGCGGCATCTGCTGCGCGCCGGCGTGGTGCTGTATGGCCTGCGCCTGAGCTTCCAGGACGTCGCTGCCGTGGGAGCGGCGGGTCTGCTTATCGACGCCGTGGTCGTCGCGTCCACGCTTGGCCTGGGCGTGTGGGCAGGGCGGCGCTGGTTCGGGCTGGATCGCGACACCGCACTGCTGACCGCGGCCGGCAGCGCGATCTGCGGCGCTGCCGCGGTGCTCGCGGTGGAGCGGGTCATCCGGCCCGAAGCGGGGAAGGTGACGATCGCGGTCGCCACGGTCGTCCTGTTCGGGACGCTGAACATCTTCCTGTATCCGCAGCTGTATCCGCACTTGGGCCTCGATGCGACCGCCTTCGGCCTCTACACCGGTGCGACCGTGCACGAGGTCGCCCAGGTGGTGGCCGTGGCCAGTGCGATCGGGCCGGACACGGCCGATGCCGCGGTGGTGGTCAAGCTCACCCGCGTGCTGATGCTGGTGCCGGTGCTGCTGGTGCTGGGTTGGCGGAAAGCGCGCAACGGCGGCGAGCGCGCCATGGTGGTGCCCTGGTTCGCGCTGGCGTTCCTGGGGGTGGTGGCGCTGAATTCGGTGGTGGCCATTCCCTCGTCGATCCGGGCCGCATTGCTGGCGCTGGACACCTTCCTGCTAGCCACCGCAATGGCGGCGCTGGGCGTGGAGACACGCCTGTCCCGGCTGCGCGCGCTCGGGCCCAAGCCCCTGTTTCTGGCGGCGGTACTGTTCCTGTGGCTGTCCGTGGGCGGATATGTGCTGGTGCGCTGGTTGGGCTGAGCGTCGCGCAGCCTAGAATGTTCGCGCGCGTCCACGCCGGACGCAGGACATTCGAGCGGGGGAGTGGATGCTGGATCCTCGGGAATCGCGCATCGCGGTCATCGGGCTGGGCTACGTGGGGCTGCCACTGGCGGTGGAGTTCGGCCGGCAGTACGACACGCTCGGTTTCGATATCGATGTCCGTCGTGTCGAACGCCTGCGTCGCGGCGAAGACATCAACGGCGAAACCGGCGCGGACGAGATCGCTGCCGCCAGCCGCCTGGATTTTTCCGCCGATCCATCGCGCCTGCGCGAGTGCAACGTCTTCGTCGTGACCGTCCCGACCCCGATCGACGAACACAAGCGTCCGGACTTCTCGCCGCTGATCCAGGCCAGCCGCACCATCGGCGCCGCGCTGAAGGCCGGCGACACGGTCGTCTACGAGTCCACCGTGTATCCCGGTGCGACCGAGGAAATCTGCGTGCCCGAGCTGGAGCGTGCCTCCGGCCTGGTCTTCAACCGGGACTTCTTCGTCGGCTACAGCCCGGAGCGCATCAATCCAGGCGATCGCCAGCGCCGGCTCGTCGACATCCCCAAGGTCACGTCCGGTTCCACGCCGGAGGCCGCCGACTTCGTCGATGCGCTGTACAGCAGCATCATCACCGCCGGCACGCACAAGGTATCCAGTCTGCGCGTCGCGGAGGCATCCAAGGTCATCGAGAATACGCAGCGCGATGCGAACATCGCCCTGGTCAATGAGTTTGCGCTCATCTTCCAGCGCCTGGGCATCGACACGACCGAAGTGCTGGAAGCGGCTGGCACGAAATGGAACTTCCTGCCGTTCCGGCCCGGGCTGGTCGGCGGGCACTGCATCGGCGTGGACCCGTACTACCTGATCCAGAAGGCGCAGGCGACGGGGTATTACCCGGACATCCTGCTGGCGTGCCGTCGCATCAACGACGCGATGGGCGAGCACGTCGCGGTGGACGTGGTGAAGCTGATGATCCAGCGCGGCATCGCGGTCGCCGGCGCGCGGATCCTCATCCTGGGCATCACGTTCAAGGAGAACTGCCCGGACCTGCGCAACACGCGCGTGGTCGAGCTGGCGGAGAAGTTCGGGGAGTACCGCGCGAAGGTCGACATCCACGACCCGTGGGCAGACGCGGCGGAAGCGCGTTCGGCCTACGGCATCGAGCTGGTGGCGTCGCCGGAAGCGGGCGCGTACGACGCGGTGATCCTGGCGGTGGCGCACGAGCAGTTCCGCGAACTCGGCGCCGAAGGTGCACGCGCCTTCGGCCAACCGCATGCCGTGCTGTACGACATCAAGAGCCTGTATCCGCGCGAGGGCGTCGACGCGCGGCTTTGACGCGCGTCAGTCCAGCAGTTCGAGGACGCGCTCGGGCGGCCGGCCGATGATGGCGCGGCCGCCGTGGACGAAGATGGGGCGTTCGATCAAGCGCGGGTGTGCGTGCATCGCGCCGATCAACGCATCCTGCGGGAGGGATTCGTCGGCCAGCCCCAGTTGCGCGTATTCGTCTTCGCCGGTTCGGAGCAGGGCTCGCGCCGGAAGGTCCAGCATGGACAACAGCACACGCAGCTCGTCGATGCTCGGCGGTGTTTCGAGATAGGGCACCACGACCGGATCGATGCCGCGTTCACGCAGCAGTTCCAATGCGCCGCGCGACTTCGAGCAGCGCGGGTTGTGGTACAGGCGGCTCTCGTTCATGACGTTTCGTCCTCGCCAAAAGCAAAAGGCCGGCTTTCGCCGGCCTTTTCCTGAAACTGGTGGGCGGTACAAGTTTCGAACTTGTGACCCTTGCCGTGTGAAGGAAGCGCTGGCCGTGATTGCTCGGGCGGTCATCGTGATGATACGTCATGTTGCATGGCTGACACGAAGAGCCGCCCTAATTGTCATCTGCCGGTTGCTCAGCCGAGTCGAACATGTTCGGCAGAATCGGGTACTCATCGGCAAACCGGAATCTGACAAACGGCTGGGACGCTTCCGGGGCAGAGGCGTCTGTTTTGCCATCCTTTGGGTCGATCGGGGCAAGTGAGTGGGCGCCCTCCGTAGGCAGCCGAATATCGGACCTAACGGGCGGCTCTGCTGCCAAGCCAGTGGGCGGCCCGGCGTCCGCCCATTGGCTGTGAGTTGCCGCTGTCAGCATCAATGCTGCGGCCAGCGCGTTGCGTAGCGCGTCGAGCCGTGCAAAGCGACGCCCTTCGAGCCGGTTCATTTCGCTGGAACCACGAGGGGCTTGCCCTTCTCGACGATGTAGGTCGCCAGTTCCGCTCCTCGGCCTTGGCCGACATTGCGTACCTCGTGGTCAACACCGTACGGAATGAACAGTACTTGCCCGGGCGAAAGCGTCACGGGCGGGCGGCCTTCAAGTCGGTATTCAAGATTGCCTTCCACCGCGTAGACAATCTCTTCGCCCGGGTGGTGGTGGTTTGCCGCCACTATGCCCGGCTCGAAAGCGACCAACACCTGGACAACCTCACGCCCAGGCGCGGAAAGATCGTGGCGCTGAAGTTCGGTGCGAGTGATTCCCGACTGCTGGGCGAGCGCCGCAAAGGGCGACGCCACCATCGTCAGGGCCAATATCACAGGGAATGCACGCTTGCTGATTCTAGTGTTCATAACGAACCTCCTCTGGTACGTGGATCGACGGCTCTCAACGAGCGGCGGCGGGCATCGGGCCAGCGGCCGTCTGGCCCACCAACCTGCGGATTTCCGCCTCCGTATCCTCGTAGTGGCCTTCGCCGAAATGGCGATAGACGATCTCGCCGTTCTTGTCGATGAGATAGAGCGCCGGCCAGTAGCGGTTTCCGAAGGCATTCCAGGTTGCGTAATCGTTGTCCTGGGCCACTGGATAGGTGATGTTGAAGCGTTTCACCGCCTTCTCGAGATTCCCGAGGATGCGCTCGTGTCCGTATTCAGGCGTGTGAACGCCGACGACGACCAGGCCCTGGTCCTTGTAGCGCTCATGCCACTGCTTCACATGCGGCATGACATGGATGCAGTTGATGCAGTCGTACGTCCAGAACTCTACGAGCACCACTTTTCCCTTCAGATGTCCCAGTGAAAGCGGGTGGCTGTTGATCCAGTGGTTGATGCCCGTGAAATCCGGGGCCTTCGGGGACTCGAGGGTCGGGCCGCGTGCGGGCTCGAGCGGATCTTCCTGCGCGCCACTGGTGCAGGCGGCTCCGAGCAGGCACGCGGCGAGGACGGCGATGGTGGGCTTGAGCATGTTCATAGTCCAGTTGAAACGGAAGGAAGCCACTGCGTCGCCCAGGCGATGAAGGCGATGTCGTAGTGGAAGAGCTGGAGAAGAGCGACGAGAACGGCAATGGCGCCGAAGCCCTTTCGCAGGACGTCGGCTCTGCGCGTGAGCACGGCCAGCCGCTTGGACAGGTTGTTGCCGCCGTACGCGATCGCGAGCATCGGAAGCCCGGCGCCCAACGCGTAAGCCGCCAGCAGTGTCGCCGCCTTCGCGGGAGCCTGCGAACTCGCGGCAAGTGCCAGTACCGACGCCAGTACCGGCCCCGCGCATGGGGTCCACGCAAGTCCGAGTGAGGCGCCGACCAGGAGCGGGCCCGTCCGCCGGTTTGCGGGACTCGGCTGCGGACGAAGCCCAACGAACCAGCCCTGTGCAGCCATCGCCATGCGCTCGAATGGTGTGCTCCACAAGCACGCGAGCCCGGCAAGCAACAACACCACAATGGCGCCGGTCCGGAAGACCTGCTGCAGCTCGCCGGATGAATCGAAGAGGGCAGCGAGTGCGATTCCCCCCACTGCGAACGACCCGACGAATCCCGCGATGATCAGCAGGGGTTCGTGTGCGTCCCGTCCTGCCGTCGTGGCCAGGACGATGGGCAACGCCGGCAGGATGCAGGGCGACAGGATCGTCGCGATTCCTGCCGCACCTGCGAGAGCGATCTCAACCATCTGCGTGCTCCGCCTGCCGTAGCCGGGTCACAGCCGGCATGAGGCAGACACCTCATGGTCAGCCAGGCGCGCGCCGTCCACCTCGACCAGATGGTCGAGACGTACGTGCTCACTTGCATCGAGGACAACGAACTCTTCTCCGGCACGGGCGAACACATCGGTGATCACCGCGTCCCGATACCGAGTACCTGTCTCGCTGAAGTAGCCGATACGGACGATCCTGCGCAGCGTCGCCAGGTCTTCCAGCCGGTCATGGAACTCGCAGCTGATCGGGCGGTAGGGATTGCGTTCGTTCTTCATGGCGATTTCTCGGTGTGGTGTGTTTGCCTGGCGCGGTTCCGGCCGCCCCCGACAGAGGGCGGCCGGCCGCAAGGCGTGTCACGACGTGATGACGTTCACGACCACCCCGATGTTTCCGCGAGTGGCCTTCGAGTACGGGCAGACTTCGTGGGCGGCGTGGGCGAGCTTCTCGGCGACGTCCTGCGGCAGCCCGGGGATGCGGACTTCGAACCGGGCCGCCAGCAACCACTCGGCGCCGGCCTGGCCCAGGTCGATGTCGATGTCGACCGACAGGTCCGGCGGCAGCGTGATGCGCTTCTGCGCAGCGACGAGGGAGATCGCGGTGATGTAGCAGGCCGACCAGGCGCCGGCGAACAGCTCTTCGGCAGTCGGATGCGCGACGACGTCCGGGAACGCCAGCTCGTGGCCCGTGTGCGACGGCGACGACAGTGACAGGTTGACGGTGCCATGGTCGGCACCGGACGGGGCGCGGGCGACAGTGGTGTGGGTCTTTCCGGTGAAAAGAAGCTTCTCGATCTTGCTCATGGCGGGGTACTCATGGGGGAGGGGGGGGGTGCAAGTAATATCGCATGTGATTAGATCGCATGCGATTGAGCGCACTCTAGGCATGTGGCCTGCTCGGGTCAATCTGGCCGGACGTGTCGGTTAAGCTGGCAGTTATCGGACGCGATTGAAGCGTATGCGATACATATATCTGACTGGGCTACACAGGCAGCTCAGGCGTCATCCCAGGCCCCACCCGCGGTTAAAGCGATTGCGATTGCATCGTATGCGATTAGAATGAAGCACCAAGGAGACCCTCCAATGAAACCTGCCCAGAACACAAAGAGCACCCGTCTCGCCGAGTTCCTCTGCTTCGCTGTCTACTCGACGAACCTCGCATTCGGGAAGGTGTACCGCCCTCTCCTGGACGAGCTGGGGCTCACCTATACGCAATACGTCACGATCGTGGCCCTCTGGGAAGAGGACGATCAGACCGTCAGCGGCCTCGGAGAGAAGCTGTTCCTCGAATCGAACACGTTGACGCCAATCCTCAAGAAGCTCGAGGCCATGGGGCATGTGAAACGCGCGCGTGACCCGTCGGATGAACGCCAGGTACGCGTTCGGCTGACAAGCAGCGGCAGGCGACTGCGCGAGAAGGCCTTCGACGCGAACCTCGTCGAAGCGTGCGGCATGCCGGCGAAGGAGTTCACGCGTCTCCAGAAGGAGATCGTTGCCCTGCGCACGAACCTGCTGGAGTTCGTTGAGAAGGATCGCTAGACGCCCGTGCCGCGCCGCGAACCGATCGCCGCGCGGAGACCCGTTGGAGCGCGTCCGCGCGGAAACTCGATGTCAGCGCATCGACGCGCGCACTTCGCGCACGGTGCGCTGCGGATCCTGCAGGTGCGGGAAGTGGCCGATGCCAGGGAGTACGTCGATCTCGACACCGGCCTTCTTGGCGAACTCCACGCCCATGTCCGGGCGGATATAGAGGTCGCGTTCACCCCAGATCACGCGCACGGGCGTGCCGAGGCGCTCAACGTTCGCTTCGAAGAACTGCTGGTCACGCGTGAAGTGGCCGTAGTAGTGGAAGAACGCGTCGGCGGTGGTCATGCCGTCGCGATTCCAGTTGCGCGCCATGTCGGCGGCAAGTTCGGGGGGCAGGTCGTACTGCAGCTCTGGCGGCAGATCGCGGCGATGGACATTGGCGAGGATCTCCGCGCTGGTCGCGTTCATCGCCGCGCGCGTTGGCTCGGCTGCGGCGGGCGTCTTGAGGTTGCGCAGACTTTCGTACATGTACTGCGGCCGGTCGAAGGGAGCGAAGTCGCCGACGATGATGCGGCGGGCGATCCCGGGCTCATCCAGCGCCAGCAGCAGCGCTGGCAATGCACCGATGTCGGTGGCGTAGATGGTCAGCTTCGATGTATCGAGTCGTTCGTGCTCGATGTACGCCTTCAGCACGCGCGCGTAGTCGGTCGGCGCATACGCAAAGCGATCCGGCGCCGGGCGCGAGGACTCTCCGTAGCCAGGCCAGTCGAAGGTATGCACCTCGAAGTCGTCGCCCAGCGAGATGGCGATGTCCTTGAACGAAAGGATCGTCTCGGGGAATCCGTGCAGGAACAGCACGGCGCCCTTCGCCTGTGCGTTGCGGACGACGAGGCGGCGGAGCGTGATGTCGTCGTCGATGCGCACGAATCCGGTTTCCGCGGGCTGCGCGGCGGCGGTTCCGGTAACGGATGCAGCGGCGACGGTGGTCGCCAGCAGAAGAGCGGGAAGTTTCATGTCGGTTGATTCCTGTGACTTGAGCATCTGTTCAACGTGTCGGCTGGTGGCCCGCGGGAGGGTGCGCGTGATCGGCCGGCGGTGAAGCAGGTGTTGCCGGCACGACGAAACTCACCGACTCGGCTGCGATGACCTTGTGATCCGGCTGCGCGAGCTCGATGAGGAGCTTGTGCGGCCCGGCAGGCAGTCCGTTGACGACGACCGATCCGGTGTTGCCCGCGTCGGCCCAGCGCCAGGGCAGGTCATCGACGCTGACGTGGAGATGGCCCGCGCGTGGGGAAACATCCAGCGCGCTGGTTCCGAACACCGGCAGGATCCGAAAATTCCGTGTCCGATAGGGAACGATCACCGCGCCGCGCGCAAGCGGCCCCGGCAGGGGCGGGTCGAGGAACAGTTCGGCCGGCGGTTCATTCATAACGGGGATGAACTGCGAGGCCGTCCCGTCCTCCCGTGCCAAGGCGGTTCCCGCGACGGCAAGCCCGAGTGCCACGGTGGCGACGAAGCGGCCATGCATCGACGCACGGCGCTTGGGACTGACCCTATTCACCTGCCACCGCCTGCGGCGTCCGGCGGAAGCTGATCGCCATGCGGTTGTAGGTGTTCATCAATCCGATCGCGATGGTCAGGTCGACGAGGTCTTTCTCGCCGAAGACTTCGCGTGCGGCTTGGTAAGCGTCGTCCGGCACGCCAGTCTGCGCGACGCGCGTGACGGTTTCAGCCCAGGCCAGCGCGGTGCGCTCGCGGTCGCTGAACACGGTTCCGGCTTCGGCCCAGGCCTGCACCAGCGCGAGTTTCTGGACCGCTACCCCGCGACCGATCAGATCGCGCGTATGCAGGTCCAGGCAGTAGGCGCAATTGTTGATCTGCGAGATGCGCAGGTAGACCAGGTCGACGAGTTCAGCGGGAAGGTCGGTCTGGGTGATGTAGCCGTAGACGCTGCCGAGCGCCTTGACGCCTTTGGGTGCGATCTCGGTGTAGTCGAGACGTTGGGACATGGGGGCTTACCTCAATGATCTGGGGGATTGCGGATGCGTGGTCCGCTCAGTGGATGCGCACCGTCGCCGACATGCCAGGACGCAGGCTGGCAAGCTGCGCTCCGTCGTCGAGCAGGGCGATGCGCACGGGAACGCGTTGTGCAATTCGGGTGAAGTTGCCGGTTGCATTGTCCGGCGGAAGCAGGGCGAACTGCGCACCGCTCGCCGGCGAGAGGCTCTCGACGCGGCCGTGGAAGCGGGCTCCTGGCACGGCATCGACCGCGACTTCCACCGGCGCGCCGGGCTGAATGCCTTCAAGCTGCGTTTCCTTGAAGTTCGCCACGACCCAGACATCCGACGCGACCAGCGCGATCAGCGGTGAGCCGGAGCGGACATACTGGCCCACGCGCGCGATGCGTTCGCTCACGCGGCCATCCACCGGCGCGCGCACCGTCGTGCTTTCCACATCGAGCTCGGCGAGTGCGACCGCGGCTTCGGCGGCGCGGATATCGGCTTCCAGCTGCGGGCGCTGGCTTTCGAGCACGCCGATGCGCTGCATCGCCGCGCCCAGGCCGGCGCGCGTCTCGACGACACGCGTTGAGGCAATCTGCGCCGAAGACACCAGCTGATCCAGCTGCGATGCGGCGATGAGCTGGTCCTTCGCCAAAGCGCGCGCGCGGATGGAATCACGATCGCTGCGTGCGGCTTCGGCCGAGGCCTCGCTCACCGACGCCTGCGCCTGTTCGATCGACGCGCGTTGCAACTTCAGTTGCGCATCCAGATTGCCGACCGCCGCCTGTCGTGCCGCGAGCGCGGCGCGCGCCTGTAGCAATCGCGCGCGATAGTCACGGTCGTCGATCTGGAACAGCAGCTCGCCGGCCTTCACGTTCTGGTTGTCCTTCACCGCAACGCGCACGACGTGTCCTGATACCTTCGGACTGATCTGCGTGATGTCGCCGCGCACGAAGGCATTGTCGGTGTAGTGGCGATCCCACGACTGCACGACACTGCCCGGGCGGATGACGGCGGACGCACCGGCCGTGGCGATGACGGCCACGAGTAGGCCAATGAAGGTGACGATTCGGGATTTCATGGGGATTCTCCCGCCAGCGAGGGGCGGACGTGGCTTGGACGCATGAAGGCGACCAGGCACAGGGACGCCAGCAATCCTGCGCCCACCAGGAGGAAGGCGTCGTTGATGGACAACACCCACGCCTCGCGCCGCACGACGGACGCGGCCTGCGCGAGGGCGCGAGCGAGGTTGTCCTCCTGTTCGCCAAGGCGGGCGTTGAGCAGGCCGCCGAGCGAGGACAGGCGGTCGGACGCGGATGCGTGGAGCGAGCTCACCTGTTCGACCAGCACGCTGGAATGGAACTTCTCGCGCTGCGTGGTGAACTGCGAAACGAGGCCCGTACCGAGCGTAGTTCCGCCTAGCGTCGTCGCATTGAACGCGACGGTGGCGGTGGGGCCGTCCGCCGGACCGAGCGTGCTGGCGCCGGACAGCAGCGCCGGAACGAGAAAGAACATCTGCCCGATGCCCAGCAGCAGCAGGCTCGCATGAAGTTGCTCGCCCGCGGCCTGGCTGGTCGAAGAGGTAGCAAGCAGCGTGGCGACGGCGCACAGCAGTAGTCCGGCGAACATCACCTTGCGCCCATCGATGCGCGCGAGCAGATGCCACGCCAGCGGGAACGCAATGACCTGCGGCAACAGGCACCACCACAGCAACTGCGCGGTCTCCAGGGGGCGGTAGCCCTGCGTCAGTGTGAGCAGCAGCGGTATCAAGTACGCGGTAACGGTGAAGCTGGCGCGGAAGATCAGGTTCAGCAGGATAGGAAGGCCGAACTCGCGGCGAAGCAGCAGTCCGATGTCGAGAATGCGCGTTGGTGAATAGCGATGCAGTACCGCGAAGCCGAGCCACGCGCCGATACTCACGCTGGCGGCGATGGCGATGAGGTCGTCTTCGAACCAGAATCGGCGCGTGCCCTGGCTGAGCACCAGGACCAGTGAGGCCAGCCCCAGTGCGAGCAGCGTCACGGCGGGCCAATGCGTCTTGAAAGCGTCGCGGTTCACGGGCGCAACCGGCATCCACGCCAAGCCCGCACTGAGTAGGCCGACCGCGATTATCGACTGGACCAGGAACAACGCACGCCATCCGAACGCCGCTTCGATGGGTGCGGCGAGGATCGGGCCGGCGCTGGCGGGAAGCAGCAGCACGGCGGCCAGCAGCGCGAGCCCGCCCGTCACGCGAGGCCCTTTCCACAGCGCGAAGATCGCCACGAAAGCGATTGGACCGAACGAACCGCCGGCGACACCCTGTATCGCACGCGCGACCAGCACCGCCGGCAAGGTCGTGGACGCGAACGCTGCCCACGCCGTCGCGGCGAACACCAGCGCGGCACCTGCGAAGTAGCGGCGCAGGCCGAACGCGCGGACCAGTACGGGCGACAGGACGATGCCGATGAAGCTGGCCATCGTGTAGATCGTCGTGATCCAGGACGCTTCATCGGCCGACACGCCAAGACCGCCCTGGATGTCGGCCAGGTGCGCGCTGGTGAACTGGTTGGCGAGGTTGGCGAAGAACGCACCGGCGAGCGCGGTCGGAACGATGCGTCCGAACTTCGGCGTGGGGGTGGTTGCGATTGCGGCGGTGACAGTGGCGTTCATGGCGAGGTCGCGTGTTCGAACTCCGGCGCATTCGGCAAGCGCCGGAGTTCCGGCATCGGTCATGCGGCGCGCGCGACGCGGTAGCGCGCGGCGGGCGAGGTGCGCGACAGGCCTGGGCGAAGCGCGTTGCGTGCGGTTTCCAGCGCGTTCCAGTCGGCGATGTCGGGCAGGGCGGGGATGGTCACCGTCTCGCCCATCGCCAGGCCTGCGAGCGCGGCATCGACCATGTCTTCAGCCGACATGACCATCTCCTGCGGCAGGTTCTCGATCGGCAGGCCGGCGACGTTCCAGAAGCCGGTCGCGGTGGCGCCGGGCAGCACCGCCTGCACGCGCACGCCCTTGTCGGCCAGTTCGTGCTGCAGCGACTGCGAAAGGGCCAGCACGAATGCCTTGCTGCCGCCGTAGACACCGTTCAGCAGTTCCGGCTGCAGCGCGACGATGGAGGCGATGTTGATGATGGTGCCCGAGCCGCGGGCGACGAACGCCGGCGCGGCGGCGTAGGCCAAGCGCATCGGGACGCTGACGTTGAGCGCGATCATGCGATCCATCTCGGCGACGTCCGACTGCAGCAGCGGCGCGGTCGCGCCGACACCGGCGTTGTTCACAAGTAACGTGATGCTGGCATCGGTGCGCAACACGGATTCGACGCGGGCGAGGTCGTCGGCCCGGGTCAGGTCGGCCGTCAGTGTTTCGACCGAACGGCCGGTGCGGGTGGTCAGGTCCTGCGCGAGCGAGCGGAGCAGGTCGGCACGACGTGCGACCAGGATCAGGTCGTATCCGGCGCGGGCGAGACGGTCGGCGTAGATCGCGCCGATGCCGGAAGACGCACCGGTGATGAGGGCGGTGCCTTGATGAATGGGGGTCTTCATGGCGCTTCCAGGTGAGCGGCGGGTTTGCCGGGCGACTGGAAATGTAGGCGTCCTTGCCGATGTCTTAAATGTCGTATATACCTCGTTTCAGGACATGCCCTGTCCGGTCACCGGAGCGCCCCCATGCTCACCATCGGATTCGTCACGCCCCCGGGGTTCCAGATCATGGGGCTGGCCGCGATATCGGCGTTCGAGCTGGCCAACACCACGGCCGGCGAACCCCTGTACGAGATCCGCGTGCTGTCCGAACACGGCGGGCCGGTCACCAATTCGCTTGGTATTCCACTTGAAACGCGCGTGCTGTCACGTGCGAAAGTCGACACGCTGATCGTGACGGGCTTGCTGCATCCCCAGGCCTCCAGCCCCGGTCTGGTGAAGCAGATCCGCAAGGCGGCGCAGTCGGTGCGGCGCATCGCGTCCGTCTGCACGGGCGCCTTCATCCTTGGCGAGGCGGGGCTGCTGGACGCAAAGCGTGTGACCACGCACTGGTTCCATTCGCGCAACCTGCAGGCGCAATTCCCAAAGGCCGTCGTCGAAGACGACCGCATCTTCATCATCGACGGTGCGCTGTGGACCTCGGCGGGCATGAGCGCCGGCATCGACCTGGCGCTGGGCATGATCGAGAAAGACTTCGGCGTAGAACTCGCGCGTGCGGTGGCGCAGAAGCTGGTCGTATATCACCGGCGCGGTGGCGGCCAATCGCAGCATTCAGCACTGCTGGAACTGGATGCGAAGAGCGACCGCATCCAGAGCGCACTGAGTTACGCACGCAGTCATCTCACTGCCGCGTTGACGGTCGAGGAACTGGCCGGTGCGGCGCATTTGAGTCCGCGCCAGTTCAGTCGCGCATTTCGCGCCGAGACGGGTCAGTCGCCCGCGAAGGCCGTCGAGAATATGCGTGTGGAAGCGGCGCGCGTGATGATCGAGCAGGGGCGGCATTCCATGGGCGAGGTTGCGGTGGAAACCGGATTCGCCGACATCGAGCGGATGCGGCGCGCATTCCTGCGCGCATTCGGCCACCCGCCGCAGGTGCTTCGACGCAACGCGCGGCGTGCGGTGGCCTAGCGTTTGCGCGACTTATCGCAGCGAGTGAAATCTGGGTCGCCCAGATGGTCGACCCATTTGCGCAGACGCGTACCCAAGCCGGCGGCCAAGTTGCGCGCTGTGTAGGCGTTGGCCAATTCCAGAAACGACAAAGCCACCGGCGTGGCCGGTGGCTTTGCGCTCGCTGCGGCAGCGAGGTTGATGCGTTTTGCGCTCATTCCGCCCGCAAGCGGGAAAAAGCGTTACGCGACCTTAAGTTGGTGGGCGGTACAAGTTTCGAACTTGTGACCCCTGCCGTGTGAAAGCAGTGCTCTACCGCTGAGCTAACCGCCCGTAAGGGCTGCGCAGTATACACCAGGGAGCGGTCGGGTTGGCAACAGGTCCGCGTCGAGTGCGGCGCTGCGGGGCGTGCGGCCCTGCGACCGAAAATCGGAATGCTCCCGTGTTTCCGGCGACCGGCAGTTCGCGAAAATGTCTTCATGATCCGAATCCTCCTGATCGACGACCACGCCATCATCCGTGAAGGTTTCAAACGCCTGTTCCAGGCCTCGCCGTCGTATCGCGTGGTCGCCGAGACGGGGGAGGCCGCGCAGGCCGTGCAACTGGCTCGCACACGCCAGGCCGATGTGGCGGTCGTGGACCTCAGCCTGGGCAATCCGGATGGCGGCTTCGCCTTGTTGCGCGACTTTGCGCGCATGCTGCCCGATGTGCGCCGCGTCGTGGTGAGCATGCACGCCGATCCGGGTGTGGTGATGCGCGCCCTCGACCACGGCGCCCAGGGATACGTGACCAAGGCGACGGCGATGGGGGAACTGGTCGACGTCCTCGACTGCGTCATGGCTGGCGGAACTGCCCTGTCCAGCGACGTGAGCCGGGCTGTCGAAAGGCCCAAGACCTTCGGCCTGACCCAACGGGAACAGGAAACCCTGCGGGGCCTGCTTTCGGAGCTTCCGCCCAAGGCGATCGCCGCGGATCTGGGTATCAGCGTCAAAACGCTCTATCGCCATCGCACCAGTCTCATGGCGAAGCTTGGCGCGCGTACGACCGCGGCGCTTCCGCGCATCGCACGCGAGCGCGGACTGCTGCCGCCGGATTCGTGATGCAGCAGGAGGTGGCGCTGCTTCGTTACTCCAGCTGCGACGCCGCGTAGGCGGCGTCCAATGCTTCCATCGCGTCCAGCGGCTTGAGCTTTGCCGCCTTCTCGTATTCGCCGGCCGCTGCAGCCTCCTTCTTGTCGCCGTGGAGAAGCATGAGCACGTTGCCGTGTTCGATGTGGGCGATGGGCGATTGCGGCGTCAGCTTGAGCGCGGCGGCGATGTGCTTTTCCGCTTCCGCGGATTTCGCGCCATAAGTGAGTCCGCCGATCATGCTGCCCACCTTGCCGATGATCTCGGCGTGGTACAGCGCCATCGCGGTGTGCGCCTCGGCGTGCTTGGGCGAACGGTCCAGCGCGGCCTCCAGTGCGGTGCGGACTTTTCCGGCGATACCGGCCTTGAGTGCCTTGGCGATGCTCAGTCCCTGGCTGTAACGGCCCAGCGCGAACGCATGGCGGTAGTGGCTGTTCGCCTCGTCCGGCAGCGCCTTCACCGCCGTCTCGGCGATGGAGGCAGCCTGTTCGAAGCGCTTGAGGCGTTCGCCGTCGTCGTCCACCAGGTAGGTGGCGTGGATGCCCAATGCCTTCACGGCCACCGACGCTCCGACCGGTCCCAGCACTTGTCCGGCGTCGAAGGCGGTCTTGAAGTCGCCGTGATGGAACGCGCGCCAGGCGTCCTGAAGGGCCGTGGACAATGCATCGGCACTGACGCCCTTGGGCGCGTTCTTGCCAGCGGCGGCAATCAGCATGGCGGCGCGCGCGGCATCGGGGAACGGCTCGGTGTCGCCGGCGTGCAGTTTTGGCCATGCCTTCCTGAGGGCGTCGCCGGCGTAGGCGAAGGCCTTGGCATCGTGCGGGAATGCGGCCCAGCTGGATTTGGCGGCCATGTGCGGTCCTTTCGGCGGCTCGGAGGGTGGAGCATCCCGCCTGCGGGCGGTGACTGACAAGGGGCGGGCGGTAGTGTGTTTGCTCCAGTGGCGGCCGGGACAGTGCGGGTGAAACCGGCCAGCCTGGCCCGGTCCATTGGAGTCTCCCCATGGCGGCAAAGAAACCCAGATCCCGTGCGACGAGCGAAACCACGCTGCGTCATGTCTGGCTGGCCGGCCTTGGCCTGGTCGCGGTGTCGCGGCGCGAACTGCTGGCTTCGCCCGCCCGTCTGCAGGCACGTGCAGCCGGGTTGCAGGGTCGCGTCGAGGAGCTGGCGCAGGCCGCCCGTGCGCGGGTACTGGGGCAGGTCGAGCCCTCGGTCGTGCGGTTCAGCGCAGAAGTCGAGGCGCGCCTGGCGCCGGTGCTCGACAAGCTGGGCCTGGGGCCGAAGACCCGTCGCCCGGCGCGCAAGGCACGCAAGGCGACCAAGCCGCAGGCACGTCGCGCGGCACGCAAGCCAGCTCGTCGCACGGCACGCAAGGGCGGTTGATCGCCCGCGCGGGCCGGTCTCAGTCGAGGTAGGCCCGCGTCAGGGTGTTCAGGTGCACGCGTTCGGCGTCGCGCAGGAACGGTGCCAGCAGCATCATCACCTGCACGATGCCGGCGCGGATCGCGACGTGCTCGTCCTTGTCGCCCCGCGCGGCGGCGTAGTTGAGCCAGAAGGTGGCGATCACCAGCACGTTGGTGGCGGTCGCCGCCAGCTCATCCTTGGAGGCGCGCAGGATGCCGGCCTGCAACAGGCCGCGCATGACGGTATGCGCCTGTTCGTCGGCGCGGCGCAGGATGCGGGCGAAACGCAGGCGCAGGCGGCGGTTGCGGCTGAGGATTTCCACCAGGTCGCGGTGAAGGAAGCGGTAATCCCAGATGCACTCGAACACCAGGTGCAACTGCAGCCAGACGTCCTCCAGCCCGGGCAGCCGTCCCTGGGGCGCGGCGAGCGCGGCGTCCATGCGCTCTTCGAAGCGCGCGAACAGCTGCTCGATGATGTCGTCCTTGTTACGGAAGTGGTAATACAGGTTGCCCGGGCTGATCTCCAGCTCGTCGGCGATGTGATTGGTGGTGACATTCGGCTCGCCCAGCGCATTGAACATGGTCAATGCGGTGTCGAGGATGCGCTGGCGCGTCTGCTTCGCCATCAATCGGATTCGCGGGGCTCTGGGGGAGGGCGGACGCGCGGTCAGGCGCGCAGTTTCTTCACGAGGTCGACGTACTTGCGCTGGGCGTCGTCCTGGCTGGTGCCCTTGAGCTTGGCCCACGCTTCGTACTTGGCCGTGCCGACGAAATCGAAGAATCCCGGCTTGGCGCCGCTCACGTCGCCCTCGGAGCCCTGTTTGTAGAGCGCGTACAGGCGCAGCAGGGTGTCGTTGTCGGGACGCTCCGGGAGCGTGTGTACATCCTTGGCGGCTTGTTCGAATGCGTTCTGCAGGTCGGACATGATGGCGCCCCTCCCGGCGACCCAGACGGTGCCGGCATTACCTCACGCACCGTCGGGGTGGTCAATACGGGCGGGAATTGTGGCCCGGCATCGGCTCTGGCAACGTAGGCGCCACGTGCCGCACGGCGGCAGCTCACGGTCAGGGAGAAGGTCATGAGTTACTTCGTCACGGGCGCCACCGGCTTCATCGGACGCTTCCTGGTCAGCAAGCTGCTCAAGCGCAAGGGCACGGTGTACGTGCTGGTGCGCAAGGATTCGCGCCGGAAGTTCGATGCCATCGCGAAGAAGATGGGCTGGGACGCCAAGCGCGTGGTCGTCGTGGAAGGCGACATGACGCAGGGCAAGTGCGGCGTCAGCGCCGCGCAGGTCCGGGCGCTGTCCGGCAAGGTCAAGCACTTCTTCCACCTCGCCGCGATCTACGACCTCACCGCCAAGCCTGAAGCGCAGAAGGCCGCCAATCTCGACGGCACGCAGCACGCGCTGGACCTGGCCGCGGCGATCAAGGCCGGCGTGTTCCACCACACCAGCTCCATCGCCGCCGCCGGCCTGTACCCGGGCGTGTTCCGAGAGGACATGTTCGATGAGGCCGAAGGCCTGGAAGACCCGTACCTGCGCACCAAGCACGATTCCGAAGGACTGGTGCGCCGGGAAACGCGGCTGAAGTGGCGCATCTACCGTCCCGGCATGGTGGTCGGTCACTCGCAGACCGGCGAGATGGACAAGATCGACGGCCCTTATTACTTCTTCACCTTCCTCAAGAAGCTGCGGCAGATGTTGCCGCCGTGGATGCCGATGCTCGGCCTGGAAGGCGGACGCATCAACATCGTGCCTGTGGACTACGTGGTCGATGCGATGGACCACATCGCGCACAAGCCGCGCCTGGACGGCCACTGCTTCCACCTCACCGACCCCGAACCCATGCGCGTGGGCGAGGTGCTCAACACCTTCGCGCGCGCCGGCCATTCGCCGGAAATGACCATGCGCATCGATGCGCGCATGTTCGCCTTCATCCCGGGCAGCGTGCGTGGCGCCGTGGCCAACCTGCCGCCGGTTCGACGCTTCATCGGCATGCTGCTGCGCGATTTCCAGATCCCCAAGCAGGTGATGAAGTTCCTGACGTATCCCACGCGCTTCGACAACCGCGAGGCCGAGCGCGCACTGAAGGGCAGCGGCATCTCGGTGCCGGCGCTGGAAACCTACGCGTGGCGGCTGTGGGACTACTGGGAACGCCATCTCGACCCGGACCTGTTCGTGGACCGCAGCCTCAAGGGCAAGGTGCGCAACAAGGTGGTGGTGATCACCGGCGGGTCCTCCGGCATCGGCCTGTCCACCGCGCAGCGCGTGGCGGAAGCAGGGGCCATCACCATCATCGTCGCGCGCGGCGAGGAAGAACTGTTCAAGGCCCGCGACGCGATGAACGCCGCCGGCGGCAAGGTGTTCGCCTACACCGCGGACCTGGCCGACATGGAGGATTGCGACCGCCTGGTGAAGACGGTGCTGGAGGAACACGGTCGTTGCGATGTGCTGATCAACAACGCGGGGCGTTCGATCCGGCGCTCGATCGAGCTCAGCTACGACCGCTTCCACGATTTCGAACGCACCATGCAGCTCAACTACTTCGGCAGCCTGCGCCTGATCATGGGGTTCCTGCCCGGCATGACCCATCGTCGCAAGGGCCACATCATCAATATCAGTTCCATCGGCGTGCTCGCCAACTCACCGCGCTTCTCGGCCTACGTGGCATCGAAGGCCGCGCTGGATGCGTGGAGCCGCTGCGCGCAGGGCGAACTGTCGGGCAAGGGCATCAGCTTCACCACCATCAACATGCCGCTGGTGAAGACGCCGATGATCGCGCCGACCAAGATGTACGACAGCGTGCCCACGCTGACGCCGGAAGAGGCCGCGGACCTGGTGGTGAAGGGCATCATCGAGCGGCCCAGCCGCATCGCCACGCGCCTGGGCATCTTCGCTTCGGTGATCAACGCGCTGGCACCGAAGGCCTACGAAGTGATCATGAGCACGGCCTTCGAGCTGTTCCCGGATTCGGCCGCCGCGCGCGGCGACAAGGCGGCGCTGAAGGGCGAGGTGAAGCCGAGCAGCGAGCAGATCGCGTTCGCGGCGCTGATGCGCGGCGTGCACTGGTAGCCCGCGTTCGCCATCTCCCGTGAGGGAGATGGCATCAGTGCGTCAGTACGCCCGGCACTGCAGGAAGCGCACCTTGCGCTGGCTGCCGGCAGGCGGCTGCAACTGCAGGCGTGACGCGCGCAACGCGTCGTAGCGCGCGAGCACGGCGCAGATTTCCTCGATCTGCAGCTGGTCCACATCCTCGCGTTGCTGGATCACCAGCGTCGAGCTGGTCGACCACAGGGCGCGTTCCACCCAGGGAAGCACGCTCACGGCGTGGATGACTTCGCCGCGTTCGAACTGGTCGCGGTTCGGGTCGGCCGGGGCGGCGCTGTCGAGTGCGGGGCCGGGGGCTGCAGGCTTGGCGGGGGGCGCAGGTGCTTCGGCCGGCGGCGGAGCCGACTCGGATGCGGCCGGTTCGGTCGAGGGTTCGGCAGGGCCGCCCACGAAGGCGGGAACCAGGCCCGCGATCACGCCGAGCGCCACCGCCACCGTCCAGGCCAACGCCGTTTCGCGCACGCTGCGCTTGCGCGCGTGCAGAGTGATGTCGTCGCGCAGGGCGTTGGGCAGCATTGGCGCGACCAGCGCCCACAACGCTTCGCCGTCGTACAGCTCCAGCCGCGAGGCGGCGCTGCGTGTCGGTGCGTTGATGCGTGCGGGCGTTGCAAGGATGCCGCCCTGCGCGGCGTTGACGCGAACCGCGTCAGCCAGCTCACGCACCGGGCCCGTGCCGAGTTGCGAGCGGGCGCTGGCGACCCGGCATGCCAGCAGCCAGGTCTGGCCGTCCCGGCGCAGTCGGAGTTCGGCCTGCGGGCCGCGGTCCAGTGCCTGGTCGATACCTTCGGCCTCGAAGCCGCGTCCGCGCAGCGCCTCGACGACGAGGCGGGCGAATTCGCGCCAGCGCATTTCCGCCAGCGCCGCGATACCGGCGGCGGTTTCCGCCTGGCGTCGTCGCATCAGCCAGAGGAAGGCAGTGGCAAGCGCACCCAGTACCACGGTGACCAGCAGGGCAATCGTCAGGGAGAAGCCGTCGGACATGCGGAAGTCGGAAGGTCGGAGGCCCGCGACTATACGACAGCGACAAGGCCGCCCGTGTGGCGCGCATCACGCGACGACGGGGCGTGGGGCGGCAGGCGACCGGCAATGAGAAAGCCCGCCAGTCCGAAACCGTAAGGGGAGGGGAGCATACGGAAACGCGGACTGGCGGGCTTGTTTGAACGTCCGGCGCAAGTCTCCGGACGGTGAAACGGATGACTCAGGTGGCCGACTTGGTGGCCTTGCGCGGCGACTTGCGTGCGGCCGGCCCCTTGGCGGCCTTGCTGGCTGGCGCCTTGCGCGCAGCCGTCTTGCGGGCCGGTGCGGCGCCGCCCTGGCGGCGCAGTTCCGCGGTCAGGGTATCGACGCGGCGGCTGAGTTCGTTGAGGTCGTCGCGGCCGGGCACGCCCAGCTTGACCAGCGCGCGCTGCACGCGGTCCTCGAACACCTTTTCCAGACGGTCCCAGGTATCGACCGCACGCTCGCGCGCCTGGCCGACCTTCGAGCCGACGACGTCGCGTACGGCATCGGCCTGACCACCGGCCAGACGACGCGCGGTCTGCTCCAGCGTCATGCCTTCCTTGATCAGGGCATCGAACAGCTTGGTGCCTTCGGCCTGAGCGCGGGAGAACGCACCGACACCGGCCAGCCAGATCTGCTGGGCCGATTCGCTCAGCGACTTCGACAGGTGTTCGGCCTGCGCCTGTGCGTCGCTCTTGCTCGCCTTGCCGCGACCGGTCGATGCCGTCTTCTTGGTGGCCTTCTTGAACTTCGCCATGCGCATGCCCTCGGAAAGTGGTGTGCTGGAGATGCGCCCACCTTCGCCCGGAGGTCTAGAGCTTTCACACCAAGGGGCGGTTGCGGCGCATCCCGCGCATCCTCAGGTCCACTCGCGTGAAGGCAGGGTGTAGCGACGCTGCGGACGGCCGATGAGGTCCAGGAACCGGTTGAAGACCTCGTCGGCGCGCGTCTGCATGCCGGCGATGTGCTGCCGCGTGTGGTCGCGGATCGCTGTGATGTCCGCGCGCTCGGGATCCAGCCCGGCCAGCTCGGCCAGTTCGTGCCGATACGCCGGATTGGCCAGCCAGCGTTCGATCAGCGCCTCGTCCATTTCCAGGTGGAACTGGAACCCGTATGCGTTGTCGCCGTAGCGGAAGGCCTGCTGCTCGCAGCCGTCGGTGCGCGCCAGGTGCACCGCCTCGCGCGGCACGTCGAAGCTGTAGCGATGCCACTGGAACACCGGCGCGCTCTCGCCCAGCGGCGACAGCACCGCGTCCTCGCGGCCGGCCTGCGTGGTGCGCAACGGATACCAGCCGATCTCCGGCTCGTGGTGGCGCCGTATCGGCGCGCCCAGCACGTGCGCCAGCAACTGCGCGCCCAGGCAGATGCCCAGCACCGGCTTGCCCTGTTCGAGCATGCGTTCGATCGCCAGCAGCTCGGTGCGCAGGTGCGGTCGATGCGCCTGGTCTTCCACGTTCATCGGACCGCCCAGCACCACCAGTCCGCGGTAACGGTCGATGTTGGGTTCGAGATCCGGCTGTCGTTCGAAATTCGCGAAACGGATGCGATGCCCGCGCCGACGAATGAGCCGGTCGAGCGTGCCGAGCGGTTCGGCGGCGACGTGTTGGAAGACGAGCAGGCGGGGCATGACCGGGGCGAGCGTGGAGCGAGCGCCGACTATGCCAAATCCGTCGGCGCCTTCAAGCGATCAGGCGCGTGGCGCGGACGCGATGATGGCGATGGCGACGATGGCCAGCACGATGGCCAGGCGGTTCCAGCGGCTGGTCTTCTCGCCGAAGGCGAACACGCCCACCAGCGTGCCCAGCACCACCACGCCGATGTTCATCGTGGCGAACACCACCGAGGGGCTGTCGGCCAGCGCCTGGTGCGCGCGCACGTAGAAGACGATGTTGCCGAAGTTCAGCAGCCCCAGCAGCAGGCCTGCACCGACGTTGCGCCACTGCAGGCGTCCGGTGCCGCGCACGTGGCGGACCAGTTGCCATGTCAGCATCAGCACGAAGGCGATGCAGAAGGCGACCTGCAGCGCCGCGGCGGACGGTGTGCCCGCCAGCGCGATGCGCTTGAGCATCACGTCCACCAGCGCGAAGCCGACCCACACCGTGAGCAGCAACGCCCAGCCGTGCCAACCGGAGGCATCGGTTTCCTCGCCACGGCCCGCCTCGGGCCGCACGACGATGCCCGCCACCGCCAGCAGGCCCAGCATCAGTCCCAGCAGGCGCTGCTCGTCGGCACGCTCGCCGAACAGGGTGAATGCAGCCAGCAGCGAAAGCAGCAGCGACAGGCGCTGTGCGACGTCGGTTCGGACGATGCCGGTCGTGCGCACGCTGGCGCCCAGCACGAGGAACAGCGAGGGCAACACCACCGCCAGCCCCAGCAGGGCCACCCATGGCGTGCCCGGCTGGGCGAGGCCGTCCAGCGACGGCCGCAGCAGCAATGCGCACAGCACGGACGCGGCCAGGTAGTTCCACGTCACCAGCTGCGCGACGTCGAGCCTCTTACGGGGCGCGAGCTTGAGGATCACCGACACCAGCACGCTGCACGCAGCGCTGAACAGAATCAGATGCATCCGTGCCTCGTGCGTGGGCGGTGCCGGGGATCAGCGCGGCTTGAAGGGCTTGCGCGGACCTGCGCCGTGCGGACGTGGACCGCGCGGGGGGCGGCGCTCGCCGCCGTCGAACTCGCGCGCATGGCGGCCGTGCGGACGCTGTGCGCCGTAGCCACCACCACCGTGGCCGCCTTCGTCGGCGCGGCTGATGCGCAGCGGCTGGCCCGCCACGCGCACGCGCTTGAGGTGGTCCATGACCTCGCGCGGCATGCCTTCGGGCAGGTCGATCAGGCTGTGGTCGTCGCGGATGTCGATGCGGCCGATGTAGCGGCTTTCCAGCTCCGCCTCGTTGGCGATGGCGCCGACGATGTTGCCCGGCTTCACGCCATGCACGTGCCCGACCTCGATGCGGAAGGTTTCCATGCCGACGTCCGGCGCGCGTGCTTCGCGCGGCTCACGCGGCGGTCTTGCCTGTTCGCGCGGAGCCTCGTCGTCGAACACCGACTCGGCAGCGTTGAACGAGCGCTCGTTCTGCGGGCGGTCGACGTGGCGCTCGATCACCGGACGTTCGTAAGCGGCCGGTGCGGCGGGGGTCGCGTCGCGATGCGACCACTCCGTGCGGGCCGGGCGTTCGGTGCGCTCGGGGCGGGCCTCACGCGGTGCGCGCGGGCCGCCATCGCGGTCGAAGCGGGAATCGCGGCGCTCGCGCGGAGCACCGTCGCGCGGCGAGCGCTGTTCGAAGCCGGCCTGCGCGTGCGGGCGCAGGCGTTCGGCGGTCACGTCCAGCAGCAGCGGCATGTCGCCCTGCACCAGCTTGGCCAGTGCCGCGGCGATCTCCACCGCCGGCACGTTCTGTTCGCGCTCGTAACGTTCGACCAGATCGCGGAACTGCGCCAGGTCGTTGCCTTCCATCGCCGAGGTGATGCGGCCCAGGAAACGGTTCACCCGCTGCTCGTTGACCGTCTCGACGGTCGGCAGCGCCATCGGCTCGATCGGCTGGCGCGTGGCGCGCTCGATCGCGCGCAGCATGCCGCGCTCGCGCGGCGTCACGAACAGGATCGCCTCGCCCTTGCGCCCGGCGCGGCCGGTGCGGCCGATGCGATGGACGTAGCTTTCGGTGTCGTAGGGAATGTCGAAGTTCAGCACATGGCTGATGCGCTCCACGTCCAGGCCACGCGCGGCCACGTCGGTGGCGACCAGCACGTCGATCTTGCCGTCCTTGAGGTTCTGGATGGTCTTCTCGCGCTGCGCCTGCTGCACATCGCCGTTGATGGCAGCGGCCGAGATGCCACGGGCGGCGAGCTTCTCCGCCAGTTCTTCGGTGGCCTGCTTGGTGCGTGCGAACACGATCATCGCGTCGAACGGCTCGGCCTCGAGGATGCGGGTGATCGCATCGAGCTTGTGCACGCCGCTGACCGCCCAGTAGCGCTGGCGGATGTTGGCGGCCGTGGTCGTCTTCGCCTTGATGGCGATCTCGATCGGGTCCTTCAGATAGGTCTGCGCGATGCGCCGGATCGGCGGCGGCATGGTCGCCGAGAATAGCGCCACCTGGCGCGTTTCCGGCGTCTTCTTCAGCACCGCCTCGACGTCGTCGATGAAGCCCATGCGCAGCATTTCGTCGGCTTCGTCCAGCACCAGGCAGCGCAGTTCCGACAGGTCCAGCGAGCCGCGTTCAAGGTGATCGATCACGCGGCCGGGCGTGCCCACCACGACCTGCACGCCGCGCTTGAGCGCCTGCAACTGCGGGTAGTAGCTCTGGCCGCCGTAGATCGGCAGGACATGGAAACCGGGCAGGTGATGGGCGTACTTCTGGAAGGCTTCGGCCACCTGGATGGCCAGTTCGCGCGTGGGCGCCAGCACCAGCGCCTGCGGCTTGTGCTTGCCCGGTTCGATCTGCGCCAGGATCGGCAGCGCGAACGCAGCGGTCTTGCCGGTACCGGTCTGGGCCTGGCCCAGCACGTCGCGGCCTTCCAGCAGCGGCGGGATGGTGGCGGCCTGGATGGGTGAAGGGGATTCATAACCCACGTCCGCCAACGCCTTGAGCAGAGGCTCGGGCAGGGCGAGATCGGTGAATTTCAGGGACGGGGCATCGTTCGAGCTGGGCGACTCGGCGCTCATGGGGGAGAACTCGGCAGCGCCGGCAGACGCCGGTCGGGAAGACTGCACAGTGTAACGCAGCGGCGTGTGGCGGCCGTGTAGCGGGCCTTTCGGGCGCCTGTGGAAAGGGCTCGGGATGCGTTGCCCAGCGTGTCGTTGCCGTGGTTGCGCAGGCGCTGCGCGTCGGATGGCCTTCCGGTGAAACGGTCGCGTTCCCGTCCCTCAGCCCGCCCCTCTCCCGGCGGGAGAGGGGCTTCATCGCTCAGCGCGCGATCGGCGACGCACCCGCGCCGCCGCGCGAATCCTTCTCCACGCGCCCGTCCTTCATCACGAATTCCACGTGCTTGAGCACGGTGACGTCGCTCAACGGGTCGCCACTCACCGCGATCAGGTCCGCGCGCTTGCCCGTTTCGAGCGAGCCCACTTCATCGGCCAGGCCCAGCAGGTCGGCGGCATTGACGGTGGCGGCCTGGATGGCGGTCGCGGGCGTCATGCCATGGGCGACCATCAGCTCGAACTCGTCGGCGTTGCGGCCGTGCAGGCTGACGCCGGCGTCGGTGCCGAAGGCGATCTTCACGCCGGCAGGTACCGCGCGTTCCAGCGCCTTGCCGGTGATGCCGATGCGCCATTCGATCTTCCTGCGCACCTCGCCGGTGTAGGCGTCCGGGTTCTTCGCCAGGCGTTCCTTGTAGCCATTGACCGTGGACAAGGTGGGCACGTAGTACGCACCGGTCTGGCGCAGCAGCTTGAGGTCGGCATCGTCCATCAGCGTGCCGTGCTCGATCGAATCGGCGCCGGCACGCAGGGCCAGCGCGATGCCGTCGGCGCCGTGCGCGTGGACAGCGACCTTCTTGTGGTACAGGTGCGCGGTCTCGACGATGGCCTTGGCCTCGTCGTCGAACATCTGCTGGCCCAGGCCTGCGCCGATGCGGCTGTTGACGCCGCCGGTGGTGGCGATCTTGATCACGTCCACGCCGCGCGCGATCTGTCGGCGTACTGCCTTGCGGCATTCCTCGGCGCCATCGCAGGTGTTGCCGTGCACGTCGAGCGCGGCATGCAGTTCGTCGCGGAAGCCCAGGGTGGGGTCCATGTGACCGGCGGTGGTCGAGATGGCCATGCCGGCATCGACGATGCGCGGCCCGGGCAACTTGCCCGCGGCCACTGCATCGCGCAGCGCCAGCGTCACGCCGTCCTCGTCGCCCAGATTGCGCACGGTGGTGAAGCCGGCGTCGAGCGTCTTGCGTGCGTTCACCGCGGCTTCGTAGGCGTGATCGGCCACGCCGCTGGCCACGCCCTCCAGCTGACCCTCGACGCCGGCCTTGTCCGAGGTGAGGTGGACATGGCTGTCGATCAGCCCGGGCAGCACGAAACGGTCGCGAAGATCGATCACCGGCGTGCCGGCAGCCGCGGAGAATGCCGTCGCGTCGACGAAGCCGTCGCGCAGCCCCTGCACGCGCCCGTCGCACACCAGCAGCGTGCTGGCCCCGCGCGCCGGATGTCCGGGGCGGTCGAGCAGGTGGCCGGCCTGGACGAGGCGGCACGATGGGGTTCCCGCCGGAACCTGCGCTGCGGCCGGAAGGGCCAGAAGCGCGGCGGCCAGCAGGGCCATGGCCGGTGGGTGCGAAAGGGCGTGCGTGCGGCGGTGTTCGGTCATGCGATCGGCTCCCCGTGTGTTCGACATGAACCAGAGCATACGGGCGCACGGCCCGGTTCGACTGCGACGCCGTCCGCCGTCGCAGACTCGCGCTTGTCCCGCGCGGCGGCGCCACCATCTCGGCCTCAGCACCCAGCCCTTGGTTCCCATGCTGAACCCGCATTTCGACAACCGTTTCGTCCGCGATCTCCCCGGCGATCCCGACGCCGGCCCCGGCATCCGTCAGGTCCACGGGGCCGCGTACTCGCGCGTGGAGCCCACGCCGGTCGCCGCGCCGCGCCTGTTGGCGCATTCGCCGGAAATGGCGCATCGACTGGGCTTCAGCGATGCCGACGTGGCCTCGGAGGAATTCGCCCGCGTGTTCGGCGGCAATGCGCTGTTGCCGGGGATGGAACCGTTCGCGGCCAACTATGGCGGGCATCAGTTCGGTCAGTGGGCGGGCCAGCTCGGCGATGGGCGCGCGATCACCTTGGGCGAGATGATCAACGCCGACGGCGAGCGCTGGGAGTTGCAGCTCAAGGGCGCGGGACTGACGCCGTACTCTCGCAGCGCCGACGGCCGCGCGGTGCTGCGCTCGTCCATCCGCGAATTCCTGTGCAGCGAGGCCATGCATCACCTGGGCGTACCGACGACGCGCGCGCTCAGCCTGGTCGGCACGGGCGAATGGGTGGAGCGGGACATGTTCTACGACGGTCATCCGGAGATGGAGCCGGGCGCGGTGGTGTGCCGCGTGGCGCCGTCGTTCATCCGTTTCGGCAATTTCGAACTGCCGGCGTCGCGCAATGACACCGAACTGCTTCGCCAGCTGGCCGACTTCTGCGTGCGCCGCGATTTCCCGCACCTGCGCGGACGGGGGCAGACGCTGTACGCGGACTGGTTCGCCGAAGTGTGCGAGCGCACCGCCGTGATGGTGGCGCACTGGATCCGCGTCGGTTTCGTGCACGGGGTGATGAACACCGACAACATGTCCGTCCTGGGCCTCACCATCGACTACGGCCCCTATGGCTGGATCGACAACTTCGACCCCGGCTGGACGCCCAACACCACCGATCGCCATCACCGTCGCTACCGCTTCGGCCAACAGCCGCAGGTGGCCTACTGGAACCTGGGCCGGCTGGCGGGCTCGCTGTCGCTGCTGTTCGATGAGGTCTCTCCCCTGCAGGAAGGCCTGCGTCGTTTCGTCGACGCCTATACGCAGGCCGACCGCGACAACACCGCACGCAAACTCGGGCTGGACGAGTGCCGCGAGGACGACACGGTGCTGATGCAGGGCCTGCAGGACCTGATGGTGGAGGGCGAGGTCGACATGACGCTGTTCTTCCGCGGGTTGGCGGACGTGGATACGCGCGTGCCCGACCTCACGCCGCTGCGGAGCGCCTTCTACGACGAGGCCCGGCGCGAGGCCATCGAACCGGCGTTGCGCGAGTGGCTGGCGCGTTACGACGCGCGCCTGGCACAGCAGGACCTTCCTTACGCGGTGCGGCGCGCGCGAATGAACGAGGCCAATCCGCGCTACGTGCTGCGCAACTATCTGGCGCAGGAGGCAATCGATCGCGCTGTGGCGGGCGACATCGGCGGCGTGGCGGAACTGCTCGAAGTCATGCGACGCCCGTACGAGGACCAGCCCGGTCGCGAGATGTATGCGCAACGACGCCCCGACTGGGCGCGCGAACGCGCAGGGTGTTCGATGCTGTCCTGCAGTTCCTGAGGCCGGCTAGGCCGCGCGCGCCCGCGGCCAATGCTCCAACGTGTCCGCCGCCACGCCCACTCGTCGGCAGGCGCGCGGCGCCACGCCGTCATCCAGCGCGATGCGGAACAGCGGCGCGATCGCACGCAGCATGCGCGCCGACACGGCGGCCTGGCTGTTCTGCCACGCGGTACGCCGCAGGCTGGCCAGCGCCCAGTCCGGCAACAGCGCCGCGCCCGCGCCGAGGAAGAGGTCGCGCGTGATTCCGCGCGCCGGCACGGGCAGTTCGATCCGCGCCAGAACGTCCAGCACCTCGCGCGAACGGCCGTCGAAGCGCAGTTGCGGCTGGATGCGCTCGAAGTACGCCTGCACCTGTGCTTCGGACGCGGGCACGTCGCGCGCGCCCAGTGCTTCGGCCACGCGGCGGGCTTCGTCGTAATAACGATCGGCCGCGCCCGGGGGCAGGGCGAGCGGGGAATAGCGGCGGAATCCTTCGAGGAATCCGAAGCTCTCGGTGACGTGCACCCACGTCAGCAGCTGCGGGTCGTCGGCGCGGTAGCTGCGTCCGTCCGGCAGGGTGCCGTGCACCTGTTGATGGATGTCGGCGACGTGCGCGATCAGGCGGTGCGCTTCCGATCGCGAGGCGTAGGTGGTGCCGGCGACGAAATTGGTGGTGCGGCGCAGGCGCCCGATGAGGTCGGTGCGGAAATTGGAGTGGTCCCACACGCCGGCCAACGCCAACGGGTGCAGTGTCTGCAGCATCAATGCGCACAGCCCGCCGGACAGCATGCCGGGAAAATCGGAATGCACGCGCCAGGTGATGCTGTCGGGCCCGAACAGTCCGGGGTCGCCGGCAGGGTGGTCGTAATCGATCCCGCTCTGCCCGCGTGGAAACGCCGAAAGCACCCAGTGGCGGATGCGGGCTGCGGCCGGAGCGGCGAGGGCACGCGTCAGGGGCATGTAAGGATCTTCGCATGGGCGGGAAGGACGCGTGGCGTGAGACACGCGCCATTGGCTGTGCCATCCGTGGCGCGATCCGAGCGGCTTCGGATGCCCCGGCCCGGCCATCCATGGCCGGGCGGTCGGCAGGCCACGCGACATGCCGCGTAAGCAGCCTCCCTCACCCGGTAGAATGGCGTCATGCCCCTGATCACCCTGAACAACGTCGACTACGGCGTCGGCGGCCCCTTGCTGCTCGACGACGTCGTCCTGTCCATCGAACCCGGCGAACGCATCGCCCTGATCGGCCGCAATGGTGCCGGCAAGTCCACGCTGATGCGGCTCATCGCCGGCGACATCCAGGCCGACGACGGCGAGGTCCGCCGCGAGGGCGGTGTGCGCATCGCGCGACTGGAGCAGGAAGTGCCGGCCGGTGCCGAGGGCGACGTCTGGGACGTGGTCGCGGGTGGCCTGGGCGAACTCGGCGCGTGGCTGGCGCAGTACCACCACCTCAGCCACGCCGAGCACGTGGACACCGACGCGCTGGCGAAGGTGCAGCAGAAGATCGAGGACGCGCACGGCTGGTCCCTGGACCAGCGCGTGACCGAGACGCTGCAGCGGCTGGACCTGGACGGCGACGCGCTGTTCGCGCGCCTGTCCGGCGGCTTGAAGCGCCGTGTGCTGCTGGCGCGTGCGCTGGTGTCCTCGCCGGACGTGCTGCTGCTGGACGAACCGACCAACCACCTGGACATCGAGGCCATCGACTGGCTCGAAGGCTTCCTCAAGGCATGGCAGGGGGCGCTGGTGTTCGTCACCCACGACCGCCGCTTCCTGCGTTCGCTGGCCACGCGCATCGTCGAGATCGACCGCGGCCAGGTGACCAGCTGGCCCGGCGACTGGGACAACTACCTGCGCCGCCGCGAGGAGCGCCTCAACGCCGAAGCGCAGGAAAACGCGCGCTTCGACAAGCTGCTGGCGCAGGAGGAAGTGTGGATCCGCCAGGGCATCAAGGCCCGACGCACGCGCGATGAAGGCCGCGTCACCCGGCTCAAGCAGATGCGCGTGGAGCGTTCGCAGCGGCGTGAGTTGCAGGGCAACGTGAAGATGGACTTCGCGCAGAGCGAATCGTCCGGCAAGAAGGTCGTCGAGGCGAAGGACGTGACCTTCGGTTACGGCGACCGGGTGCTGGCGCGCGATCTGTCCACGACCATCTTCCGCGGCGACCGCATCGGCCTGATCGGCCCCAACGGCAGCGGAAAGACCACGCTCATCAAGTTGCTGCTGGGTGAGCTCAAGCCCCAGTCGGGTGAGGTGAAGCTGGGCAGCAACCTGCAGGTTGCGTATTTCGACCAGTACCGCGCCACGCTGCGCGAAGACTGGAACGCGCTGGAGAACGTCGCCGAGGGTCGCGAGTTCGTCGAGGTCGGCGGCAAGTCCAAGCACGTCATCGGCTACCTTCAGGATTTCCTGTTCACGCCCGAACGCGCGCGCGCACCGATCACGCGCCTGTCCGGTGGCGAGCGCAACCGCCTGCTGCTGGCCAAGCTCTTCGCACAGCCGTCCAACCTGCTGGTGATGGACGAACCGACCAACGACCTGGACGTGGAAACGCTGGAACTGCTGGAGGAGCTGCTGGCGGACTATCCGGGAACGCTGCTGCTGGTCAGCCACGACCGCGACTTCCTCGACAACGTGGTGACCTCCACGCTGGTGATGGAGGGCGATGGCCGCGTCGGCGAATACGTTGGCGGTTACAGCGATTGGCTCCGGCAGCGTCCGGTGCGCGGTGCGGCCGCCGCACCCGCCAGGGCGGCAACGCCGGCGACTCCCGTCGCGCCTGCGCCGCCGGCACCGGCGAAGAAGAAGCTCAGTTACAAGGACGCGCGCGAGCTGGAGCAACTGCCGGCGCGCATCGAGCAGCTGGAAACCCGCGTCGCCGAGCTGACGGCGCAGATGAATGACCCCGCGTTCTACCAGCGCGACAGCGCCGCGATCACCGCGCACACCGACCAGATGGCGAAGGCACAGGCTGAACTGGATCTCGCCTACGAGCGTTGGAACGAGCTGGAAGGCTGAGCGGTCAAGCTCTCACCGCGGGAGAGGCTTGAGCGACCTTCGCCATCTCATTCCGCGAGACGCCACCGCTGCACACTCGAGCGATGCCGCGCATCGCTCAGCCGATCGAAGACCTGTTTGCCAGCGCCGCGCCGGCCACCGGGCCGTGCACCTTGCTGGACGACGCGCAGGGCGGCATCCGCTACTGGCCCGGTTTCGTGCCGGTGGAACTCGCAACGCAGTGGTTCCAGACCCTGCGCGAGACCGTTGCCTGGGAAGCCCAGCGCCGTCCGATGTACGACCGCATCGTCGACGTGCCACGGCTGGTGGCGTCCTACCGTTTCGAGGAAGCGGATGTGCCCGCGCCGCTGGTGGATGGCGTGGAGCGCGTGCGCGCGCACCTGCGCGAGCCCTTCAACGCGGTGGGCCTGAACTTCTACCGCGACGGCAACGACAGCGTGGCGCCACACGGCGACAAGCTGCACATGCTGGTGGCAGGGCGTCCGATCGCGCTGGTGTCTCTGGGCGCCCCGCGGCGCATGACCATTCGCGACAAGGCCTCGCGCAAGGCGCAGCACATCGATCTTGAGCCGGGCAGTCTGCTGGTGATGAGCCACGCTTCCCAGCTCACGCACGAGCACGGCGTCCCCAAGACGCGCGAGCCGGTCGGTCCGCGCATCAGCCTGGCGTACCGCGTACGGCCCCCGAAGGCACGCTGACGAAAGACGCTTGCGCACCGGCGCTGCCGCGCGCGTTAATCGGGCCCACCCGAGCCGTGGAGCGCGACGATGCAACGGACCACCCGATTGAACCGGGCCCCCAGGTGGGCGACGTTCGCACTGACGACGCTGGTCGCCTGGAGTGGCGTGTCCACCGCGGCCGTGAAGGACTCCTCCGCCAGCGGCTTCACCGTCGAGAACGTCGAAGTGGTGCCGGTGGATGCGGCTACCGCGTGGAAGGCGCTGGTGCATGACGTGGACCGCTGGTGGCCCAAGGACCACACCTGGTGGGGCAAGGAATCGAAGCTGTCCATCGATGCGCGCGCGGGCGCCTGCTTCTGCGAGATTGCCGGCGCACGCCAGGCGCAGCACATGACGGTCACCTTCGTTGATCCGGGCACCACGCTGCGCATGGTCGGCGGCCTGGGCCCACTGCAGGGCATGGGCCTGCACGGCGCGCTGGAATTCCGCCTCGCACCGGCCGACAACGGCGGCACGCGCATCACGCTGTACTACCGCGTCGGCGGCTATTCGCCAGACGATCTGGGCAAATTCGCGCCCGTGGTCGACCAGGTGCAGGCCGTGCAGTTGCGCGGACTGGCGGACTACCTGCGCAAGGCGCACAAGTGACTTGCCCGATGCGCATTGGCTTCTAGACTGTGCCGATGGAACAGATCGGGTTGGGATTCGGTGAGGCGTCGGCGAACGAAATGCACCGCCTCTTCTTCGCGTTGACGCCGCCGGACGACCTGCGGCGGCGCATCGTGGACACCGCCGCGGCACTGGAGCGCGAACACGCCGCGGGCGGAAGACGTCTGAAGCCCGAGCGCTATCACGTCACCCTGCAGTTCCTCGGTGACTTCCAACCCGTGCCGGAGCGGCTGCTCGAGGACGCACTCGCCGCCGCGTCCTCGGTGCGCGTGCCCGGGTTCGACCTGCCGCTGGATTGCATGGGCAGCTTTCGCGGCGCGAACGTGCGATGGCTGGGCTGCCAGACCGTGCCCGACGGTCTGCGTGCGCTGTGGGATTCCCTCGGTCATGCGCTGATGCAGCGCCGCGTGCCGGTGAAATCCAGCGGCAGTTTCGTGCCGCACCTGACCATCCAGCGCGATGTGCACCGTCACCTGCCGCCGACCCCGATCACGCCACTGCCCTGGCACGTGAACGAGTTCGTGCTGTTCGACAGCCGGTCCGGCCGGCCGTACGACGTGCTCGGGCGCTGGTCGCTGGGTTGAGCCGGACTCCTGGCGTCGCGGATCAGTGGCGCAGCGCGATATCCGGCACGCGATCGATGCTGCCGTCCTCGCGCACTACGACATAGTCGCGCGTCGTCGCGAACAACACCGGCAGCGGGTGATCCAGCGGTTCGCGCACGAACGCCAGGTGCCAGCCATAGCGCTCGCAGGCCTGCAGCATGTCCCGTTGCGGGCCGGTCAGGCCCATGCGCCGCTGGATGCGGATTCCGCCGGGCGGCGTCCGGCGATCGACGGTGGCCATGGTCCGTTTCCCCCTCGCATGCCCTTGTTCAATCCAACGCGAAAGCGTGCGCACAATAGGACGACCGATTCCGGGAGCGCCCCGTGACCACCGATCCGCGCGTCGATGCCTACATCGCCCAGTCCGCCGCGTTCGCACAACCGTTGCTGGGCTGGCTGCGCGAAACGGTGCACACCGCCTGCCCCGAGGTGGAGGAAACGGTGAAATGGGGCATGCCCAGCTTCACCTACCGCGGCAAGATCCTGTGCAACATGGCCGCGTTCAAGGAACACGTCAGCTTCGGGTTCTGGCACGGTCGGCAGATCGTCGGCGCCGAAGGCCGCGATGACGCGATGGGTCAGTTCGGCCGCATCACCCGACGCGGCGAACTGCCCGGCAAACGCGAGATGGCCGGATACGTGAAACAGGCGATGGCGCTGATCGACAGCGCGCCAACGCGCGCGCCTGCGAAGAAGGCCAAACCGAAACCGGAAGCGGCGGTACCCGACGACCTCGCTGCCGCCCTGCGCCGCAACGCGAAAGCGCGCGCGACGTTCGAGGGGTTCGCACCCAGCTACCGCCGCGACTACATCGAATGGATCACCGAAGCCAAGCGCGAGGACACACGTGCGCGCCGTCTGGCGCAGACGTTGGAATGGCTGGCCGAAGGCAAGTCGCGGAACTGGAAGTACATGGCCTGAGCGGCCTTGCGTGCGTTCAGCCCTTCGGGGGCAGTGGCTGCACGTCGGACGCCCAGGCCAGTGCCGCGTCGTGTTCGCCGGGGGCGAAGGCGCGGATCTCGGTGTTGGGGAAGAAATGGCCAGCGAATTCGCTGATCCGCGCCAGCCATTGCTTGTCGGTCAGGATCGCGCCGCGCGCGAAGCGCTTGTACTCGCCGAACTTGCTCAGGGCGTAGCGCAGGTCCTTGCCCATCGCTTCGGCGGTGAGGCCGGTGAAACCGGTCATGTCGCAGAAGATGCCGATGCGTTCGTGCAGGCGCAGGCGGCTTTCCAGATCGGCGATGCAACGGTCGTAGTCGGGGCCGTCGAGCGTGCCGCTGAAGCGATAGGCCGCCACGTGCGACGGCGAGGGAAGGATGTCCATCATGGGCGGGCTCTCCGGGAATGCTTGGCGTCAACGGTCCAGGAAGGCGCCGCAGCCGTGGTAGGTCTTGCCGCCGGCGCTGAGTCGCGCGCTGGCTTCGAACACGGCACCGCTCATCGGGTCCTGGCAGCGTGTGTTCTCGATGTGCAGCTCGACCTGGGTGCCGTTGGCAGTCTGGCCCGTGAATCCCAGGCCGTCCTTGATCGGCTGCGTCTGGGCGATGTCGATGTTGCGCGCGCCGAAGTCGAGTTGCGCATGCAGCGGTGGCGTCTCGCCGTGGCCCACTTCGACCAGCCAGCCCGGTTCATTGCCCACTGCGCGGAACGCGATGTTGCGCGCGCGCGCCGCATCCCACGGCGACGGGCCTTCGGCCGGTGTGCATTGGCTCTTCTCTTCGCCGACCAGGGCCAGCGTGCCGCTCTCGCCCTTGGTCCAGAACTCGTTGCCCTGTTCGTCGGCGTAGCGCGCACCGGAGGCGGAACGTACAAGGGGCAACGTCAGTCGCCGGCCGTTGACCGACAGCGTGGCGGATTCGGACTTCGGATCGAACGTCGCGCTGACGCGCGTGTCGCCGCATTGCCAATGCGTTGCGTTGGCAGCGGTGGCTTCGCCCGGTCCGGGCACGCGCACCATGAGGATCTCGACGGGCAGGTTGCGTTCGGGATCGACCGGCACGCGCGTGTCGCTGACGAACCACAGCTCGCCATCCGGGCCGGACAGCGACGCATGCAGGCCGTACTGTCCGTTCGGCCGCAGCCTTGCCGGATCGAAGGGCAGGCTGAAGGCGTAGGGCGGGCCGGCGACATCCTTGAAGGTCTTGTCGGCGATCATCGCGTTGGGGGTGTCAGCCAGAAGGTTGTCGAGCAACTGCACGCGCAGGCTGCCACCGGGCGGCATCTTGATGCGCTCACGGTACGCGGCGGTGCCGGTGATCGCGTGCGCGCCCTGCGTCGCGGGTGGCGATGCAGGGGCGGTCGATTCGGCAATGCTTTCGACGTGTACGTCCGTCGCGGTGCGCGGCTGGCAGGCGGCCAGCGCCAGCGTGGCGGCGAGAAGGACCAGGCGACGCGACGACGGGGATCGAACAGGCAGGTTCATGGCCTTCCTCCGTGGATCGCGCCAGCCTAGTCGTACCGGCGTCGTGGTTCCGTCAGTGCGGGATCTGGTCGGTGCGGACGACCGGGTAACGCCGGTACTGCGAATCCCACGACGAATGCCGGCGTGCGAAGAACTCCAGGCGCGCCTGCGGATTGGCGGCGAAGGCGCTGTCGTCCTTCAGACGCTGCTCGAACTCGGCCTTCACCTTCGGATCCTTCAGCATCTCGCGGGCGACTTCCTCGGCGACGTAGTCCTCCATGTACTCCTTGCGCTCGAAGTAGTTGTTGAACTCGCCCCAGGCGACCAGCGCGTCCGGTGCCTGCGGCTCCAGCAGGGCCATCGCCAGGCGCGCCTTCGGCTGCGCGATCGGCACGAACAGCGCGCCGGCCGGCATGTCCTGCGTTTCGGGCGTCCACTTGCCGTCCAGCGTGACGCGCTGGTGGTTCTCCACGGACTGCGCGCCGAAGGTCGCCTTGTCGGCGCGGAAGGCTTCCACCTTGCCGTTCTTCAGCGGCGCGTCAAGGCGACGATAGGTCACGCCGTGCTGGTCCAGTTTGGCCGCGACCCACGCCGCGTGCGCCGGCGGGACCAGATAGCCGCCCTTCGGTGCGGAGACCACGTGGTCGGGCACGATCTCGTCACGCATCGGCAGGTGCCATACCTGCGGCGTTGCCTCGTCGTAATGCGTCATCAGCGCGCCGGACACATCCGAAGGCGTGCGCGTGTAGGCATAGCCACGGAAGTCGATGGTGCGCACCTTGTCGGTGGTCTTGTAGTCCAGCGCGATCGGCTGCCCGGCGAGCTTCTGCGCGCGCGCATCGGCGGCCAGTGCCTGTTCGCGCCACTGCGCGCCGTTCTGCGCGATGAGGTCGAGCAGGGCGAGGATGGTGTTGTAGGTGACCTTCACCCGGTGCGGGTAGTCGCGCCAGGAGTGCGTCTCCACCAGCATGCCCAGGCGGTTTCTCAGCTGGAAATAACCGTGCGAGAAGCGCGGCGTGGCCACACCGTCCTCGAAGCCCGAGGCCGGATCATCGTTGGTGACGAACGAGGGGTAATACGGCAACGGCAGCGAGCCCGCCTCGGTCAGGCGCTGGATCACGCCATCGCGCCACGCCGTGCCGGCCTTGCGCAGGGCGTCGTCGCCGGCATGGACCGGTTCGACCTGGATCGACACGTCGTGTTCGAACTTCGCGCCGTCGGTGACGTGCAGATCGACGTAGGCCAGCGGATCCCACGCGTTGACCAGGCGCAACATCGCCTGCATCTCCGGCGTGTCGGCTTTGACGTAGTCGCGGTTGAGGTTGTAGTTCTGCGCGGTCGTGCGCCAGCCCATTTCCTCCGGGCCGCGCTGGTTGGGACGGTTCCAGCGCGCGAAGCGCTCATGGCCGTCGATGTTGAACACCGGCACGAACAGCAGCACCTGCTTCTCCAGCGCGCCCGGCGAGGCTTCGCCGTCGAGCATGCGGCGCAGCGCGAGGAATCCCGCGTCCTTGCCGTCGATCTCGCCCGCGTGGATGCCACCCTGGATCAGCGTCACCGGCAGGCCCTTGGCCTTTGCCGCTTCCGGCGTGAACGCCCCCGCCTTCGACACCACCAGTACCTTCATCGGCCGGCCTTCCGGCGTGGTGCCGAATGACTGGCAGCGCACGGCATCGGGATAACGCTTGGCGAAGGCTTCGCACAGGGCGATCACTTCGTCGTAGCGGCCGGTCTTGATGAAGCCGCTGCGCTCGGAGAGCGTGGTCAGTGCGGCATCGGGTGCGGCGGCCGCGGCGGGCAGGGCAGTCAGCAGGGCGGCGAGAAGCAGCGTACGGGTCATCGTGCGGGCGTCTGTGAGTGAGTCGCGGCATGGTAGCCGAGCCCACGGCTCCGCCCGCGCCGTCCGGGTCACGCTGCTGACACCCGATGGCAGCAGCGCGACTAATCCTGTGCCGGATTGGGCGGCAGGCGGTTGTGCACGTCGGTGGCGGCGATGGCGGCATGGCCGGTCGCCACCGAGATCTGGTTGAGTGCGCTGACCACGTCGCCGATGGCGTACAGGCCGTCCACCGATGTCATCTGGTGCCGGTTCACCACCAGTGCGCCTTCCGCGTCGCACTCCGCTCCCGCGCCGACCGCCAGCGACGAGCGCGATACCAGGCCCAGCATCGGGTAGACCACATCGAAAGCGCGCGGTCCGTCGGCGAAGGCGAACACGCAGCGTGTTCCGTCGAATTCCAGTCCCAGTGGCACCCCGGCCAGTTGCACGCCGGCCGCGTCGAGCTCACGCCGTACCGTTTCGTCAACGCCGGCTTGCGAGGGCACCAGCGTGATGCGATTGGAATAGGTGCGCAGGAAGCGCGCGTGGGCTGCGGCCGTGTCCGCCGGCCCGTATACCGCGATGCCATGGCCGGTCGCCTCGAATGCATCGCAGATCGGGCACATGCGCAGCGCGCCGCAGGCCACGGCGTCGTCCAGCCCGGACAGGTCCGGCAGCACGTCCTCGCACCCGGTCGCCATGATCACCGTGCGGGCACGGTGTCCGGCATCGGCGTGGCGCACGTCGAAGCCGTCGCCGTCGCGATGCAGCCCGGTGACCTCCACGTCCACCGTCTCCACGCCGAAGCGGCGTGCCTGTTCGCGCATGCGCTCCAGCAGTTCCGGCCCGCCGACGCCGTGCGGAAAGCCCGGGCAGTTGCGGCTTTTCGGGATCCACGCTGCGCGCGTGGCGCCGGTGTCGAAGATCCGTACGCGCCGTCGATAGCGCGCAAGGTAGGTGGCGGCGGTGAGGCCACCCGGTCCACCGCCCACCACGATGCAGTCGAACGCCTCGCTCACGCGTTTTCCAGAAGTGCCGGCCGCAGCCGCGACGATGCCTGCAATGGCATCACCGCCGGCGTGGATGCGACGTTACGGGGCGCGGCGGCCCGCCCGTTCGCGGCGCGGACGCCGCTGGGCCACCAGATGGTCGACATCGTCGAGCGCGCGACGCAGGCGCGCGGTGGCGTCGTTGTCGCGCGGCGACGACGCCAGGCCGTCCAGCAACGAGCGTTCTTCGTCGCCGACCACGTCCATGCGCAGCCCGATGCCGTTGGCCTCCAGCACCGGGCGCAGCACATCCGCGCGACGGCGCAGGTCCGTCATCGTGTTGCGGTAGGCGATCTCGCTGATGCGACGACGCGCCGAGAAGCTGAAGGCATTGGTGAAGAACAGCTCCGCGTCCTCGGCGTTGGGCTCGAAGATCAGCTGGTCGATGTCCGGGTACTGCTGCGCGTAGCGCGCCAGGCCGACCTGCATGCGCGACTGCAGCAGCGTGCGGAAGGTCTGCGAGAGCACCGCCGGCAGTCCGCCCGCGGCCAGGCTGCGTTCGTGGCTGACCGGCAGGCCCGTGCCGTCCTGGCTGAAGGGCACCAGCGGGTTGAGCCCGATCAGCAGGTCCACGCCGCGGTCGAGCAACACCGAGGCGTGCATCGTCCGGCGCAGCGCGCCATCGACGAAATGGCGACCGCCGATTTCCACCGGCGGGTACAGGCCGGGCAGGGCGGCGCTGGCCTGCACGGCGGTGGAGATGGGCACCTGGTCCCAGCCCTTGGCGCCGAACTTCACCGCCTCGCCGCTGTCCAGGTCGACCGCGACCACATACAGGTTGGCGTCCAGCTCACGGAAGTCGTTGCTGCGCCCGCGGCGCGAGAACACGTCCTGCAGGAAGCGTTCGACTTCCGCGTTGTCGAACAGCCCCGTCGGCACCAGCGCACCGAAGTGCATCAACAGGTCCGACCAGCGCGACTCGTTGCGGGAGAACAGCAGCTCCTGCCACCACTGCGTGGCCAGTCGCGGCAGGCTGGCCGCACGGCGCAGGTATTCGAAGATGGCCGGGCGCAGGAAGGTCTCGGGCCGGAACTGCACATCGTTGCTGTCGCCGGTGATGAAGATCCGGCACATCTCGGCGGTGTCGATGCGGTTGGCCAGGCCCGCGGCCAGGAACGCGCCGGAGCTGACGCCCACGTAGCTGTCCAGCCGGGTCAGCTCGATGCCGTCCAGCGCCTCCTCGAGCGCCCGCAGCGCGCCGAGTTCGTACATGCCCCCGATCGGCCCGCCCCCGGCGATCGCCAGGCCCACGCGGGCAGGGCGGTCGGGTGTGCGCGGCCGTTGCCGGGCGGAGTGAAGTGACAGCATGCAGGCACGATCGGCGAAGTTGGACCGAGTGTAGCCCGGTTGCCGGGCCGCGTCCGGGCCGGGGTTGCGGCCGCCGTCACGGCCCCGGATGATCGGCCGCAATGTCCCCGCGCACGCCACGCCGCCGCCATGGCCGCCCCCTGGGCGCCCGGCTGGAATGGCTGCTGCGCGAGCACCAGGCCCTGCACGATCCCGGCCGCGACCCGCGCAACGACCTGCCGTGGCTGCCCGAGCTGCGCCGCTGGCAGACGCGGCGGCTGGAAGCCAGCTTCGACCGGTTCCTGAAGGATCCGGCCCGCCGCCCCGCGGCGCAGTTCTTCCTCAGCGACGTCTACAACGAACACGATTTCAGCCAGCGCGACGCCGACATCGCGCGCGTGCTGCCGATGATGCAGAAGCTGTTGCCGGCGGGCCTGCTGGAGACCGTGGCCGACGCCATCGAGCTGGGCCTGCTCACGCACGCCTTTGACCTGCGAATGGCGCAGGTGCTGGAGGGCATCGGTGGGTCGCGCCGGACACTGGACGCGGACCTGTACGCCCAGGCCTATCGCCGCGCCGGCCTTCCACGGCTGCGGTCGCACCAGATCGACCTGCTGGCCCGCGTGGGCCTGGGACTGGGCGGCGCGTTGCGCCTGCCCGGGGTGTCGATGCTGCTGAAGCTGTCGCGCGGCCCCGCGCGTGCGGCGGGATTGTCCGAACTCCAGGGCTTCCTGGAACGTGGCTTCGCCGCCTTCGATCGCCTGGGTGATGCGCGGCGCTTCATCGCCGAAATCGAACAGGACGAACGCGACGTTTCGCGTCGGCTCTTCGCGGGCGATCCGGACCCGTTCCGCGGCCCGGTCGACTGATTCAGGCGAAGCGTTCGTCGAGGACGCGGCGGATCTCCGCTTCGATCGGGCCCTTCATCGTGCTCAGCAGGAATCCGAGCTTGGCCGTCACGTGCAGTTCGCCGGGTTCGACTTCGATGTGTCCGTCCACGCCGCTGCGATTGAAGTTGAGCGTGTTGCCACTCCAGTCGTAGGTCATGCCGAAGCGTTCGGACAGTTTGTCGGCCACGTCCTGCACGGCCTTGCGTGCCTGCTCCGGCTGCAGCGAATGGGCGTGGCGGATATCGATGTTCGACATGGTGAAGCCCTGGCGGAAGTGAGCGGTATTGTGCTCGCCGGACCTCGCGCGGCCAAGTAATTCCTGCGCGAATGCCGCGCGGACGGTGTGCTAGATTGCGCCAACGTGAATGCCCTCCGCCTGCGATTCCAGAACCGGGAACATGCCGACCTGACGCTCAGTCCGGGCGTGCATGCCATTGGTTACGATCGACAGGGCGTGCTGGGTTCCGTGTCGACCGATGGGGCCGTCGCTCAGTTCTGCGTGGACCGGCGCGGCGTGTGGTTGCAGGTGCGCGAAGGCGCACCCGGACTGCACGTCAACGGGCGTCCGGTGCGACGCGTGGCGATGCTGCGCGTGGGCGATGCCATCTTCGTCGATGGAACCGAGCTGGTGCTGCTGGCAGGCGAGCCGCTGCCGGCACCCGCCGACTACGGTTTCTCCGGTGGCACCGACACCCGCATGCTGGTGCGCGGCGTGGGCGGCCCGTACCACGGCCGCAGCTTCACGCTGGAACATCCGCGCACCGTCGGCCGTGCCGGCGAAAGCGACATCCGCATCAACGAACCCACCTTCTCCGAACGCCACGCGCGCCTGGAAGCCCATGCCGATGGCGTGGTGCTGCGCGACCTGGGCTCGGTCGAAGGCAGCCTGGTCAACGGTCGCCCGGTCCGGCATGCGTTGCTGCAACCGGGCGATCAGGTCGTGTTCGGCAACCAGCACCGTTTCGTGGTCGAGTCGCCGGTGCAGCGTGCCGCGGCCGGCGAGGTGGCGCCGGCGCCCTCGTCCAAGCGCCTGCCCGTCGTCGAGGAAACCCGCGTCCCGTCGGCCCTGCCGCGCTCGGTGCGGCGCATGCCCTGGCTGCTGCTGGCGGCGCTGCTGATCGCCGCCGCGCTCAGCCTGCTGCTGCTGTACGGCGCGCGCTGACCGCGCGTTTCCAGATCCGCCAGCCCAGCAGCAGCGCGAGGATGCCCGCGTACAGCGCCGGCTCGCGGATGTCGGACTTCACCAGCCACCAGAAGTGCAGCACGGCCAGCACGGCCACGGCATAGACCAGCCGGTGCAGTTGTGCCCAGCGGCGACCGAGCCGGCGGATCGCCGCCTGCGTGGATGTGATCGCCAGCGGCAGCAGCAACAGCCACGCAGTGAACCCCACCGTGATGTACGGGCGCTTGGCGATCTCCTCGAATATCTGCGTCCAGTAGCCGCGAAGGTCCAGGACCAGATAGGCGCTGAAATGCAGCGTCGCGTAGGCGAATGTGTACAGCCCCAGCATGCGGCGAAAGCGCATCAGCGCCGTCTGGCCGGTGATCTGCCGCAACGGGGTGATCGCCAGCGTGATCATCAGCAGCCGCAGTGCCCACAAGCCCAGGCGGTGTTCGATCTCCGCCACCGGGTCCGCGCCCAGCCCGCCGCTGCCGGTGAGGAATTCCTCGCGGATCTGCCACGCCAGGATCGCCGCCGGTGTCAGCGCCAGCAGATGCACGAGGGTCTTGGTCGCGAACAGGGCCTTCGGGCCCGGTCGCCACGGTGAGCGTGTCAGCAACCGCACGCGCTCAGAACCATTTCTTCAGATCGAGGCCGCGGTACAGCCCGGCCACCTGTTCCGCGTATCCGTTGAACGGCCGCGTGGGAATGCGTTCGGCGAACAGCTTGCTGGCGGTGCCGGCGATGCGCCGCTCGGTCTTCTGGCTCCAGCGCGGATGGTCGACGGCGGGGTTCACGTTGGAGAAGAACCCGTACTCGCTCGGCTGCGCTTCGTGCCAGGCGGTTTCGGGCATCTTCTCCACGAAGTCGATGGCCACGATCGACTTGATGGACTTGAAGCCGTACTTCCACGGCACCACCAGGCGCAGCGGTGCGCCGTTCTGCTGCAGCAGCGGCTTCCCGTACAGCCCGGTCGCCAGCAGCGTGAGCGGATGCATCGCCTCGTCGATGCGCAGGCCTTCCCGGTAGGGCCAATCCAGCGACGACCAGGCCACGCCCGGCATCTGCTTCGGATCGGCCAGGGTGGTGAAGGCCACGTATTTCGCCTGCGAGGTCGGCTCGAAGCGTTTGAGCACCGAGGCCAACGGCACGCCCAGCCACGGGATCACCATCGACCAGCCCTCCACGCAACGCAGGCGGTAGACGCGCTCCTCGGGCGTGAGGCCCTTGAGCAGGTCGTCGACGCCGACCTTGCCGGGTTTGGCGCAATGGCCGCCGACGGCCACCGTCCACGGTCGCGTCCGCAGCGTGCGTGGTGCGCGCGAGGGGTCGGCCTTGCCGGTGCCGAACTCGTAGAAGTTGTTGTAGGTGGTGACGTCCTCGAAGCGGGTGAGGGTTTCGTCGGTGCGGAATCCCGAACGCGCCTGTTCCGGCGTCAGCGTCACCTTCGGAGGCGGCGGGGGCTCGGCGCCCACGCAGCCTGACAGGCCCAGCGCGGGCACGGTGGCGAAGGCGGCCAGCAGACGGCGACGCTCGCGGTAGACCGCCTCGTCGGTGATCTGGTTGGCGGGAACCTTCAATGCATCACGCAGGGACATGACAACTCCGGCTTCGGCGAGCGGGCTTGTGCAGCAACGCGAATGCGCCGCTTGCGCACTATAGAAGCTGACCGCATACCGTCGGCAAAGTTGCGTGCGAAACCATGAAACCGCAGGCTGCTGCAGTGCGGCATACTTGGCCGCTCACCCTTTCTTCGCCTTGCTGACCGGAGCGTTTCATGTCCCGCGCCTTCAATTTCAGTGCCGGCCCCGCGACCCTGCCCGAGGCGGTTCTGCGGCAGGCCCAGGCCGAAATGCTCGAATGGGACGGCGCGGGCGCCTCGATCGTGGAGCTGAGCCATCGCGGGCCCGAGTTCATGGAGGTCGCGCGCCAGGCCGAAGCCGACCTGCGCACGCTGATGTCCATTCCCGACGACTACGCGGTGCTGTTCCTCGCCGGCGGTGCGACCGCGCAGCAGGCACTGCTGGCGCTGAACTTTGCCGCACCGGGCCAGACCGTGGATTACGTGGTCACCGGCCACTGGGGCAAGACCGCGATCAAGCAGGCACGACCCTACGTGAACGTGAACATCGCCGCCGATGGCGAGGCCGGCGGTTTCCGCGACATCCCGGCCCGCGCCGACTGGCGCTTGTCGAAGGACGCGGCCTATGTGCACTACACCGCCAACGAGACCATCCACGGCGTGGAGTTCCGCGACATTCCCGACGTGGACAACGCGCCGCTGTTCGCCGATTTCAGTTCGTCCATCGCCTCCGAACCGCTGGACGTGTCGCGCTTTGGCGTGATCTACGGCGGTGCGCAGAAGAACCTGGGCCCGGTCGGCGTGACGGTGGTCATCGTCCGCCGCGACCTGCTCGAGCGCGCCGGCCAGCCGCGCGCCGACATCTTCAGCTACGCCTCGCATGCGGCCAACGACTCGATGCTCAACACGCCGCCCACGTGGAACTGGTACCTCGCCGGGCTGGTGTTCAAGTGGATGCTGGCGCAGGGCGGCGTGGAGGAGTTCGCGCGACGCAATGCGCGCAAGTCGAAGCTGCTGTACGACACCATCGACGGTTCCGGTGGTTTCTATCGAAACGAAATCGCGCCGGGCGTCCGCTCGCGGATGAACGTTCCGTTCTTCCTGCACGACCCCGCGCTCGACGCGGCGTTCCTCAAGGACGCCAAGGCGGCGGGGCTGATCTCGCTGAAGGGGCACCGCGTGCTCGGTGGCATGCGCGCGTCGATCTACAACACCATGCCGGAAGAAGGCGTGCAGGCGCTGGCCGCCTTCATGCGCCAATTCCAGCAGGCACACGGCTGAGGCAGCAGGAACGATGACCAGGAAATCCGACGGGAACACGAAGAAGCCCGCCAAGGCGGTCGCCGCCAAGCCGCCTTCGAAGAAGCAGGGCGCGGCGAAGAAGACGGCCAAGGCCGACGCGCCGGTCGCGCAGCCGGTCGACGCCGCGCCGCTCGACCTGGCCTCGCTGCGCCAGCGCATCGACGGCATCGACCGACACATCCAGGAGCTGATCGCCGAACGCGCGCAGTTCGCCAACCAGGTGGGCAAGGCCAAGGGCAAGCTCGCCGCCGCGGTGGACTACTACCGTCCCGAACGCGAAGCGCAGGTGCTGCGCCGCGTGGTGGACCGCAACGACGGCCCGCTCAACGACGAAGTGCTGGTGCGGCTGTTCCGCGAGATCATGTCCGCCTGCCTGGCCCAGCAGGAGCCGCTGAAGATCGGCTACCTCGGCCCGGAAGGCACGCACTCGCAGCAGGCGGTGTACAAGCACTTCGGCCATTCCATCCACGGCCTGCCGCTGTCGAGCATCGAGGAAGTGTTCCAGGAAGTGGAAGCCGGCCACGCGGATTTCGGCGTGGTGCCGGTGGAGAACTCCACGCAGGGCACCATCCAGTCCACGCTGGACATGTTCCTCACTTCGAAGCTGAAGATCTGCGGCGAAGTCGAGTTGCGCGTGCACCAGCACCTGCTCTCGCGCACCGGCACCCTCGACGGCATCGAACGCGTGTATTCGCATCCGCAGTCGTTCGCACAGTGCAAGGCCTGGCTGCGCCAGTACCTGCCGAAGGCCGAGAAGATCCCGGTGGCCAGCAACGCCGAGGCGGCGCGCCGCGCGCGCAGCTCCGACGATTCTGCGGCCATCGCCGGCATCAGCGCGGCCAACGTGTACGGCCTGAAGTCCGTCGCCGGCCCCATCGAGGACCGCCCGGACAACACCACGCGCTTCCTGGTCATCGGCCGCGAGCTGTTCCCGCCGTCGGGCAACGACCGCACTTCGCTGATGGTGTTCATCAAGGACCAGCCCGGCGCGCTGTACCACGTGCTGGCGCCGTTCGCCGAGCACGGCCTGAGCATGAACCGCATCGAGTCGCGTCCGGGTCATACCGGGCTATGGCAGTACGCGTTCTTCATCGACATCGGCGGTCACGTGGAAGAAGAGGCCATGCGTCGCGCGCTGGACAGCCTGGCCGATTACGCACAGGCCGTGAAAGTGTTGGGCTCGTACCCGGTCGCCATCGCATGAATGCCGTGCGCGATTCCGACGACCAAGCCCCGCAACCGCTCCACGACGAAGCCTGGTTCGCCGCGCGCGCGTCGCGTGGCGTGCAGGGCCTGAAGGCCTATGATCCGGGACACGACCTGGTCGCGTTCCGCCGCAAGTTCGGCGAGGCCAACCTGGTCGAGCTGGGTTCCAACGAGAACCCCTATGGCCCGTCGCCGGATGCGCGCGCCGCCATCCTCGACCAGCTGCACGCGCTGCATCGCTATCCGGACCCGCTTGGCGCGGACCTCAAGCGCGCGCTGGCGACGAAGCACGGCGTGGACACGAAGCAGATCCTGCTCGGCAACGGTTCGCACGAACTGCTGATGCAGCTTGCGCAGGTGTTCGCGGGCTCGGGCGACGACGTGGTGTTCTCGCGTTACGGTTTCGCGGTGTTCGCGCTGGCCACGCAGGCCGCGGGCGCGAACCGGGTGGTCGTGGACGCCTTGCCGCACGATCACCCGCACATGCCGCTGGGGCACGACCTGGACGCCATCGCCGCGGCGATCACCCCGGCGACGAAGCTGGTGTACCTGGCCAACCCGAACAACCCCACCGGCACCTGGTTCGGTCGCGACGCGTTCGCCTCGTTCATGGCGAAGGTGCCGGCACATGTGATCGTGGTGATGGACGAGGCCTACGCCGAGATGGCCGACGCGGACGCCGACGCCGCGACCGCGCTCGCGTTGCTCGCCTCGCACGCCAACCTGCTGCTCACGCGCACCTTCAGCAAGGCCTATGGGCTGGCCGGTTTGCGCGTGGGCTACCTGATCGGCGCACCGGGTCTGGTCGCCGTGATGGAGCGCCTGCGCGAGAGCTTCAACGTCAACGGTCCCGCGCTGGCCGCCTGTGAGGCGGCACTGGGCGATGAGGCGCACCTGCACTGGAGCTGCGAGCGAAACACCGAGCAACGCACGGCGCTGGCCGCCGCGCTGCGCGCACGTGGATTGCGCGTGTATCCGTCGCAGACGAATTTCGTGCTGGTGCACTTCGGGGCACGCACGGCGCAGATCGAAGCCGATCTCACCGCACGCGGTGTGGTGCTGCGGCCCATGGGCGGCTACGGCCTTCCCGAATGCCTGCGCGTGACGGTCGGCAATGCCGACGAGAATCGCCGCCTGCTGGCCGCGCTCGACGCGGTGCTCGCATGAGCGGCGTGCGCCAGGACTGGATCGCCCGCGCGGGTCAGCCGTTGCGCGGGAACGTGCGCGTGCCGGGCGACAAGTCGGTCTCGCACCGCGCGGTCATGCTCGGTGCGCTGGCCGAAGGCACCACGCACGTGCGCGGGTTCCTGGAAGGCGAGGACACGCGTGCGACCGCGAAGGTGTTCGAACAGCTCGGCGTGCGCATCGAAACGCCCAGCGCGAGCGAGCGCATCGTGCACGGCGTGGGCCTGCACGGCCTGCGGGCCAGCGCCTCGCCGCTGGACTGCGGCAATGCCGGCACCGGCATGCGCCTGCTGGCCGGCGTGCTGGCGGGGCAGTCGTTCGACAGCACGCTGATCGGCGATGCCTCGCTGTCGAAGCGGCCGATGCGGCGCGTGATCGAACCGCTGTCGCGCATGGGCGCGGTGATCGAATCCGAAGAAGGCGGCGTGCCGCCGCTGCGCATCCGCGGCGGACGCGCGTTGCACGGCATCGACTACACGCTGCCGGTGGCGAGCGCGCAGGTGAAGTCGGCGCTGCTGCTGGCAGGCCTGTACGCACAGGGCGAGACCGTCGTGCACGAGCCGCACCCCACGCGCGACTACACCGAACGCATGCTGGCCGCGTTCGGCTGGCCGATCGAATTCTCGCCGGGCCATGCACGGCTCAGCGGCGGCCATCGCCTGCAGGCCACCGACGTGAACGTGCCGGCCGATTTCTCTTCGGCCGCGTTCTTCCTGGTCGCGGCGAGCATCGTGCCCGGTTCCGAGCTGCGCCTGGAGGCCGTGGGCATGAATCCGCGTCGCACCGGCCTGCTCACGGCGTTGCGGCGCATGGGCGCGGACATCCGCGAGGAGAACGCCACCGAGCAGGGCGGCGAACCCGTCGCCGATCTCATCGTGCGACACGCACCGCTGCACGGCATCGAAGTGGACGGTGAGCTCGCGCCGGACATGATCGACGAGTTCCCCGCGCTGTTCGTCGCGGCCGCCTGCGCCGACGGCGCCACCACCGTGCGCGATGCCGCCGAGCTGCGCGTGAAGGAATCCGACCGCATCGCGACCATGGCGCAGGGCCTGCGCGCACTGGGCGTGGAAGTGGAGGAACACCCGGACGGCGCGACCATCGTGCCGGGCCCCATCGGCGGCGGCACCGTGGACAGTCACGGCGATCACCGCATCGCGATGAGCTTCGTGATGGCCGCGCAGCGCGCCGAGGGCGACGTGCGCATTGGCGACATCGCCAACGTGGCGACGTCGTTCCCGGGCTTCGAAACGCTGGCGCGCGGTTGCGGGGCGGCGCTGGACGTGGCCTGAGGCCGACGGATCAGCGCTGCGCGTCGAAGCTGATCGGCACCACCACCGTGCCAGCGACCGGCTGTCCGTTGCTGGTGGCGGGGCTGAAGCGCCAGCGTTTCACCGCATCGACCGCGGCGCGGTCCAGGTTGCGCGAGCCGCTGGTGCCGGCCACTTCGACCGATGACGGCACGCCGTCCACGCCGATCTGCGCGCGCACGGTGACCGTGCCGCTCTCGCCGCGTCGCAGCGACTGGGTGGGATAACGCGGCGCTGGCGTCCGGCCCGCGAGGGGTTCGGGTCGCGTGTTCGCGGACGGCGGTGGCGCGGCTGGACCCGGCACCGTCGGTGGCGGGGCAGGCCGTGTGGTCTCGACCAGGCGCGGGCGCTCGGCACTGGCGTCGGGCGCCGGTGTCGCCGGCGCCTGACCCATGCCGCTGGCATTGTCGTCGCGCGCGGCGGGCAGGGGCGCGGGCAACGGGGCGTAGTTCGGCGAGGACGCGGTCGGCGGCGTGCCGTCGCCGGCCCGGAAGAAGGCGTCGTCCTTGCGACCCCGCGACAACACCAGCGCGAACAGCAGCAGGCCGAGTACGAACGCCGCCAGGATCCACAACAGTGACCGACGGGCCGGAAGCCAATGGGACAGGTCGAAGGCGGGGCGGTGCGGGGCAGGGGCGGGTGCGGACATGGGCAGCTCGTCGGGGCGCTCCCCGGATTCTGCCGAGCCGGGCGTTAATGGTTCGGCAATCGGTCGCCCTCCCGCCGCGTTACACGCGATAATCGCGACCTCGATCACCTCGCCGGTCCCACACGGTTTCCCCATGCTCGATCCGAACCTGCTGCGCCAGAACCCCGCGGACCTCGCCACACGCCTGCGCCAGACCCGCGGCTACGACCTCGATGCGAGTGCGCTGGAGGCGCTGGAATCCGAGCGCAAGCAGATCCAGATCCGCACGCAGGAACTGCAGAACCTGCGCAATACGCGCTCCAAGGCGATCGGCCAGGCCAAGGCCAAGGGCGAGGACGTGGCCGCGCTGATGGCCGAAGTCGCCGGTTTCGGCGATGAGCTCAAGACCAGCGAGGCGCGCCTGGAATCGATCCGCGGCGAGATCGAGGCGATCGCGCTGACGATCCCCAACCTGCCGCACGAGTCCGTACCGCAGGGCAACGACGAGAACGACAACGTCGAGCAGCACCGCTGGGGCACCCCGCGCTTGTTCGACTTCCCGGTCAAGGACCACGTCGAGCTGGGCGCACGCAATGGCTGGCTGGATGGCGACACCGCCGCCAAGCTCAGTGGCGCGCGCTTCACCGTGCTGCGCGGCCAGCTGGCGCGCCTGCACCGTGCGCTCGCGCAGTTCATGCTGGACCTGCACACCGGCGAGCACGCCTACCAGGAAACCAGCGTGCCGCTGCTGGTCAACGCCGACAGCATGCGCGGCACCGGCCAGCTGCCGAAGTTCGAGGACGACCTGTTCGCCACCTCGGTGGGCGACGGCGAGACGGCGCACAAGCGCTACCTCATCCCGACTTCGGAAGTCCCGCTGACCAACATCGTGCGCGACACCATCGTCGAAGCCGACGCCATGCCGATGCGCATGACCGCGCATTCGATGTGCTTCCGCGCCGAGGCCGGCAGCCACGGCCGCGACACGCGCGGCATGATCCGCCAGCACCAGTTCGAGAAAGTGGAGCTGGTGACGATCGCACGGCCCGAGGAAAGCTACGCCGAGCACGAACGCATGACACGCTGTGCGGAAGTCGTGCTGGAGAAGCTGGGCCTGCCGTACCGCCGCGTGCTGCTGTGCACGGGCGACATGGGCTTCGCCGCGACCAAGACCTTCGACCTGGAAGTCTGGCTGCCGTCGCAGGACACCTATCGCGAGATTTCCTCGTGCTCGAACTGCGAGGGCTTCCAGGCCCGCCGCATGCAGGCGCGCTGGCGCAACCCCGCCACGGGCAAGCCGGAGCTGGTGCACACGCTCAACGGCTCGGGTACGGCTGTCGGCCGCGCGTTGATCGCGGTGATGGAGAACTACCAGAACGCCGACGGTTCGATCACCGTGCCCGAGGTGCTGCGCCCGTACATGGGTGGCCTGGAGCGGATTGCCTGAGGTGATCTTTCCTTCTCCCAGCGGGAGAAGGTGCCCGAAGGGCGGATGAGGGAAACGTAGCGTAGAGGGGAAACCATCGGTGCCTCACTGCACTCACGGGCTAGCACTCTGACTTCGTTACCCCTCACCCCAACCCCTCTCCCGAGGGGAGAGGGGCTCAAGCCACGCAGGGGAGGGGCCCGCAATGCGGGCGCCCCAAATAGAAATGGGCCCGCAATGCGGGCGCCCAATAGAAACGGGCCCGCAATGCGGGCCCGTGGCGTTCCGGTTCAAGCGGGGAGGGGAGAACCGGTACGCGCTGGCTCGGATCAAGCAGCCTGTGCCAGAGGGGAACGGATCGACGCGTGCGCAGCGGCCATCGCATCGGCGCGATGCTGCGGCGAGTAGGCCACGCCCTCGGCACGCACGATCTCCAGCTCGGTCACCCCGAGGAAACCGAACACCTGGCGCAGGTAGGCCTCCTGGAAGTCGGCCGGGCTCGTGTCGCCGTACAGGCCGCCGCGGCCGCTGGCGATGATCACGCGCTTGCCGCCCGCCAGGCCTTCCGGTCCGGCCTCGGTGTAGCGGAACGTGCGGCCGGCCACCGCCACGCGGTCGATCCAGGCCTTCAACGTCGAGGGAATGCTGAAGTTGTAAAACGGCGCACCGATCACCACTACATCGGCATCGAGGAACTGCTGCAGCGTCGCCTCGGCGGCTTCCGCCTCGGCGCTGTCGGCCTTGGCCAGCGAGCGGCCGGTCAGGTGCGGCAGCGGGTCGATGTCCAGGTCGCGGTATTCGACGTTCACGTCGGGGACGGCGTCCTGCCAGCGGGCCACGATGGCCGCGCTCAGTTCGCGGGTGACGGATTGGGTGCCAAGGGCACTGGAATCCAGATGCAGCAGCTTCATGATGGGCCTCGTATTTGGAACGATCGGCGGAACGCCGGGGTGAGAACACTCTAGGTCGTTGCCAAAATGGAATAAACGTGGTCAACTACCACTAACTGTTCTGGAATTGGAATTATCGCCATGCAGGACCTGAACGACCTGTACTACTTCGCGATGGTGGTGGAGCACGGCGGTTTCGCCGCCGCCGAGCGCGCCCTGGGCATCCCGAAGTCCCGCCTGAGCCGCCGCATCAGCCAGCTGGAAACCGACCTGGGCGTGCGGCTGCTGCAACGCTCCACGCGTCGCTTCGCCGTGACCGACGTGGGCAACAGCGTCTACCGCCATGCGCAATCGATGCTGGCCGAAGCGCAGGCCGCGCACGAAGTGGTGGACCGCCTCAGCGCCGAACCGCGCGGCGTGATCCGCGTGAGCGTGCCGGTGGGCATGGCACAGCAGCAGATGCCCAAGCTGCTGCCGGAATTCCTCGCGCGTTTCCCGCAGGTTCGCGTGCAGCTGCTGGTCAGCAATCGCCGCGTGGACATCATCAACGAAGGCATCGACGTTGCCCTGCGCGTGCGTTCCAAGCTCGACGACGACGGCAGCCTGGTGATGCGCAGCTTCGGCCAGATCGCCGAACTGCTGGTCGCCAGCCCCGATTACCTCAAGCGCATGGGCCGTCCGAAGAACCCGGACGAACTGGGCGACCACGTCACCCTCAGCATGAGCGAGGACGACGCGCGCCAGCGCTGGGAACTGCACGGCCCGGACGGCGACGTCCGCCGCGTCGAGCTCAAGCCGCGCGTGATGGGCTTCGACTTCCCCATGCTGATGCAGCTGGCCCAGCAGGGCGTGGGCATCACGCTGCTGCCGGAAACCATCTGCGCCGAGGCCGTGCGGCGTGGCGAGCTGGAAGTGGTGCTGCCCGACTGGCGCCTGCCGCAGGGCATCTTCCATGCGGTGTTCGCCTCGCGTCGTGGCCTGCTGCCGGCGGTGCGCGTCTTCATCGACTTCATCGCAGAAAAAGCCCCGGGACTGGTCGAGTCCGCACGCCTGCAATGCAGCGAGATCAAGGGCAAGCCGTGCCCGGAGGACATCGCGAAGGCGGCCGCCGCCGCGGCCAACGCCCCCGCGCCCCGCATCGTCACCGAGGCATGAGAGAATGCGGCCCGCACCACGCGGGCCGCATCGTTTCAGGGCCCGCGTTCCCGGTCGATCGGGACGGGGATCGCCGCGCAACGCGGATCGATCCGGTGCAGGCGATGCCAATACGGAGAGATGGCCGAGTGGTTTAAGGCAGCGGTCTTGAAAACCGCCGAAGGGTCAAACCTTCCGTGGGTTCGAATCCCACTCTCTCCGCCAGACTTTCGAGAAAACCCCGTGAAAACGGGGTTTTCTTTTTGGCGCGCCGACCTGTTCGCTGCTTCGTTCCCTGCTTTGGAGAGCCGGGTTTCACGTTGTCTCAGCGCTAGAGACGACGCGATGTTCTAGTCGACATCCTTCCGACACCCCATGCCATCCGTGATGCCCTTGCCCCACATCGACCCCAAGCTCGTCTTCGCCTGGCAAGCCGCACATTCCATCGCCCGCGGCTCGCCCCCGCCGGTCCATGATCGCGGCGGCATACGTGTCGATACCCAATCGGAAACGGAATTGAAACGCTGGGTGTTCCCGCACCTGTGCGATGGCTTTCGGGAGATCGCACACAGCATCACGGCGCCGCGGCACACGCTGAAGTTGTGCGGCACCGACGAAGAACTGCGAGGTGCGCTGCCCGACCGCTGGGAGCTCCAGCCAGGGAACCACTTCATGGTCGCGACGACGGCATGCCGCGATGCGAACCCGCTGCCGGATGGATACCGGTTGAATGTCCATCGCGCCGGGGCCGTCACCCGCGCCTGCATCCTTTCGCCCGACGGCGATCTGGCCGCAAGCGGATGCGCGGCGGAAACGGCGGATGCCTTCATCTATGACCGGATCGAAACGGCACCGGACCACCGGCGCAAGGGGCTGGGTATCGCCGTCATGGCCGCCCTTGGCGCTGAGAGAAGATCCTCGGCGACGCCGCAGCTTCTCGTCGCGACGGAGGATGGCCGCAACCTGTACGCGAAGCTGGGCTGGGCCGTGCTGGCACCCATCGCTGCAGCGATCATTCCAGAACGTTGAGCCGGTTGGCCGCGCCAGGCGCGGGCCAGTCAGTCACATCATCGTGCGATTGAAATAGGTTGCCCGCTCGAACTCGGCGATGTTCACGGCAATGCGGGGGAGCAGTGGAAACATCTCCGACAGCGCGCTGACGATGGCCTTCGACAAGGCCGCGCGCTGCTCGACGCTGCGCCCCTGCATGATCCAGGCGAAGGTGTGGATGAAATCTTCCCGCCCTCCGCCGACCGCAAAGGTTTCGAAGGGGTGTACGCGGATCTTGATGTCCGATTCTTCGAACAGCCCTGATGCATTCACCACTTCGTGCAGCCGGGTGATGATCGATTCTTCGTCATGGACCTGAAGTATCGCCTTGGAACAGTCGACTACGAAGTGCGGCATGGTGGCTCCATTGGTTGAAGCGTGAATCGAGGCGGTCGCCTCCGAATGAATGGATAAGGCTCAATCAAGCCGCTTCCACACGGAAACCGGGATGCTCCCATCCGCCCGGGGCGGCACCCTGTAACGCAGCTCGCTGCCGTCCAGCGTGTACTGGCGCCTCTGGGTAGTGCCTTCCCAGTTGGGGAAGGACGAGCCTTCGATGGCGAACACCAGCATCCCCGCCGGTTTGTCGATCGTCACCGTGCCGTAGTGCGTGCTGCTGCCCATCACCGCTGACTTGAACTCGTCGACGCTGCCATCGGCCTTGCTGTCGCTGGTGAAATGCAGGCGTTCGGACTTGAAGATCTGCAGCGAATACCGCCCCTGCGCATCGACGACGAGCCGGCCCTTGGGGTTTTCGCCGTAGTCCCGCGTCGTCTTTCCGTCCGGCAGGACCTTGTCCGCGGCGACCAGGGTCCAGGTGCCCTGTAGTGGGAACACATGCGTTGGTACTTGCGCGTCACGCGCGGACAGCCCTGCCAGCATTGCGACGAGTGCGCCGGTCATTGGTTTCATCGCCGTGAGTCCTTATGGGGGGATCGACAGCGCCATCCTAGGCCGCTTGATGAATAAGAAAAATGCATTTAAAACTATATCTGTCATTTCAAAAGCGAATCCATCAATGAAAGCGATGGACGTGGATGCCGTCAGGGCTTTCCTGCTGGCAGCCGATCTGCAGAGCTTCACCCGGGCCGCGGACGTGCTGGGCACCACCCAGTCCGCCATCAGCTTGAAGTTGCAGCGCCTGGAAGGGCAGCTCGGCCGCCGCCTGCTTGAACGCACGCCGCGACATGTTCGCCTGTCGGTCGAAGGGCTCGCATTTCTCGGCGTGGCGCGCGAACTGGTGTCGTCCCACGACCGCGCGGCCGCCGCCTTCGAGACCGAACAGCGTCGCTTGGCGATCGGCATCAACCAGCAGCTGGTCGGCAGCGAACTTCCGTTCCTGTTGCGGCAGATGCGCGACCACGATCCGAACCTGCAGGTCGAGATGCGCATCGCGGGCACCAATGAGCTCATGCGAGCCCTGGAACAGGGCGAGCTTGACGCCGTGCTGGTGTTGCGCCCCGAAGATCGCGGCAAGCGGGGCAGGGCGGTGTTCGCGGAATCCTTTTCCTGGTTCGCGGCGGCCGGCTGGGAGCCGCGCGCGGGCCAACCATTGCCGCTGGCGACGCAAGGCGAGTCGTGCCGCATCCGCATCGAGGCGGTGCGCACGCTCGACCGGGCCGGCATCGAATGGCGCGAAGTCTTTGTCGGCAAGGGCGCCGCGATCCTGGGCGCCGCCGCCGTCGCGGGCCTCGCGGTGGCGGTGTTGGCACGGCGCGCGGCGCCGCCGGGCACGATTGATGTCAGCGGGCTGTTGTCGCTGCCGCCGATTCGTTCGCAGGACGTGGTGCTCTACAGCAACCTCAACGACCGGCGCACGCGTGATGCATTGCGCGTCCTCACGCTGGCCTTTCAGTGAGCGACTGCGTCATCGGGCAGAGGTTGGTGCGTGCATGGCGTGCTCGATTCGAGCATGCCGTACCGATGCGCACGAAGGGCTGGCGCGCTTCAGGGCGCTGGACGCGTTTTCTCTTTGCTGCGCAACGACAGGCAGTAACTGATCGTCACCAGTATGCCCAGTATCACGGCAGCCGAACCTCCCACTACGGCTACCTGTGTTGGGGCAAACACCCAAAGCGCTGCGTAGATGAGCCCGCTGAGCGCCATGGACCAGCCGCCGACTCGTGCGGCCTGGCGTGCCCGTGCATTTGGGACGAACTTCTTTGGCATCCGGTTGCCGAACCAGGCAACCATCAAGCCTATGGCGCACATGACGATTCGTGTGACCGTCTCGGCTTCGATGTATCCCAGCTTGCGTGCGTGAGTCGATGCAAGCGCGAGCACCACGATGCCGACACCCCAGGCAAGGTCTGAAACCAGCTCTTTGTTCATCGCGCTCTCTCCTTCCTGGACTTCGGTTTCTCGGCACCAACGCCGAAGGAATGAACGAAGCCGAGCAATGCTTCTTCCAGCACAGACAGCTTCAGGTGGTAGATGACGGACTTTCCGGACTTCTCGGCGTGGACCAGATCGGCCTCCTTCAACACCGCGAAGTGGGCGGACATCGTCGGCTTGGAGACGTCAAAGTGATCGCTCAGTTCCCCCGCGCTCAGCGGGCCTTTGCGCAGGAGTTGCAGCACCTGTCTTCGGGTAGGGTCGGAAAGGGCTTTGAATACCAGGCTCATGATTCGATATTTAGCTATTTATCGAATTGTGTCAAGTTGCTCTGATGGGAACCGATAGATGGTCTGCTCTGGAGGGGCAGTCAGCAGTGGTAATGTCCGCTTTCGACCCAAAGCGGTCATAGCCACGCAAATGAATGTCCCAGGGATCATGTGTCATGCAATTCGAACCGCCGGATCGCGAACTGGACGCCGAAGAGCAACAGAGGATCGCCGAGCTGAGTGCCGACCAGCTACGGGCGATCGATGATGCGCTGCTCGACCTTGCGCACGTCGAATGGAGAAAGGTCGCCTACCTGGTGGCCTTTGCCATGACAAATGCGGATCGGGTGCGGGGAGTTCCTGATATCTACTACGCGCAACGAGTTCGCGCACTTGTGGAAGAGGGCAAGCTGGAAGCCCAAGGCTTTCTGGATCGGATGAGATACAGCGAAGTCCGTCTGCCCGCCAATCCTGTTCTCGAACGTCCATGAGCGAATGTCCGCTTCTGGCCGATAGCGGACATTCGACCGGGCCGCATAGGAGGCGTTCTATCTCGCCTGTAATTCGGCCGAACGCGCAGCGCGCAATCTACACATGCGTGCGATGGCTTCGCCTTGTCGTGGCAAATCAGGTGTCCGGCCAGTCAGGCCAGATGCTAGAAACGTTGCGTCAGGCTGAACAGAAATCGTGTTTCGTGCCGGCAGTCGATGCAATCGTTTGGCCGGCCCGAAAGCTGCTGCGCGACCTCGGGATTGAAGGAGAGCGAGCGGGTCAAGTTGATCCGCGCACCCACTCCCATCGACGACAGACTCTGATATTCGCGATCCGGCGCATCGTGATCCCACACTCGGCCGTAGTCGGCGTGCGCATAGAGCTGGTAGCCCGAAACGAAGCTGCGGCCTGTTTCGGTGCCGTAACGCAGTTCCACACGGACACCGACCGCGTCGTCGCCAGTAAGCGTGCCCGGTGCGTATCCGGCACCCAGTTGCATGCCGCCGACGCCGAATCGCTCGGTGGTTGGCAGGCGGTCGTCGCTCCACTGAAAGTCCACGCGCCCGAACAACGAGAAGCCGGGACCGAGCGGTTGCAGCCTGGCGGCCATGCCGCTCAGGTAGACGAACTTCCCGTCCGCATCCTCACGGATCAGGCGCGGGTCGGAATCCTTGCTGGCGCCGAACGCATCCAACCCGATGTTGAGCGCCGCATCGACGATCCATATCCCGTTGTGGCGGCCCACACGGTCGTAGGTGAATCTCGGCTGCAAGACGCGCACGTGCTCCTCGACCGGATTGAAGGCGTCGCGCGGAAAGTCGGTTACGCGGTTCTCCAAGTCGCGCCAGAGGAAAGACAGCCGCAGCGACAGGTTCTGTTCGCGCGAGCGTATGGCGGGTACGAAATACGTCGCGCGCCATTCAGTACTGGTACTGCGTGTCTCGAAGGGGAAGATCGCTTCCGAAAGATCGGGCGTGGCGCGGCTGTGGAGCCCAGCGAGCTGAAACGTATCGCCCATCAGCGCGCCGGAGGCATGGACCGGCACGGTGAAGACGCCCTGCCCGTAGTGCATCGAATCATCGAACGGGTCCACCGCCACGGTGAGGTCGGCCTGCTCGTAGAACCCGAGCAGCGAGTACCCGCTGGCGCCGGCCGACAGCGCATACGGGCCGATGTAACGCGACCCTTGGTTGTCGATACTGACGAAGCCTTCCCATGGCGTGTACTGGGTCACGATGTCGAGATCGGCTGCACCGAAGGTCGAGGGCGACGGCCGTAGCACGCTCTGCACGTTGAGGCCCGGCAGGTCTCCAATCAGCAGCAGGTTGCGTTCCAGCACCGAGGCGACCAGCGGTTGCGAGGCGATGATCCGGTTGGCCAGTCCTTGGGGAAGGGCATCGCCTCCGGGCAGAGGTTGGGTGAACGCGGCGCGATCGATTCGGCCTTCGACGACGCGGATCACCACACGGCCATCTTCGACGTCTTGTTCGGGCACGATCGCCAGCGAGAGCAGGTAGCCGTCCTGGCGATACCGCGCGGTGACCTGTTCGGCGATGGCGTAGAGATCGGCCAGCGAGACGGTCTGGTTGAGCCGAGATGCGTACAGCGGCCGCCAATCGTCGGGCGCATAGCGGGTGGCTCCGACCACATCGACCGCGCGCAGCACGAATCGGACGTTCTCGGCGCCGGGTGGGGGCGCAATCGCGTCGGGCGTGACCGGCAGCTCGCGGCGCTCCGAAACGGCGGGTGCTGTCTGGGTCTCGAAGCGTCGCTGTGCCTGGGGGATCTGTGCCGGTCCCGGCAAAGCCACTTGTGCGGCCGCGGGTGCAGCGGCGCTCAGCACGAACAACGCGGCGGTCAGCCGCCGCCTCACTGAGCTGCCCTTTGCCAGAAGTCACGCAGCAGACGATCAGCGCCACACGCCGGCCAGACGTGCAATGTGAAGGCGGCGCATGGTGCGCGCGGGCTACCGGTTCGATCCGCGTGCTGGCCGGTGCGGTCGTTGTCCCTCTCGAGCCAATCCTCGCTGGCCAGCGCTTGCGCAGTCGGCGATGCGGTTTCGGTCCACACTCGACCAAGCGCATACGCGCGCATCAGCGGATCGGGGATATAGGGGTTCTCGAACCGGGTCGTGCGATAGACCGCGTCCGCCGGCGTGTCGGGATCGCGGCCTCGCTCGAAATCTCGAAGCCGCCACGTGTTGTAGAAGCGGGCGTCCGCCGAAAGCTGGTGTGGGGGTGCCAGGATGGTGAACAGCGAGCCGGTGAAGTTCATCACGTAGTTCGAGTTCAGAAGACTCAAGCTGCCCAGGCCAATCGGATAGATACCCACCTTCTCGCCGGGATCGCGGGCAACGCCGCCCGCGAGCACGTCCTCTGGCGAATGCCCCAACTGCAGGCCATAGACGCGGAAGAACAGCTCAGGGTCGACGTCGCCGTACACCTTGCTGGCGGGATAGGCGATGACTTCCAGTGGTGCCGGCAGGATCCGTAGCGAACCATCGACGAAGCTCAGCTCGTAGTTCGGCGTCCTCAGGTCGATCGAACCCTGCATCACCGCGTAGACGCCCACGTTCTCGCCCGCCTCGCGGATCGGTACGCCGGTCAACACGCCAGCGGCGGTGTCGTTACCGCGCAGCCCACTAACGACGTAGGTCAGCCGCGGGTCGATCGAGCCGAAGGTCTTGGACAGGTGGTCGGCGGTCACGGTCAGTGGTGCGGGCACGATGAACAGCACGCCATCCTGCGTGCGAATCATGTAGTTGCCGGCGGCCGGGCCGGCCAACAGCGCGCTGGAAACCAGGATCGGGTACTCGCCGACATTCGACAGCAGCGTCGCGGGCGATTGAAGCGTCGCCGTGACGGCGTTGCTGCTTTCGTCGCCGCCGCGCCAGCCGGACACGGTGAACGTGAATTCCGGGTTGGGCGCGCCGTACATCCGCGTTTTGTCGTCGGCTGCGACGAGCAGCAGAGGGGACGCGGTGATCGTGAGCGTGCCCGGCATCGTGACGATCACGTAGTTGCGGTTCAGCGGATCGCTCAATGCGGCGCTGTCCACGTTGATCGGATACTCGCCGACGTTGGATGCGGGCGTGGCCGGCGTGGAGAGCGATGCCAGCACGGAGAGATGGCTCTGGTCGCCGTTGCGCCAGCCCGTGGTAGTCCAGGTGAACGGTGGATTCTCCTCGCCGTAGAGGCGGAACTTGTCGTTGGCGGCGACGAGCAGTTCGGCTGGATTGATCGTGAGCGTGCCGGGAGTGAACTGCCTGGAATAACGCTGCGACACGAACTCGTCCGGCGACGGGATCTCGATGTTGATGGGGTACTGCCCCACCGATGAATCAATCCGCGCGTCGGTTACCAGGATCGGCTGCGGCAGGGGATAGACGTCGGGCAGCTGGGAGGCCAGGTACTGATCGACCGCCAGGTATGCGTCCGGGCCCGCGGCGAAGGTGAGTGTCGGATTGGGATCGCCGTAGGTACGGGTGAACGACGACGCGGTGCCCGTCAGCGGCGCGGGGCTTACGTCGATCGTCGGCGTGCCCTGGACCGATCGGTAGAAATCCACGTGGGCCTGCTCGGTCAGTCCGTTGAAATCGTCCCTCAGGAACATCCGGTACACGGCGTCCACCCGGGAAACGCTTCCTCCCAACCGGACCATCAGCTCCTCGGAAACGTGGTCGACGGGATGGAAGCCGATCTCGTCGGTGTCGGTGCCGCCGACGTCTGCACCGAAGTAGTCGATGCCCCATGCCTGGTTGCTGAAAAGCGGTTGGCCGTTGATCAGGATGTAGGTCGTGACCAGCCTTCCGTTGATGGGTATCAGCTCGAATCCGGTCGGCGATGCCGCGTCGAGCGTTTCCGGAGCGATGTCATGCAACTCGCCGCCGATCTGGTACGACAGCCGGCGTATCGCAAAATCGGAAGAGTCCGTGGTGCCGGGGTCTCCCTGCAGGTAGGGCAGGGCCGACAGGACGATCGTGTCGAACTGCGCATCGCCGCCACCGTCCGGGTCCAGCGCCAGCGGCGTATCGGGCACGGTCACGTTGACGAAGTCCGGAAACGCCGTCGCCTGGATGTTCTGCTCACCGACCTTGGTGAGCTGTGTTTCGGTGACACCGCTCAGGCTTCGCGTCGCCACGAAGGGATCCCACACGGTGCCGCCGATGAGATTCGCCAGCGGAACGGTGGTCTTCGCCCTGAAGACAAACTCGCCGTCCAGTGCCTCGCCCGCGAGGTTCAGGGCGAAGTTGTCCGTGCTGCCCACATCCACGGAGCCGGAAATCAGGGCGAGGTTGTTGGCCAGCACGGCACTGTTGGCGGCTTGGGTGATGGAGCCGGCTTCCGGTGTTTCCATCCACACGGTGCCGTTGCCCACGGCGATGATCGCGCGATGCTCGAAGTCGGTGGCGCCGGGATTGTCCGTGCCGAGCCGGATATCGCCGGCCGCGCGGATGGCCAGGTGACCGTTCTCCAGCAGGATCGGGGCGTTGACCGAAACGTCCGCATTGGGGCCCTCTCCGATCAGTTCCAACCCCGGCGTGGGGAAGCCGCCGAGCATCGTGGCGATGATCGGGGCGTCGACGCTGATCAGGTTGCTGGCGACCAGTTGCACCTTGCCGCCTGCCAGCGCCGAAACAATGGCGGAGGCGTTGATGGAGGACACGCCGGTGCCGAGGTTTGCCTGACCCGGCGTCGAAGCGCTGCCGCCACTGCCGACGATCTGCAGGACATCCGGATCAAGCAACCACGTGCCAGCGTGGCCGATGGTGCTGGCGGTGGAGACGATTGCGCCGTCACCCACATTGAGGACACCCGTGCTCGAGGTTTCCACCAGACCGCCGGCGCCGCCGTGGCTTTGCGCGCGAATTGCACCATCGAACGTGGTCAGCCCGTCGGACCAGAGGATGACCGATCCGCCCGACCCGCCGTACCCCGATGCATCCAGCAGCGCCCCGCGGGCCACGGTCGTGGTATCCGCGTGCGGCAGATTGCCCTGGCCGCGGAAATCGCCGCCCAAGCGGATGGTGCCGCCGTTGCCCGCATTGCCGATCGCGAGTATCCGCGCCCCCTCAGCGAGGTCGACCGCACGGCCGGTGGTCACTACGGTGCCTCCGGACGGGCCGCTCGCGTCGATGAGCGCGCGCGGGCCAAGGGAGACCGTGCCTGCGTCGCCACCGGTGAGCCTTACGGTGCCCGCGTGTTGCGCCACGCCGCGCGCCTCGATCACGCCATCGAGATTGATGGAGCGGCTGACCAGCCCGCCTGCCGAGCGCGCCGACAGCAGCACCGAGCCGCCGTCGGCCGACAGGCGGCCGGTGTTGGAGATCATCGCGCCCGCTTGCGTGGGTGCCTGGGTGAGGGGATCGGTGATGGCGACCTGGACCAGGCCGTCGTTGCCGAAGTCGATCGTCGCCACCGAGCCCGCGCCCAGTGCCACCGTGCCAAGGCGGGCCTGTATGAGGCCGCTGTTGTCTACGTGGCCGCCAATCAGCGCGACCAGCCCGCGGTCTGCGGCGGAAATCGTGCCGGCGTTGCCGACAACGGCATCCGGGTTGAATGGCCCGCCGAGTGCTAGCGCGCCGGACTCGAGGAATTTCTCCGCGTTGACCTGCAGGCTCGTCGCCACCAGCGAGCCCACGTCGACCCTGGCCGAGCCGCTGAACATAATGCCGTTTGCGTTCTGCAGGATCACCCGGCCGGGTGCGAACAGCGAGCCGTCGATCCTGCTGGGCGTGGCTGAGTGGATGCGGTTGAGGATCGCCGAAGTCGCGTCCGGCTGGACGAAGGTCACCGACTCGTTCGCAAGCACGTCGAAGCTCGACCAATCCGCGACGGCGCGTGCAGTCGCCTGCGTCACCCGGGTATCGGTGCCGTCGCGGTTGACCGTTACGTTGCCCGACTGGAGCCTTGCACCCGCTTCCTCGGCCAGTGCGGTTGCAGAAGCAAGCACCGCCAGATGGGCCAGGATTGAAACGCAAAGCCGGCCGATGCGAAGCCGGGGTCTAGCCTTCGTCGCCACCATTGTCGGGATCCTGTCGACGTAGCGGTGTCGCGCTCGCGGTGCTTGCCAGGCCATCTGGCGAGTCAAGCGGAAAAGAAGCAATTCTTGGGCAGGTTTTGTTAATGGCCTGTGATCCCGCGCCCCTTCAATTCAAGGGCGCGAACGAATGCAACAGCCACCAGTGCTCCTCGTGGTGCATGGCCGTCGAAGCATTCGGTCCAATAGGGATGATGAGGGGATTGATGGACATGTTTGATCCGACGACTCAGATCGATGACACGACTCGTGAAGAAGCCAAGCGCAATCCAAACGGTTTGGCTTACGTATCGCCGGGTCATACGGGTCGAATGACGCCGTGCCACCCGAAGCGATCGCAGGCGCATGGAAGGTTGACGATGCTGGCTCGATCATTGAGGGCAGCTTTGTGTCGAACCCGAAGTGCAAGGGCTGAGCGTTTCGGCAGCGCACTGGATGAGTGTCCGCTCCTGACCGAAAGCAGCCATCTGTCGGGGCATACCGGACGGACGGATGCTAGTGTCCGCAACCAGAAGCGGCACCGCGATGGCCTGGATCAAACCTCCGCGCGTCCGGTCCGGCATGGCGAACCCGCGGATGGAGACTCCGATGACGCTGCAAGAGCTGCGTGCCGACTTCATGGAACGACGCAAGGGCTGTCTTTCGCTGCCCATCACCGGTTGCATCGTCTGGTCCCTCGCGGCCATCGCCAGTTTCGTTGTGCCCCATGACAAGGCCAACCTCGCTCTCATCGTCTGCTACTTCCTCCTCATCCCGATCTCCATCGCGATTGCCCGCGTCCGGGGCGAGCAGATCGGAGGTGGCGCCCAGAACCCGCTCCTGAGGCTGGCGGGGCAATGTCGTCTGATGGTCACCTTGCTGTGGGCGGTGCATCTGCCGCTGCTGTTCCTCGCACCCGAGTTCTTTCCGCTGAGCATGGCGGTTGGTTATGGGTTGCACTGGATCGTGTTCTCCTGGACCGTTGGCCATCCGGTCGGACTGGTCCATGCGCTGCTGCGGACGTTCCTGGTCGTTGGTGGGTGGTTGCTGTTCCCGGGAAACAGGGTCGGCGCGGTGGCGGTGGGCGTCGTCATCGCCTACCTGGTTTCCGTCTGGCAACTGAACCGGCTTCATCGCCAGCGCAAGACCGACGGTTCATTCAAGCCGCAGCCGCTTAGTCTTCGAACATGAGTTGGTGCAAAAACGGCCCGCTTATCTGGGGATTGAGCCGCAACTCCACGAGTGGTCACATCTTCACAATCTATCCACGTGTTACAACGTCATCATGTTCCGGCAAAAAGGGCTGCTATATGTCCGAGATCCCAGACGAAAGGAGGATTGGAATGTTACTGAACAATAAAAATCTGGCGATGGCGCTTGGCGTGGCGATCGTCGCCGCCGTGGGTCTTGGCGGTTGCGCCACCTATAAAGAGGAGTTTGCAACGATCAACTCGCGTCTCGATTCACTCGACGCGAAGGTCCAGAGCGCAGCCCAGAGCGCCGAATCCGCCAATCAGGGCGCGCAGCAGGCCAACTCACGACTTGATGCATTGGAAGGCCGCGTCCAGCAGCTCGAAGCGGCGCCGAGTCGCAAGCCGCGCGGTTAGTCGCTCTTGCGTAATCGTAATAGGTGACGAAGGGTTTGAACTCGAGACCCGGTGGTCTTAACTGGCCACCGGTCTCTTTTCTTTACTCAGTCTTCGTCCCAAGGAACAGTCTTATCAATACGTACATGCATCCTGCAATCCGTGCCGCTTATGGCGCGCTGGTGTTGGCGCTGGCTTTCGCGAGCTTTGGCGTGGCCAGGGCCGAGGAGCCCGCCGCGCAACCGGTGACCGCGGTCGACCAGCTTCCGCCAGGCCAGGAAGTGTCCGACACGGTGATTGAGCTCGCGGGCTGGGTTACCGCAACCAAGGACAGCCAAGGCTATCCGTTCGCGGTCATAGACAAGGCCGCCGCACAGATCCTGGTGTTCGGGGGCGACGGCCGGCTTCGCGGCGCGGCACCTGGGCTCTTTGGCTCGGCGATCGGCGATCATTCAGCTCCCGGCGTCGCCGGTCTCGCGCTTCGCGAAATTCCGGGCCGGGATCGCACCACGCCCGCGGGTCGCTTTGTGGGCGGTTTCGGCCCATCCACCGACGCTGGGCGCGTCCTGTGGGTCGACTACGATTCCGCCGTCTCCATGCACCCGACGGCTACTGGCGTCCCGGCCGAGAAACGCCCCGAACGCCTCGCGTCGCCTTCGCCGGACGACAACCGCGTCACGCATGGCTGCATCAACGTCTCGCCCGAATTCTACGAGCAGATCATCCGTCCGACGTTCGAGAAAGGCGGGGTGTTCTACATCTTGCCGGACACGGCGCCGCTAGCGGAGACCTTTCCGGAGTTCGTGCAAAGTCGCGGCGCTACTGCACAACACAACGATGAAGGACACGCTCGGTCCGCCCAGTGAAGGGCGTGTTGGCTGTGCCTTTGCGGGACCTTGCAGCGGCCAACGCTGCTCGTGGCCCGGCCTCTTCTACCAGTGTGCAGCACAACGCCGTGGCTTCCATGCGGTGGGGATCCGGTCAGGCGCTACGCCTGATCCTGGCAGCTCGTGGTCCCGGAGCATGCGTCCTTAACTCAGACATCCGTCTCCTCGGCATTGCTCCGTCGAGTTTGCTCAGTGAGCGGGTCTGACAGTTCATTCAAGCCGGAGCTTCGCGGCCCAGCTTAATTCTGGCGTTGGCCTGTGTCGCTTCTGGCCGTTAGCGGGCATTGGGGCAGAAGCGGCGGGCAGCAGCACAAATGCCTGCTTTCGACCGCGCGAACACTCGCGCAGGGTCGATCATCTTCCACAGCGAAGCGTGTCGACTCGGCCGGGAATGACCCACCCCGACGCGAACAAGCGCCGCTGCACGAGCCGGCGAATTTCACCGGAAGGAGTATCTTCCAGGTCTCGTGACCCCATGAGCAAACGGACCCTGTGAAGCGAGGAGAGATCCCATGGCTGAAGACGTGGCTGCAGCCAATGTCAACCGGTCATACCAGCTCGCGGCGTCGAGCATCGCGATCTTCACGTTCCTGCTGTTCTTCCTGTATCCGAAGTACGCCGCCGGCCAGGTGGACGGGTTCTCCTACCAGGCCACGCTGATCGTGATGGGCGTGGCGACGTTCTCGTTCGCGTTCTCGTCGTTCTACTACTACGGGGCGTCAGTCGGCGGACGGCTCGACGATATCGAACGCGCCCGGTACTCGCGTCGAGGCGATCGCCTGTGGCTGCTCGGCTGCGTCCTGCTGTTCCTCGCGCCAAGCCTGATCCTGTTCGCGGTCAAGCTGCTTGTCGTGGCATTGGTCTGGTTCGCGCTCTGGCTTGTGTACGTGTTCTTCGTGCTGCGCAACTTCCCCCGCGTCCAGACGGCTGGAAAGGGCTGAGCGATGGTCCAGCGTCCAAAGCCATCCCTCCCGGCTTGAACTCCCATGGCCCGCCCGGCAGACTCGGCGCGGGGAAAATCGGGGAACAGGGATGAAGCGGATCGCGTGGATTGCGGTGCTGGCGGCGTGCGTGGCGCAGCCGGCCTGGAGTGGAACGTTCGACAAGAACGACGCGCTCAAACCGGACGAGGGCATCCTGCTCACGACCATCGCCTGCAGCGGTGGCCCGGTCGCCGGTGTACAGGTATTCGAGGAAGGTACTTCCAGCAGCGGCGGCTTCTTTGCGTCGTTCAAGGCCGCGGGCAGCATCGGTTGCCGCGAGGGCATCTGGACGCTCCGCCTGAAGGCCGGGCGCTACTACGTCGGGCAACTCTACGGGGTCTCCGACAGCCTCCCGGTGCCGCCGGAGAAGGCGCCGCATTTCAATGTCGAAGCCGGCAAGCTCAACTACGTCGGTGACCTGTATGTCGGCGGCCAGGGTGGCGTGTCGTTGGACCAGGAAACCCAGATGCGCGTGCTGGGCCGCATGCTGACCGTGCTGAACCATGAGCCGCAGATGCGCGAGCAACTGCAGCAACCCGAACACGCGTGGATGGGGCGCTATGCCTTCGTCGTCGACAAGGACCTCCCGCCGCCGGTGCCGGTCGGCACGATGACCTCGGCGGAGGCCGGGCTGACGAATGTGACGGTGCAGCTGGGCAAATGGCGGTGGAAGCGCGGCGACGATGGCCAGCCGATGGTCTGCCGCCGCCTGGTCCCGTTGCCGAAGGGCTTCAAGCCGGAGCCCGGCGAGCCGCTGCGCTGCGATGGCGACTTCGTTCCGGTCGCGCAGTTCGTCGCGGAGGAATACGGCGCCGAGGCGATGCTCCATCGCTCCGAAGCCTTCGATGGCGATGAGGGAGCGCTTACGCTGGCGGTGTCGGTCAAGCGCGGCGCGTTGCCGCCTTCGCTCTCGTGGATGCCGGACACGCGCCCGAAGGAAACCGTCCGACGCCAACTGGACGTGCCCGCCGGGCGCTGGTCGACCGGCCGCCGCGGCGTCGGTGTCTGCTACAGCGCCGAGACGTCCGACGCCATCGACATCACCAGCACGCCGAAGGAATGCGGTGAGAGCCTCATTTCCACGCGCGAATACCTGCGCGTGAAGGTGGGCCCCCACGCCCGTTTCGTGTCCAGCGCAACCAGCGGGCCCGATGGCAAGGCGCTGCGCATCGACTACGACATCGACGTGCCCAAGCAGTGATTCGACCGGTGCTGCGAGCATGGCTCGCTCCATCGGGGCACGCACGCCTGACCATCGCAACATTGTCCACCCGACCACGGGTTTCAGTGGCTGACCGAACGAAGGAACGAAACCGATGAACTGGAAGAGAGGCATCACGCGGCTTTATCTCGTCGCCTGGGCGGCATGGCTCCTCGCGTTCGGCGGGAAGACGGCGGTACTGATTGCCGCGAATGCCCACCATGGAGAGCTCGGCATGGCGCTGGGCGTCTTTGCCTGGCTTGGGCTGGTGCTTCCAGGCGGTTTCCTGATCGCATTGCGCTGGGCGCTGGATGGCTTCACCCATCCGCACGACAACCGCTGAGCCTGCCGATTCGCTGCCAGGGCCGGTTCAATCTGGGGCAAGCCCCGAGGCTTGCATCGGATCGCGCCTCCTATTCGTCCGTCACCCGCACCACCACCTTGCCGAAGTTGCGGCCCTGCAGCAGACCGATCAGCGCGGCGGGCGCCTGTTCCAGGCCGTCGACGATGTCTTCCTGAAGCCTGATGCGCCCCTGCGCGATCCACTGCGACATGTCGCGACGGAAGGCGGCGAAGCGGTCGGTGTAGTGATCGAGGATGATGAAACCCTGCATGCGCACGCGCCTGGCCAGTATCGTTGCGAGCAGTTGCGTGCGCTTGTCGGTGCCGTGTGCACCTCCCTTCTCGTTGTAATGCGCGATGAAACCGCACACCGGAACCCGCGAGTGCAGGTTCAGCAGCGGCAACACGGCGTCCAGCACATCCCCGCCGACGTTCTCGAAGTACACATCGATACCGTCGGGACAGGCCACGGCAAGACGCTGCTTCAGGTCGGGCTCGCGATGGTCGATGCATTCGTCGAAGCCCAGCACCTCCACGGCATGCCGGCACTTGTCCACGCCACCGGCGATGCCGACGACGCGCGCGCCCTTGAGCTTCGCCAGTTGTCCGACCACCGAACCCACCGCGCCCGTCGCAGCGGCGACAACCACGGTTTCGCCCGCTTTCGGTTCACCGATGTCGAGCAAACCGACGTACGCGGTGAAGCCCGGCATGCCCAGGCCACCGAGCGCGAGCGACGGCTGGGGCAAATCGCCCAATGGCGTGAGGCCGGCGCCGTCCGAGACCGCGTAGTCCTGCCAGCCCACGTTCGACAGGACCGTGTCGCCGACCTTGAAGCGTGGGTTGCGTGATTCGACGACTTCGCTGATGGTGCCGCCGACCATCGTCTGGCCAAGACGCACGCCCGGCGCGTAGCCGGGACCGGCTTCGTCCATCATTCCGCGCATGTAGGGATCGAGCGAAAGGAAGCGCGTGCGCAGAAGCACCTCGCCTTCGGCAGGTTCGGGCGCGGCTTGCGTCTCCAGTTGGAAGTCGCTCGTCCTCGGAAGTCCCTGCGGACGCGCGGTCAGCGTGATGCGGCGATTGAGGCGTGGTTCGCTCATGGTTCGGATCTCAGTTGGCAGGCGTGGAGGCGGTGATCGAAGTGGAACCCCGCGGACCGTAACGCAGCGTCAGCAAGGCGCCGAGCGTCATGGCAACCACGGCAAACAGCGGCCCGCCGAGTGCGCCGATGTGATCGACCAGCACGCCGCCGCCGATGGCGCCGGTGGCGATGGCGGTCTGGAAGGCCGCGACGAGCAGGCCGCTCGCGCCCTCGGCCTGGTCTGGCGCGGCACGCACGATCCAGATCTGGAACCCGACCGGAAACGCGCCGAACGCGAAGCCCCACAGCACGATGGCCAACGATGCGACACCGGCCGATTGCCCCGCCAGCAGCAATGCGCCGGCAAGCGTGGCGATGATCACGCTGCCCAGCACGATGGCATTGCGCTCGCTGCGGCCGGCGACGTAACCGCCGGCAAGATTGCCGAAGAATCCGCCGATGCCGTAGCCCAGCAGCACGGCGGAGATCGCCCCGATCGAAAGGTGGGTCACGTTCTCCATCAGGGGGCGGATGTAGGTGAAGCCGGCGAAGTGACCCGAGATCACCAGCAACACGACAACGAGCGCGGCACGCACCGGGCCCCGTGCCAACAGCTGGCCCAGCACGCGCAGATCCGGCTGCGCTTTCGGCGGCAAGGCCGGCAGAGTGGCCAGTTGCGCGACGAGCGTGACCACGCCCACCGCCCCGGCCGCAACGAACGCGCTGCGCCACCCCCACGTATCGCCCATCCATGCGCCGATGGGCGCCGCACATACGGTGGCGACGGAGACGCCGGTGAGGATCAGCGACATCGCGCGTGGGAACAGGTCATCCGGTACCAGGCGCAGCGCGAGCGGCGCAGCCATCGACCAGAACCCGCCCAGCGCGACGCCCAGCAGCAGACGGGCGACGAGCAGCGTCGTCAGGTTCGACGCGAACACGGCAATCGCATTGGACGCCAGCAGCGCGAAGGTGAGCGCGATCATCACGTGGCGACGATCCAGGCGGCGCGTGAGCACCGGGATCGACGGCGCCGCGATCGCGCCGACCAGCGCCGTCGCGGTGACGGTCTGGCCCGCCGCGCCTTCGCTGATGCGAAGGTCGGCCGCCATCGCGGTGAGCAGGCTCGCGGGCAGGAATTCGGCGGTGACCAGGCCGAACACGCCGAGCGTGAGGGAGACGATCGCGGGCCAATGCGCGGGTGCGGACGCTGCCGATGGCGCGGCATCGTAGTCGCGGACAGAACACTCGGTTGAGGACACGAAGGGCTGCCAATGGGTTGGGGCAGCGCAGGTTAGGCGTACGATGCAGGCGTTTCCATGTCGGATCGGCCGCAATGCATGATCATTCCTCCCGCTTCCTCTCGTCCGTGCCGCCCCCCGAAGCGAGCGACCTGCTGACCCGCGTGCTGCTGGGCCTGCGTCTGGACGGCGTGGAATACGGTCGCTGTGTGATGAGTGAACCGTGGGCGATCGCGTTCCCCGCGCGGCGCGATGCGCGCTTCCACTTCGTCGCGCGCGGAGGCGCATGGCTGTGGACGCCGTCCACCGAGTGGAAGCAACTGCATCCCGGCGACGCCGTACTGCTGCCGCGCGGAAGCTTCCACATCATGGCGAGCTCGCCGGATGTGCCGGCGGTCGACATCGACCAGCTTTCGCGCGAAGCCGTATCGGAGAACCTGTATCTCGTGCGTTCTACAACGCCAGATGGAACGCAGGCAACGCAGGCCGAATCAAGCGTGATGTTCTGCGGCGCGATGCGCTTCAACCTGGACCCGCTGCATCCGCTGCTGGCGATGATGCCGGACCTCATGCATGCGGGCGATCTGGTCAAGCGCGATCCGGCGGTGCTCGCCTTGCTCGAAGCGATGGAGCGTGAAGTATCGCTGGACCGCATCGGTGCATGCGGCATCCTCGCGCGCCTGGCCGACGTGCTGGCCGCCAGCATCATCCGCGCGTGGGTGGAATGCGGTTGCAGCGATTCCACCGGTTGGATCGCGGCGGTGCAGTGCCCGAAGGTCGGCAGGGTCATCGCGGCCATCCACGCCGAACCCGAGCGCAACTGGGACGTGCCCGCACTGGCAAAGCTCATGGGCGCATCGCGCTCGCGCTTCGCCGAAGCGTTCACGCGCACCGTCGGCGAAAGCCCGGCGCGCTATGTCGCAAAGGTGAAGATGTTCCAGGCGCGTCGCTGGATCCAGCAGGAAGGCATGCGCGTGACCATCGCCGCCGAACGCCTGGGTTACGATTCGGAAGCCTCCTTCAGTCGCGCCTTCAAACGCATCATGGGCATGCCGCCCAGCGCTGTGCGTGGCCAGGAGGTCAGTTACAAGGGGCGAGTTGGTGCGGGGCTGAGGCGGGTCTGAGAGTTCGCGAACGTCCGCTTCTTCGGATCTCTGGTTCCGTCCCGACAGCGGCGCTGGCCAGCGGTGGTATTGTCCGGTTTCGACCCAAAACGGACATCCGGTTCGACAATGTGGTCTGGGGAGGGATCACCATGCGTCAACCTTTACTCGCAACAGCGCTGCTGCTTTCCGCGCTCTCCGTTCATGCGGATTCACCAGGCAAAGAAGGCGCTGCAGTCGAGGGCACGATGACTAACGAGAAGCTCAGGCAGGACACGATGACGGGGGTCAGGCAACAGGTCTCGACGCTGGGCTGCACGCACATCGATTCCGTCCAGCCATATGTCGTAGCGATGCCCCAAGGGGAGCCTGGCTCGCGTGTGTGGCGTGAGCGCTGGGTAGTCACCTGCGGCTCGAAGCGACATCCAGTCGACATCCGCTTCAACGAGTCTGGCCTCAATGCCGCTGACTACTCGGTCACGGCAGTCCGCTGACGGCTCATTGGAGCAGAAGCCGCTTCGCGGATCGGCTTGATCCATGCGTTCGTGCATGTCCGCTTCTGTCCGATAGCGGATATTGGGCCGGAATGTGCCACCCACCACACGGCACGGGCTCAATGTGCATCTGTACTTGTACTCGTTCGATTGACTTTGGAATGACAACCCGGGGCTGGCGATGCAACTCAGGGACGTTGCGGTACTTGCATTTCTACTCCTGGGCATTCCATCGCCAGGATGGTCGCAAACGGCTGAAGACATACGCGTGTGGGACGAGACGCGAGCCAGGGAGCTCGCACGCCTGCCCGAGGTGGTGCGATCGTATGCAAACTCGATCGGCTGCCAGGTCGGGTTCGAACCCAGGAACGTCGTGCGCTGGGAAGGGATGCCAGAGATTCGGTACGTGGCGTTGATCTCACTCGATGACGGCTGTTCTGGCGGGAGCGGAAGCTGGAAGTCGGTACTTGTTGCGGTGCGTGAGGGTGCATCGGGCGAGCTCTTCGTCCATCCCGGGTACTCGCTTCCCGAGCTCACTTCCATGCGGTTTCCGCAGCTGATCGACTCCATCTACAACACAAGGCAGGGTGTTCATTTTGTCGGGCGTATCCCGCAGGGAGATGATCCGAGCAACAGGCCATCAAGACGCGTAAGTGGCACTGTCGCATGGTCCGATAAAGGGTGGATCGTCGTCGGGGGCGAGTGCAGCGTCCAGCAGTGTTGATGTGCGCTTCCGATCCGGAGCGGACGTGGTGGCAGGCCAGGACCCACCATGCGCGGCGAAGGAAACGCTGAAGGAGCCGACGGCGCATTTCCACTTTGCTGTGGTTTGTTGCCGGCATGGGATCATTTCGTCGCTGTCGATGTTCGATGGCGCATTGGCGTGCCCAGGCAGGGCGGATTAGAGTTGGCCCGTTTGCAGCCGGAGGGGGCCAGCCGAGGGGTGGCGTCTGACGGTGCGCCCGCTCAGACAGGAGCCATTCGATGACCACCCGCCGTGACCTGCTCAAGTTCAGTGCGCTTGCCGCCGCCGCGGCTGCGCTGCCATCGTTCGCCTTCGCGCGTGGCGATAAACCTAAGGGGCGGGCGGCCAAGCCGTTGAACATCCTCATTCTGGGCGGCACCGGGTTCACGGGGCCGTTCCAGGTGAAGTACGCGTTGGCGCGCGGGCACAAGGTGACGCTGTTCAATCGTGGCAAGCGGCCGTCGCCGGAGTGGCCGGGCGAGGTGGAGCAGCTGCTCGGCGATCGCAACACGGGCGATCTCAAAGCGCTGGAAGGGCGCAAGTGGGATGTGTGCATCGACAACCCCACCAGCCTGCCGTTCTGGGTGCGCGACGCCGGCAAGGTGCTGGCCGGCAACGTCGGGCATTACCTCTTCATCTCCACCATCTCGGTGTATGCCGATGGCAGCAGGCCTGGCATCGCGGAGGACGATGCACTCGCCGTCTACAAGGGCAAGGACGCGATGGCCGAAACGCAGGAGACGCTGCGCGCCGACATCGAGAACCTGTACGGCCCGCTCAAGGCGCTGAGCGAGGCCGAAGCGCGCAAGCAGTTCGGCGAGCGCGTCACGATCGTGCGCCCGGGTTACATCGTGGGCCCTCGCGACGAGACCGACCGTTTCACCTACTGGCCGCACCGCGTTGCGCAGGGCGGCGAAATGCTGGTGCCCGGCGATGGTCTGGATCCGGTGCAGATCATCGACGGCCGCGACCTGGGTGAATGGATGATCCGGCTGGCGGAGGCGGGCACCTTAGGTGCATTCAATGCCGTCGGCCCGGAAAAACCGCTGACCATGGATGCGATGCTGCACGCCTGCCAGAAGGTCACGGGCGCGAAGCCGACCTACACGCGCGTCACGCCGGAGTTCCTCGAAGCGCAGAAGGTCCCCGAGCTGCCCATCTGGGTGTCGAGGAAGAGCGGCCCCTACGCAGGCTACGGCGCGGTCAGCAACGTGCGCGCGATCCAGGCCGGACTCACCTATCGACCGCTCGAAACTACAGTGACCGACCTGCTCGCCTGGTTCCGCAGCCAGCCGGCCGAGCGTCAGGCCAAGCTGCGCGCCGGCCTCACCCGCGAACAGGAAGCGGAGCTCCTCAAGGCGTGGCACGGCGCGGGCGCGTAGTCGTCGCGAATGAGCGTGCGAATCCCGGCCGGTGCTGATGCTGATGCCTGTTTTCGCGCAGCCTCATTGCTTTTAACCATGGCTCGCTTATGAACCGTCTGCTGCTCAGCGTTCTAATCCTGCTTCTTCCAGCATGCGCTGCAGCCCAAAAGCATGCTTGGGAGACAGATCCCGTTGAGTCAAAAGTAGGGATTCATGTCATCCCCAACTTCGGAGACGATCCAACCGTCTACTCGCCGATCATCACCGAGGACTCCGTGCGCTCAGCGCTCAGAAGCGTCGATTGGGATAGCGGCTTTCACCAGGTTGTGGTGGTTCTATCGCCTGGCACCTCGATGGAGGTAGGAGGCAGTCTGGATCCACGCCATGGGCTTGCGGCCGTATACCGGAATCGCAGCGAGATGGCCGAGGCAGTTACAAAGCAGGCGCCAGAAACCGTGGACGATATGGAGGCAATTCTTGTCGCCTTCCTCAAGCCCGGAGATGGCTGGATGCGAGTTCAGGAGTTCGAGTTTTCTGGTCGGCGTTAGGCCGAACGATTCATTCAAGCCGACGTCGTTTTCGCGGTGCGGACTTTGGTTGTCCACGGCATCCTCACATTCAGGTCGTAAGCTGGCAAATGGACACGCTTGGCCAATTGGTCCAGCGCAGCGAGCAGTTCTTGGCACGTGGATCCAGGACGTCCTCTACAGGAGGCTTGCATGAGCAGTGCTCGAAAGCTGTGGCTGGGCCTTGCGGTCCTGCTTGTCGCCTCGTTCTCCGTGCTGCTGTGGGCCGGTAGCGAGATCTTCCGGGCCGCGCCTCCCATCCCGGAGAAGGTCGTCGCGGAGAGCGGTCAAGTCGTCTACACGCGCGCCGACATCGAGAAAGGCCGCCAGGTGTGGCAGTCCATCGGCGGCATGCAACTGGGGTCGATCTGGGGGCATGGAGGCTATGTGGCGCCCGACTGGAGCGCCGACTGGCTGCACCGCGAAGCGATCGCGATGCTGGACCTGTGGGCGCGTGCTGACGGTGGCATGGCCACTTATGGGGAACTTCCTGCGGAAAAGCAGGCCGCATTGCAGGGGCGCCTGCAGGCGCAGTTGCGGAAGAACACCTACGACCCTGCGACGAAGACGGTCACGTTGACGATGGATCGCGTCGTCGCGATCTCGAACGTCGCCGCGCACTACGAAAGCCTGTTCGGTTCCGACCCGGCGACGCTGGAACTTCGCAAGGCATACGCGATGAAACAGGACACGGTGCCCGATGCGGCGAATCGGCGGGCCCTCACCGCGTTCTTCTGGTGGACCGCCTGGGCGGCAACGACCGAGCGCCCCAAGGAAGCCGGCGATGCCATGGTTCCGGATCAGCGCGGCGTGGTTTCCAGGCAGGTCACCTACACCAACAACTGGCCGAGCGAGCCTCTGGTGGGCAATACACCACCAGCACCGCTGTGGGTGTGGTCCGCTTTCAGCGTGCTGTTCCTGATCCTTGGCATCGCGCTGCTCGGCTGGCACCACGCGGTCAGCCATGACAAGGAGGAGGCCGGGCACACCATTCCCGCGACCGATCCGTTCGCCACGTTGCGCGTCACTCCGTCGATGCGGGCGGTGGCCAAGTACTTCTGGGTGGTCCTGGCATTGTTCCTGGTGCAGATCCTGCTGGGTGCCATCACCGCGCATTACCAGGTGGAAGGTCAGGACGCCTACGGTTTCGCACTGTCAGAAATCCTGCCGTACTCGCTGTCGCGGACCTGGCACACGCAACTGGCCGTGCTGTGGATCGCAGTGGCGTGGCTTGGCACGGGACTCTACATCGCGCCGGCCTTGTCCGGCCACGAACCGAAGTACCAGCGTTTCGGTGTGAACTTCCTCTTTGTTTCGCTGCTGATAATCGTCGTCGGATCGTTCGCCGGTCAGTGGCTGGCGGTGATGCAGAAGCTTGGGCTCGAGCGCAACTTCTGGTTCGGCCATCAGGGCTGGGAGTACGCCGACATGGGGCGCTTCTGGCAGTGGTACCTGTTCGTCGGGTTGTTGCTATGGGTCAGCCTGGTCGGCAGGGCGTTGTGGCCGGTGCTTCGCGACAAGACCAACGAAGCGCGGCACATCATCGGTCTGCTGTTCATGTCCACCGCGGCCATAGGCCTGTTCTTCGCCTCGGCACTGATGTGGGGCGAGCACACCCACATCTCCGAAGTGGAGTATTGGCGCTGGTGGCTGGTGCACCTGTGGGTCGAAGGCTTCTTCGAGGTCTTCGCGACGGCCGTGATGGCCCTGATCTTTACCCGTCTGGGCCTCATCCGAACCTCGACCGCGACCGTCGCGGTGCTGTTCGCGACGATCGTGTTCATGGCCGGCGGCGTGCTCGGCACGCTGCATCACCTGTACTTCGTCGGGACCCCAACCGCGGTGGTGGCCCTGGGGGCCAGTTTCAGTGCGCTGGAGGTGGTGCCATTGGCCTACCTTGGATTCGAGGCGTACCACACCTACAAGCTGGGGCAGTCCACTCCATGGATGGTGCGCTACCGCTGGCCAGTGGCGTTCTTCATCGCGGTGTCGTTCTGGAATCTGGTGGGTGCCGGTCTGTTCGGGTTCCTGATCAATCCGCCACTTTCGCTGTACTTCATGCAGGGGCTCAACCTGACCCCGCTGCACGGCCACACCGCGCTGTTCGGCGTCTACGGCATGCTGGGCATCGCCCTGGTGCTGTTCTGCCTGCGTGGCCTGCGCGGTCAGATGCGCTGGAACACCGGGGCGCTCAAGACCGCTTTCTGGTGTCTCAACATCGGGTTGGCGCTGATGGCATTGCTGACGCTGCTGCCGCTGGGCACCATGCAACTGCTCGCGGCAATCGAACACGGCTACGCCTACGCGCGTTCCGCGGAGTTCATGCAGAAGCCGATCGTATCGATGCTGGTGTGGATGCGCGTCCCCGGCGACATGATCTTCAGCGTCGGCGCCCTGGCATTGGCCTGGTTCGTCCTGCGTCTGTGGATCGCGCCGAACCGCGACACGGCGCTGTCCGGAGAGGGTGAACCAGTCGACCGCGGCTGATGACCCGAGCGGTAGGCGGTGAGACCGCCTGCCGCGCCCGACGCAATGGCATGCAGGCTGTCGTGGTGCTGGGTGTGTTGACGATGCGACGAGGGCGCAGGCAACAGGCGGTGAGCTATGCGCTGGCCTGCTTGCGTTCGGCATCATCCGCTCGGTGCGTTGCTGGCTTTGCTTCAATGAGCCCGGGCGATCCACATACGCCGTCTCATGCCTTGTGCTTGCGCCGCTTCGAACACCCTGCGGGAACTAGGTCGTCACGGAGAGCACTCGCCCAGCATGATCCAGCACCAGTCGCACCTTGCGCCTGGCGTAATAGAAGCTGGCCCGATACGTGCCCACGTCCTCGGCGACGCCTCGTTCGCACAGCAACGTGATCTGCCTGCGCTCCATCAGTTGCTTGAACTCGGCAACCGCCAGGCCCAGATGGCCCGCCACCAACCCGGCGTCGACGTCGATCGTCCTGTTCCTGGAACCTGCGCTGTCGTTCACTGCCACTCCACCCCAGCTTGACGGTCGGGACGCTCAAGCATCCATCCTGGGCGGGCAGACGCCTTTGACCCAGGTCAACCGGCAACGCGAATGGGGCGATCTGGACACCCCGTCATGAAGGGGCCCGCAAGGTTGCTGTCGGGCGAGTCACTCGTGTCACCGGGTTGCACGATGTATGCGCGAAGTCCGCTAGAGCGAGACGTCTTTGGATGACGCTATCGCGCCGATAGCGATCGTCCGCCATCGGTAAAGCGGACGTTCGCGTGTCCGCCCGCGCGTCCTAGTAGTTGATGCCCGCGTGGAATCTGGCCTGCATCACGCGTTCTTCGTCCTCGCTGAGTCCGGGGTCGCCGAGCACGATGTCGACCTGGCCAATGACGCCGTCGAACGCAAAGGGCGGCTTGTAGTCCTTGCACACGGGTGAGCCGGTGTCGCAGCCGACGCCGAACGTGTCGATGCCGAAGCGGCCGGCGACGGTGCGTTCAATGCGCTGCTTGCCGACTTCGTTGCCATCGACGATGAGTACCGCCTCGCCACCCTTGCCGGCGCCACCACCGTCGTAGCGGAACTCGAACGAGACGGTGCAACGGCCGTCCGGAAGCTCGACGCTGGACTCCACGGATGTACGTTCCATCTCGAAGAAGTTGTAGTGGTAGTACGGCTTTCCGCCCTTCACGTACAGGACGAATCCCGCCGACTGGCCACCCTCCGCGAGCAACACACCGTCGCCTTTCTTCTCGATGGTGACATCGATGCGGTGCGAGCGGTTCTTCGTGTTGGGCGCGGCCGTTTCGGCCAGCCGCACGGCGCCGGGGAAATAGGTGAAGCGCCGGCGCTTCGGGTCCGCACCACCCGGCGGCGGCTTGGGCTCGGTCAGGCGGCCAGAGCCGCGATCGTCGAGTGGAAGCACGTTGTACTTCTGGCAGGCCTCGTCGAACAGCTTCTTCAGCGTCTCGAGCTTGTCGGGATGCTTCTGTGCCAGGTCGTCGTTCTCGCTGAAATCCTCGTCGAGGTGATAGAGCTCCCAGCGGTCCTTGTCCCAGTTGCCCGGCGCGAAATCCTGTCGCCACGGAAAGGTGTGCTGGGCGCATGCGATCCAGCCCTGATCGTAGATCGCGCGATTGCTGAATACTTCGAAGTACTGCTGCTCGCGCACCGGGCGTGCATCGGCCGAGGCGAAGGTCGATGCGATCGACACGCCGTCCATGGGCTTCTGTGCAATGCCGTTGACGGTCGAAGGCGCGGGAATTCCGGCGACGTCCAGCACCGTGGGAAGGATGTCGATGAGGTGGGCGAACTGGCTGCGCACGCCGCCGACATCCCTGATCTTCGCAGGCCACGACACGACCATCGGATTGCGTGAGCCGCCCAGGTGGCTGGCCACCTGCTTCACCCACTGGAACGGCGCGTTGCCGGCCCACGCCCAGCCGAGCGGGTAGTGCGGCTCGGTATCCGGGCTGCCGATCTCGTCGATGACCTTGAGATTGTCCTCGAGGTTGGAGGGCAGGCCGTTGAGGTTCATCACCTCGTTGACGGTTCCCGTGAATCCGCCTTCGGAGCTCGCGCCGTTGTCGCCGACGATGTAGAACACCAGGGTGTTGTCGGCATCGGGCAACTCACCGACAGCGTCGAGCAGGCGACCACATTCGTGATCTGCGAATGACAGGTAGCCGGCGAAGTTTTCCATGAAGCGCGCGTACAGTCGCTTCTCGTCGTCGCTGAGCGAGTCCCACGGTTTCACCCATTCCGGACGCGGCGTGTTCTGCGTGCCCGGCGGAATCACGCCCAGCTTCAACTGGCGCTGATAGGTTTCCTCGCGCACGGCGTCCCAGCCCTGGTCGAACTGTCCCTTGAACCTGTCGCGCCAGTCCTTGGGCGAATGATGCGGCGCATGCGCAGCACCGGGTGCGAAGTAGAGCAGCACCGGCTTGTCGGGGTTGACGGACTTGCTGTAACGCAACCACCCGATCGCGCGGTCGGTCATGTCGGTCATGAAGTGGTAGCCGTCTTCGGGCGACGTCTCCGGCTCGACCGGCCGCGTGTTCTCGAACAGCACCGGGTAGTACTGGTGGGTCTCGCCACCGATGAAGCCGTAGAAGTAGTCGAAGCCCAGGCCGGTCGGCCAGCGATCGAAGGGGCCAACGACACTGGATTCCCAGTCCGGAGTGTTGTGGTTCTTGCCGAACCATGAGGTGTTGTAGCCGTTGTCCTTCAGGATGCGGCCCATCGTCGCGGTGCTCTGCGGGATCATGCAGTTGTACGAAGGGAATCCCGTGGCCCACTCGGCCAGGAAGCCGGATCCGCAGTTGTGGTGGTTGCGCCCGGTGATCAGCGCGGCGCGCGACGGCCCGCAGATGGCAGTGGTGTGGAAGCGGTTGTAGCGAAGGCCTGCGTCGGCGAGCTTGTCCAGCGCCGGCGTCGGAACCGGTCCGCCAAACGTGGAGGCCTGCCCGAAACCCACATCATCGAGCAGGATGATGACGACATTCGGAGCGCCCTTGGGCGCGGCCGGCAATGCGGGCCACTCCGGCGTGGACTCCTGGTAGGTCGGGCCGATCTTGCCGCCAAACGGCGGGTCTGGCATGGGCAGTTGCGACCGATCGGCCTTGGCCATTGCGCGCCTCCATACAAGGGAAGGCCGTAGTCTTCGTTTCCATCCGTCTAGGGGGCGTGAGATGCGAAGGCTGGCTTCGGTGATCCGCCGATCAAGCTGTTCCGCATCTCGACGCGGGTGCCGCATTCACGAAGACGCCGCCATCCCACTATCAAGTCAACCGCCATCGCGACCGATAGTCCGGTAAAGGTTTACCGGAGTGTGCGATGTCCGACCACCTGCCCAATCCGAAGTATCTATGGCTGAGCCTGCTGGGCCTGGTCGCCGTCACCGTGCTGGAGGTGGCTCTCATGCATGGCCCGCCTGAAGGGGAGCCGTGTCGTGCGGCGGTGTTCGCGGCCACGACGCCGTACAAGGCGGAACGGGCCATGCGCAGTCCGGCGTGTCGCGTGCGCGTTGAAGCGGGGCGGGCCGTTCCGGGGCGTTGAGTCGTTGCAGGTGCCCGCGCGCTCAACGTCCGTTGTGCGGCCCTTCGCCGAAGGCGATGTCCCAGCAGAACACCAGTGCGGCGACCATCAGCAGTCCGTGGAATCCGAACGTCAGGGCCATGTTCACGGTGACCTTGCCCAGCGGTGTGTCGCCCACGCGAGGGCCGGTGCGGAACAGGTAGTGATACGCGAGCAGGGTCAGGCCGACGCCCAGCGTGATCCGCGCCGTGCGCGTGACGAAGCGCGAGATCGCGTGGCGCGCCGCTTCGATCGGCGTCTCGACGCGTATGGCAACCACTTCGAATCCGTGAGCGCGGAAGTGCGCGCGCGCGATGCGTTCGGCGCACGTGGCATCGGGAAAGCGACCGAACGGACACGTCCGGGTTTCGCCGCTGTCCGGGCGGCGATAGGTGACGAAATAGCGGGGTACGTCCACTGTGATCTGATCCGGGGGAGTCAATCGAGTGGGTGGGCCGGCATCCGTAAATACGCGAAACGCAACCTTGGCCGGTCACGTCGCGGGGCCGTGCACGGCGGTCAGCCGTGCGGCGGGCGAGGGCCCTCGGGAGACTCGGCGTCGCGGTGCGGCCGGGCAGACGTGGCCGCGTCCAGTGGCGCCACCGAATCGCGCGCGATGAGCTGGTGTGGCACCACGTGGTTGATCACGGTGCGCGCACTGTCGTCCCTGCGGCGCAGGGCGCGCAGCAGGATGTCGATGGCGGTGTCGGCCATCTGTGCGATGGGCTGACGCACGGTGGTGAGTTCCGGCCACACCATGGTGGCGGCGAAGGTGTCGTCGAATCCCACCACCGACAGCCCACCCGGCACATCGATGCCGCGCCGGTGCGCGACCGACACGACCGCCGCTGCCATGTCGTCGTTGCTGGCGAAGATCGCGGTGGGCGGTTCGTCCAGCGACAGCAGTTGTTCGGCCGCATCCAGGCCGGAGCGATACGTGTAGTAACCCTGCGCGACGAGCGCATCGTCCAGCACGATGCCTGCATCCCGCAAAGCGGTCTTGAAACCGGTGAAGCGGTGCTCGCTGTCGGTATGGTGCGGGTCGCCCTTGATGTAGCCGATGCGGCGATGACCGTGACGGATCAGGTGTTCGGTGATCTCGCGGCTGGCCAGGACGTCGTCGATGCGCACGCAGGAGATGTCGTCGCCCAGTCGTCCCGATGCGATCGACACCACGGGAATGCCCGCATTGACGAACTCCGAGACGATCGCTTCGGACTCCGACAGCGGGGGAGGGAGGATGACACCGGCCACGTTGCCGGCCAGTTGCCGTGCGGCATTGCGCTGGGCGTCGGCATCGAGCGCATCCCAACTGGCGATGACCAGCTGCGCGGCAGCGCGTGCCGATCCGCTCAACGCGCCGACCAGCAGTTCGCGCAGATAGGACGAACTGGGGTTGGTGTAGATCAGCGCGATGCAGGTGTGCTGCGCCGCGGCCAGCGTGCTGGCGGCGAGATTGGGCCGATAGCCCAGCTCGTGCACCGTGCGCATCACGCGTTCGCGTGTGCTGTCTCGCACCTGTCCCTGGCCATTGATCACTCGTGAAACCGTCATCGGGGACACGCCGGCCTGCAGGGCCACTTCGTCGATCGTGACGGCGCGTCCTTTCCTGCGGACTGCCTTCGCGGGCTTCTCCAACTCGCGTTCTCCTTCGCCATGCAATGCGTCTTGGGCATCGGCCAGCATCCCGCGCAAGTGGAACGGCACCCCGGCCGCCCTGCGGAATGACCAACGTTGGAACAACGAACGAGTGGTAACGCTATCAGGCGAAAAGAAAGTAATCGTTATTCGGTTTCGACTGAAACCAACTGACACCGGGAGCCGTGGGGTGCCGGAAGACATTTGTTGCACTGCATGGTGACAAGGTTGGCAAAGCGTGATTAGTTTCGCGGAAGTTCATGGTAGCGCTACCAGTTCGCCCGCCGACCACGGGTCACGAAATGGAAGGAGGTCTGCTGCAACGACACCGCCGTACACGGTCCTGATTCGCACGGAATAGCTCCAAAGCCATCGGCAATTGCTGCAACGGGCGGTTCGTTGAACGCTCGGTCTGGAAGTGAGCAGGCTCTGCCTGCAGGTGCCCTGGGGAGGGCAAACATCCATCGATCGAAGTGAGAGGGCAGACCACATGATCCGGTTTCGGTGCCACGCAGTGAGGACGTCCAGGGCGAAGGCGGCAGTCGCGCCGCATTTCGCGAGTCAGGCCATCCAAGGCCCTTCTTCCAACCAGGGGATGGGGCAATGAGCCAGAGGATGAAGCGGTTCAAGTCCACCGCCATGTTCACCTTCGTGGGTGGCGTGCTGGTCATCAACCCTGCCTACGCGCAGGACACACAGGCCGCGCAGGCCACGCAGGCGCAGGCGACACAGGCGCAGGCCGCACAGGCCGGACAGACGCGCGGGGCCGATGACGCCACCACGCTGGATTCGGTCGTTGTGACGGGCATGCGCAACGCCCTGAACCAGTCGATGGAACTCAAGCGCGAGACCGCGGGCATCATCGACGCGATCAGCTCCGAGGACATCGGCAAGTTCCCGGATACCAACCTGGCCGAGTCGCTGCAGCGCATCACGGGCATCTCGATCGAGCGCCGCGACGGCGAAGGCGCGCAGATCACCGCGCGTGGCTTCGGTCCGCAGTTCAACATGGTCACCCTCAACGGTCGCCAGATCCCGGGCGCGGACGCATTCGGTGCGCCGGGCCAGGTGCCGATCGGCGGCGTCGACGGCGGCACGCGTGCGTTCAACTTCGCGCAGCTGGCCTCCGAAGCCATCGACTCGCTGGTGGTCTTCAAGACCGGCCAGGCCAACGTGCCCAGCGGCGGCATCGGCGCGACGATCGACATCCAGACCGATCGTCCGTTCAACCACCAGGGCGGCACCATCGTCGCCAGCGCCGGCGCCAAGGCGGTGTACGACGAGTCGCAGCCGTTCGACAACGACATCACGCCGGAAGTGTCCGGCATCTTCAGCTACGCCAACGACGACAAGACCTGGGGCGTGGGCCTGTCGGCCAGCTACCAGAAGCGCCATGGCGGTTCGGTGCAGTCCACCGAGAACGCCTGGAACATGCAGCGCTGGACCGGCACAGACCCGGCACTGCGTCCGGACGCGGTCGTGGTCAATGCGCCGGCCATCGGCCAGCTCTACGGCATGCCGAACGACCTGCGCTATGCCTTCGCCGATTTCGAGCGCGAGCGCATCAACGCCCAGGGCGTGTTGCAGTTCGCGCCGAGCGACGCGGTGACGCTGACCCTGGATTACACGTACTCCACCAACGAGATCACCGAGAACCGCGGTGAGCAGACCATCTGGCTGCAGCGTGCCAACAGCTTCACCGATCTGGTGTTCGACACCGGCAACCAGGTCGCCACGCCAGTCTTCATCCGCGACATCGTCGGCACCAAGGACTTCGGTTACGAGCAGCAGCGACAGGAACAGGAATACAAGCTCGATTCGCTGGGCTTCAACGCCAAGTGGGACGTGACCGACCGCTTCCGCCTGTCGTTCGACGGCCACAACACCACGTCCAAGAGCCTGCCCAACGACCCTGTCACCGGTGGCGGCTCGACCTTCTTCAGTATCGCCGGCACGAACAACTGCACCGTCGGCCCGTACTGCGGCGGCAACTGGGCGCAGGAACTGACCTTCAACAACGGCCTGCCGATCGGCGCGCGCGTCTGGTTCCCGGATTCGGCTTCCGCCGTGGCGGACGTTAACGGCGTCGTGAACCCGGACTTCCCGATCGAGCAGATCGGTTCGCAGGTGCTGCGCATCAACTACCAGCGCCAGGAAACCGAGATCAAGCAGGGCCGCATCGACGGCGAGTACAACTTCGATGATGGCCGCCTGTCGTTCGGCATCGATTCGTCCAACACGACGATGAAGCGCCTGCAGGCGACCGAGGCCTACTCGACGCTGGGCGACTGGGGCGTGGCCAATACCGGCAACGAGCCGGGCCTGGCCGAACTGCTGCGTCCGGTGGACATCGTCGGCATGTTCAACGACTACAACACCAGCGGTGCGGCCACGGGTGCATGGCGCGGCAATGCCACGGACGGGGCGCTCTGGGCCGGCGACTTCTACGGTGCCACCACCCGCTACAACCCGCAGATGGCGGCGGACAACCGCATCGAGGAAGACACCGACGCAGCCTATGCGCAGGTGGACCTGGACGGCACGCTGGGTGGCATGACCACGCGTACCCGCATCGGTGTGCGTTACGAGAAGACGTACGTCACCTCGACCTCGCAGGTCGCCATTCCCACGGCGATCCAGTGGCAGGCGAACAACGACTTCCGCATCCTGCGCGGTACTGAGCAGCAGCCCTTCAGCGAGACGCACAGCTACGACTACGTCCTGCCGAACCTGGACTTCTCGATCGATCTGACGTCCGACATCAAGGGCCGTGCATCGTTCAGCAAGACCATCGCGCGTGCTCCGTTCAGCAACCTCTACGCAGGTCCCACGCCGAACCAGCCGACCGGTTCGATCCTGATCAACCCGTCCACGCGTGCGGACGGCGATGCGCAGAACCCTGCACTGGATCCGCTGGAATCGGACAACCTCGACCTGGCGATCGAGTGGTACTTCGCCGATGCGAGCTTCGTCTCGGTGACGTTCTGGAACAAGGACGTGAAGAACTTCATCGGCACCTCGGTGGTGCGCCAGCCGCTCTACGGGCTGACGGATCCGACCTCGGGTCCGGATGCGCAGGCGGCGCTGGCGTTCCTGACCGGCGCGCAGTGCGCGGCGCAGGTCACGGCCGCCGGTGGCGATCTGGCACAGGCGTGCTCGGCCAACGACACCGCGCTGTTCACCGCGGTGGCGATGCTGCGCAATGCAGGAGCGACCGGCGGCCTGGCCGCGTACGACGGCAGCTCCGCGCAGTCGCTTGCGATGGAGAATGCCTACGACCTGGTCGGCGAGGCGGATGACCCGCTCTACGAGTTCGACGTCCAGACGCCGGTCAACCAGAACAACGCCAATCTGCACGGTTGGGAAGTGGGCGGTCAGTACTTCTTCGGTGAAACGGGCTTCGGCATCTACGCCAACTACACGCTGGTGGACGGTGACGTTGCCTTCGACAACACCGTGATCGAACGCGACCAGTTCGCGCTGCTCGGACTGAGCGACACGGCCAACGTGATGTTCATGTACGAGAAGTTCGGCTGGTCGGCACGCCTGGCGTGGAACTGGCGCGACGAGTACCTGATCTCCTCGAGCGAGAACGGCTCCAACCGCAACCCGTTCTACGTCGAGGAGTACAAGCAGTGGGATGCGAGCGTGAACTACTCGCTCGACGACCACTGGACCTTCAGCCTGGAGGCGATCAACCTGACCGGCGAGGACGTGCGCTGGCACGCCCGCTCCGAGAAGCAGATCGTCAAGCTGGTCGATCAGGACCCGCGCTACATGCTGGGCGTTCGCTACAAGTTCTGATCTCGCACGGCATCCGTCGCGGATGCCGTGTCGGGCCGGGGACCGTCGCAGCCGCGACGGTCCCTGCCTGACGGGGTGGTCCACGCGTGCGGCACGGCCGCGTGCGCGGGTGAAGGCGACGGGCTCTTTCCTTCCCCGCGGAGGAGGCGCATAACATCACGCGGACCCGCCCATCGCGAACCTCATGGCACGATACGAACTGCTCAACAACATCACGCACAAGGACCTGCGCGTGGTCACGCGCTTCGGTCGCGAATTCGGCGACGAGACCGGCATGGTGCCGGCGTTTCCCACGGAGTTCGCCGAACTCCAGCGCGAGTACCCCATCTTCTTCCGCCGTCAGACCGGCGAGACGGGCCAGTGGCAGGCGGTGGCGCTGCTGGGTTTCGACCAGAAGGAAAACCTGTTCCTGCAGGACGAACGCTGGAACGCCACCTATCTGCCCGGCGCGGTCGCGAAGGGCCCGTTCCTGATCGGTTTCCAGGAACAACGCATCGACGGCGAACTGCGTCGCGAGCCGGTCATCCACGTCGACATGGAGCATCCGCGCGTTCGCGCGGGTGAAGGCGAGCCGGTGTTCCTGCCGCATGGCGGAAACAGCCCGTACCTGGATCACATCGCAGCCGTCCTGCGTGGCATCCGCGACGGTGTCGATGCGGGGCAGGCGATGTTCGACGCGCTCGATGCCCTGCAACTGATCCAGCCACTGAAACTGGACCTGCAGATCGACGACACGCACCGCGTCAACCTGACCGGCCTGCACGGCATCGACCGTGAACGCCTGGCTTCGCTGGACGCCCAGGCGTTGCATCGCCTGCACCAGGCGGGGTATCTGGAGGGCGCGTTCCTCGTGCTGGCATCGCTGCACAACCTGCGTCGCATGATGGCCGAGAAGCAGCGACGGCTGCGCCAGGCGGAGAACGCCTGATGGTCGAAGTCGCCGGCCGCATTCGCGAGATCGAGGTCGCCGCGGACGCGTTGCCGCTCGACGAGCTGGTCGCGTCGGGTACGCCGGTAGTGCTGCGCGGGCTGGTGCGGAACTGGAGACTGGTCCAGGCCGGCCAGCGTTCGATGCGCGAGGCGATGGAGTACCTGCGCGGCTTCTACAACGGAGAACCCGTCACGTATTCGTGGGGCGATCCCGACGTCGCCGGGCGGCCGTTCTACACCGCCGATTTCACCGACATCAACTGCGAGGTGCGGCGCAGCGACCTGGGCACGGTGCTCGATGGCATCGCGGCGCACGCCGACGACGCGCGCCCGCCCACGTATTACGTCGCATCATTGCTGGTCGATACGCGTTTTCCCGGCCTGCGTGCCGACAACGACCTGGACCTTGCGGCGCGCGGCATCGATGCGCCGCCCAGCATCTGGATCGGCAACCGCGTCACTGCGTCGTGCCACTACGACGCGATGAGCAACATCGCCTGCGCGGCCGTGGGCCGCCGCCGCTTCACCCTGTTTCCGACGGAGCAGATCGGCAACCTCTATCCCGGCCCACTGGAACCGACGCCCGGCGGGCAGGCGGTGAGCGTGGTCGATTTCAGCGCACCGGATTTCGAACGTTTCCCCGGCTTCCGCGACGCGCTGGCTGCCGGCCAGACCGCCGTGCTCGAACCCGGCGATGCGATCTTCATTCCCAGCCTGTGGTGGCACCACGTGCAAGGGCTGGATCCGTTCACCGTGCTCGTGAACTACTGGTGGAACAGCGTGCCGGCGTACGTTCCCACGCCGATGCATGCGCTTTACCACGCACTGTGGACCATCCGCGACCGGCCCGAACGCGAGAAGCAGGCCTGGCGCGAGATCTTCGATCACTACGTGTTCGGCCCCGCCGACCGCGCCGGCGGGCACCTGCCCGAAGCGGCGCGCAACGTGCTGGGGCCGGTCGACGAGAAGCTCGCGCGGCAGCTGCGCGCGATGCTGATCGCCAAACTCAATCGTTGAGCCGGGGCGTCCCGGCTCCATTGCGACAGATGGGAGGGGCAGGTGGAGAAGGGCAGGATTCGCAAGGTGGTGATCGCGGGCGGTGGCACGGCGGGCTGGCTGGCCGCCACGGCATTGACGCACCAGTTCCGCGAGCGGCTGGACGTGGTGCTGGTCGAGTCCGAACAGATCGGTACGGTGGGCGTGGGCGAATCGACGGTGCCGCCGATCCGCAACTTCCACCGTTTCCTGCAGATCGACGAACAGGAGTTCCTGCGTGCCGTCGCCGGAACGTTCAAGCTGTCGATCTCGTTCGAGAACTGGCGTCGCCCCGGCGACCACTTCTTCCATCCGTTCGGCATCACCGGCTCCAGCACGCTGGTGTGTGGGTTCCACCATTTCTGGTTGGACAGCCTGCGCCGTGGCATGTCGTCCGAACTCGGCGACTACTGCCTGGAGACCGTGGCCTCACGCAAGGACCAGTTCACGCTGCAGACCACGCCGCAGGTCAATTACGCCTACCACCTGGACGCCGGCCTGTACGCGCGCTTCCTGCGCGGCAAGGCCGAGAGCTACGGCCTCAAGCGCATCGAAGGCAAGATCCGCGAGGTGAAGCAGAACGGCGAATCGGGCTACATCGAATCGCTGGTGCTGGAAGACGGGAAGGTGATCGAAGGCGACCTGTTCATCGACTGCACCGGTTTCCGCGGGCTGCTGATCGAGCAGACGCTGAAGTCGGGTTATGAAGACTGGAACCAGTGGCTGCCGTGCGACCGCGCGGTCGCGGTGCAGACCGAATCGCTGGGACCGCCGGGACCGTACACGCGCGCGATCGCGCATGAGGCCGGCTGGCGCTGGAACATTCCGCTGCAGCATCGCGTGGGTACCGGCTGGGTGTTCTCCAGCCGCCACATGTCCGACGACGAAGCACGCGCACGCCTGCTGAAGGACGCCGTCGCGCCGCCCATCAAGGACCCGTGGCTGGTGCCGTTCCGCAGCGGTCGGCGCCTGAAGGCATGGAACAAGAACGTAGTGTCGCTGGGCCTGGCCAGCGGCTTCATCGAGCCGCTGGAATCGACCAGCATCCACCTGGGCATGAGCGCCATCGTGCGCCTGGTCGAACTGTTCCCCTTCGACGGCATTCCGCCGGCTCTGGTGGACGTGTTCAACGAGACCAGCCGCATCGAGATGGAGCACGTGCGCGACTTCATCATCCTGCACTACCACGCCAACCAGCGCGACGAGCCGATGTGGAAGGCCTGCCGCGAGATGGAACTGCCCGATTCGCTGTCGATCCGACTGCGTGCATGGCGCGAACGTGCGCACGCGTGGCAGGGCGCCAACGAGCTGTTCCGCGTGGACTCGTGGACGCACGTGATGCTGGGCCAAGGCATCGTCCCGGCGCAGCATCACCCGCTGTCGGAAACGCTGGGCGACGACGACATGCGCAAGTTCCTGTCGTCGCTGCGCCAGCGCATCGACCAGACCGTCACCGGGATGCCATCGCAACAGGCGTTCATCGAGCAGTACTGCAAGGCCCCGCCCGAAGTATGGGGCGCGCGCAAGCCGTTGGTCTCGGCCTGACACAACCGCACGTCCGTCCGCGCCCGATGGCGCGGGCGTCCCCTTGGCAACGAACCGGAACGCAGAGAGGCCTGAACGTGGTGAACGGACGCAACTTCAAACGTATCGGCGGTGGCGTGCTGTTGGCGGCGCTCGTAGTGGCGCTGGGTGCCTGCAAGGGCGATCGCACCAGCGCACCGAAGGCGGACGAATCGCCGTGGCCCTCGGTGGCCTGGCCGTTGCCGGAAGACCCGGCGCTGGAGCAGCGCATCACCGACCTGATGGCCACGATGACGGTGGAAGAGAAGGTCGGCCAGATCGTGCAGGGCGACATTTCCAGCATCACGCCGGACGACGTGCGCAAGTACCGGCTGGGTTCGGTGCTCGCCGGCGGCAACTCCGATCCGGGTGGTCATTACGATGCCAAGCCCGCCGAATGGCTGGCACTGGCCGATGCGTTCTACGAAGCGTCGATGGACACCTCGCAGGGCGGCAAGGCGATCCCGGTGATCTTCGGCATCGATGCCGTGCACGGGCAGAGCAACATCGTCGGCGCCACGTTGTTCCCGCACAACATCGGCCTGGGCGCCACGCGCAACCCGGACCTGCTGCGCCGCATCGGCCAGGTCACCGCGGTGGAAACGCGCACCACGGGCATGGAATGGGCATTCGCGCCCACCGTCGCCGTGCCGCAGGACGACCGCTGGGGGCGTTCGTACGAGGGCTATTCCGAATCGCCCGACGTGGTGGCGAGTTTCGCCGGCGCGATGGTCGAAGGCCTGCAGGGCAAGGTCGGCACCAAGGAGTTCCTCAGCGGCCGCCACGTGATCTCCTCGGTCAAGCATTTCCTCGGCGACGGCGGCACCACCAACGGCAAGGACCAGGGCAACACGCAACTGAGCGAAGCCGAGCTGGTGCGCATCCATGCGGCGGGTTATCCGCCGGGCATCGCGGCCGGTGCGCAGTCGGTGATGGCCTCGTTCAACAGCGTCAACGGCACGCGCATGCACGGCAACAAGGTGCTGCTGACCGACGTGCTGAAGGGGCGCATGAACTTCGGCGGCTTCGTCGTCGGCGACTGGAACGGCCACGGCCTGGTGCCCGGCTGCACCAGCACCAACTGCCCGGCCACGATCAACGCCGGCCTCGACATGGCGATGGCCTCCGACAGCTGGAAGGGTTTCTACGACAGCGCGCTGGCCGCGGTGAAGGCCGGCACGATTCCGCAGGCGCGCCTGGACGACGCGGTGCGCCGCATCCTGCGCGTGAAGTTCCGCCTGGGGCTGTTCGAGGCGGGCAAGCCGTCGCAGCGCGAGGTTGGTGGCAAGTTCGAGCTGCTCGGTGCGCCGGAACATCGCGCGATCGCGCGGCAGGCCGTGCGCGAATCGCTGGTGCTGCTGAAGAACCAGGGCGGCGTGCTGCCGCTGCAGCCGAAGCAGCGCATCCTGGTGGCGGGCGACGGCGCGAACGATGTCGGCAAGCAGGCCGGCGGCTGGACGCTGAGCTGGCAGGGCACCGGCAACAAGCGCGCCGACTTCCCCAATGCCGACACCGTGTACGAAGGCATCTCGCGACAGGCCAAGGCGGCCGGTGGCGAAGCGGTGCTGGCCATCGATGGCAAGTACACGCAGAAGCCGGACGTGGCCGTGGTGGTGTTCGGCGAGAACCCGTACGCCGAATTCCAGGGCGACATTCCGCACCTGCTGTACAAGCCCGGCAACGACAGCGACCTGGAGCTCATCAAGCGTCTGAAGGCCGAGGGCATTCCGGTGGTGGCGGTGTTCATGAGCGGACGCCCGCTGTGGATGAACCGCGAGATCAACGCGTCCGATGCGTTCGTCGCGGCGTGGCTGCCGGGCTCGGAAGGCGAGGGCATCGCCGACGTGCTGCTGCGCAAGGCCGACGGCAGCGTGCAGTACGACTTCAAGGGCAAGCTCAGCTTCAGCTGGCCGCGCTTGGCGACCCAGTACGCCAACAACGTGGGGCAGAAGGACTACAACCCGCTGTTCCCGTTCGGCTTCGGCCTGACGTACGCCGACAAGGGCGACCTCGCACCGTTGCCGGAAGATTCCGGCGTGAAGGGCGGGCAGACGGAAGTGGGCACGTTCTACGCCCGCGGCCAGCTGGCCGACGGCATCGCCATGCGCGTGTCCAACGCGGGTGGGCAGGTGGTGCAGGTGACGACGTTGCCGGCGGCACTGCAGGACGGCAGCCTCAAGGTCACCGCCGTGGACCACAAGGCGCAGGAAGACGCGCGCCGTCTGGTGTGGTCCGGCGCGCAGGCGGCCACGTTTGCACTGGCGCCGCAGACGCCGATGGATCTGGCGCGCGAGGCCAACGGCGACATCATGGTGGTGATGACGCTGCGTCCGGAGAAGGTACCGACGGAAGACGTCACCATCGGCGTGAGCTGCGGTGGAACGTGCCAGGCGCGGTTGCCGGTACGCGATGCGCTCGCCGCATTGCCGGCGAACCAGTGGACGACGTTCGGCGTGCCGCTGAAGTGCTTCGGCAAGGCCGGCGCCGACACCCGCAAGCTGGAGTCGCTGCTGGAGCTGCGCACCGCCGGCAAGCTGGAGCTGTCGATCTCGCGCGTGCAGCTGGGTGCGCTGAACGAGGCCGAGCACGTGTTGCCCTGCGCGCCTTGAGGGGCGCATGGGTGGAGGCGGGCGCGCGGAAGGTCGCGCGCCCGCTTCAGCAGACCTGCCGTCATTCCCGCGAAGGCGAGCCCCGCTTTACTTCGGCGGAGCCGAACATCCAACCGTCCGCGACATCACGCTCTCCGGAAAGGACGCAACACTGGCAAGTTGGATCCCCGCCTTCGCGGGGATGACAGCACAGAAGCCAACCGATCTGCTAGCGGAAATCCCGCGACGGTGTCTGCAGTTCGCCCAGCAGCGGGCTGAGGTCCTGCAGTTGTCCGGCGATCAGGTGCTCCACGCCGTCCACGCGTTCCCAGCGGCCGCGCACGGACAGCAGCGTGGAATCGAGCAGCGGCTTGCGCTGGCGTGCGGCGAGGTCGGGCCAGACGATCACGTTGATCATGCCGTGCTCGTCCTCCAGCGTGACGAAGATGGTGCCCTTGGCGGTGGCGGGGCGCTGGCGCTGCGTGACCAGTCCGGCGACATGCACGCCGCGGCCGTGGCGCATCTCGCGCAGGTCGCGTGAACCCTTGATGCGACGCGCCTGCATCTGCGGGCGCAGCAGCGCCATCGGGTGCGAGGCCAGGCTCAGGCCGGTGGCGCGGTAATCCGACAGGATTTCCTCGCCGATGCGCGGGGCGGGCAGGTCGATCCCGTCCTCGCGCGGGCTGCCGGGCAGCAGCGGCCGGCGGTGTTCCAGGCCGGCCACCGCCCAGCGTGCGACATGGCGATTGCCGACCAGTCCCCGCAGGGCATTGGATTCGGCCAGCGCGTTGCAGGCCTTGTCGTCCAGTCGCGCGCGAAGGCGCAGGTCCTGCAGATCGTCGAACGCGCGTCGCGTGCGTGCGGCGACGATGGCATGGCCGGCGTCTTCGGACAGGCCGCGCACCTCGCGCAGGCCAAGGCGGATCGCCGGCTGCACGTTGCGCGCGTCGTCGAAGTGCGTGCCGCCGACCAGCGTGCAGTCCCAGTCGCTGTGCATCACGTCCACGGGCAGTATCCCGACGGCTTCGCGCATCGCGAGCGCACGTTCCGCCTCGCTTTCGAATTCGTCCGCGGCCCGTTGCGGCGCGCCGCGGCGGGCGTCCTGCACGATCTGGCTGGTGGAGTAGAACCCCATCGGCTGCGCGTTGAGCAGCGCGCAGGCGAAGGCCGCCGGTTCGTGTCGCTTGAGCCAGCAGCTCACGTAGACCAGCTTGGCGAACGAGGCCGCGTGGCTCTGCGGGAAGCCGTATGAACCGAATCCCTTGATCTGCTCGAAGATCTGCTCGATGAACGCTTCCGCATAACCTTTGCCGCGCATGCAGTCGCGGATGCGTTCGCGGTGGGGTTCCATGTCGCCGCCCACGCGCCAGGCCGCCATCGAACGCCGCAGCTGGTCGGCTTCGCTGTCGCTGTAGCCGGCGTGCATCACCAGTTCCATCACCTGTTCCTGGAACAGCGGCACGCCGAGCGTTGGCTTGAGGATTTCCTCCACTTCCGGCGAGGGGTATTCCACCTTTTCCTTGCCCATGCGGCGTCGCAGGTACGGGTGCACCATGCCGCCCTGGATCGGCCCTGGCCGCACGATGGCGACCTCCACCACCAGGTCGTAGAAGTTCTTCGGCTTCAATCGCGGCAGCATCGTCATCTGCGCGCGCGATTCGATCTGGAACACGCCCACCGTGTCGGCGCGCTGGATCATCGCGTAGGTGGGTTTGTCGCCGGCCGGCAGCAGGGCCATGTCGATGTCGCGGCCGCGGTGCTTCGACACCAGCGCGATGGCCTTGCGGATGCAGGTCAGCATGCCCAGTGCCAGGCAGTCGACCTTGAGCAGCTTCATCGTCTCCAGGTCGTCCTTGTCCCACTGGATGATGGTGCGGTCGTCCATCGCGGCGTTCTCCACCGGTACCACGGTGGACAGCGGTTCCTGCGAGATGACGAAGCCGCCGACGTGCTGCGACAGGTGGCGCGGGTGGTTCTCCAGTTCGTCGGTTATGGCGAGCACGCGTGCGATCAGCGGGTTGTCCGGATCGAACCCCGCTTCGACCAGGCGCTGTTCCATCGGCGTGCCGCCGTTGCCCCAGCCATGGCAGTTGGCCAGCAGCGCGATCTGGTCCGGCGGCAGGCCGAAGGCCTTGGCGACATCGCGCACGGCGCTCTTGCCGCGGTAGCGGATGACCGTGGCGGCCAGCGCGGCGCGGTCGCGGCCGTACTTGGCGTAGACGTACTGCAGCACTTCCTCGCGGCGTTCGTGTTCGAAGTCCACGTCGATGTCGGGCGGCTCGTTGCGTTCCCGCGACAGGAAACGCGCCATCAGCAGGCGGCTTTCCTCCGGGTTCACCGAGGTGATGCCCAGCGCGTAGCACACTGCGGAATTGGCCGATGAGCCGCGGCCCTGGCACAGGATGTCGCGGCTGCGCGCGAAGCGGACGATGTCTTCCACCGTCAGGAAGAACGCCTCGTACTTGAGCTCGGCGATGAGCGCCAGCTCGGATTCGATCTGCCGCACGACCTTGTCCGGCGTGCCCTCCGGCCAGCGGTTGCGCATGCCGGCGAAGGTCAGCGCGCGCAGGTGTGAGGTCGGTGTTTCGCCTTCGGGCACCAGCTCGAAGGGGTAGTCGTAATGGATGTCTTTCTGCAGGTCGAACGTGCAGCGCTCCGCCAGCGCGACGGCGGCCTGCAGCAGCGCGGGCGGATGGATGTTGCCCAGCGTGCGTCGTGCACGCAGGTGTCGTTCGCCGTTGCGGAACAGGTGCGCGCCGCATTCCGACAGCGGCAGGCCGTGGCGGATCGCGGTCATGGTGTCCTGCAGGGTGCGCTGGCGCCGCACCGCCATGTGCACGTCGCCGGTGGCGACGGGCGTCATGCGCAGTTCCGATGCCAGCGACAGCAGCGCCTGCAGACGCGCTTCATCGTCCTGCTCGCGGTGCAGTCCGATGGCCAGGTGGACGCGTTCGCCGAATACCGATTGCAGCCAGCGTCCGGAGGTGGAATCGGGCGACGTGCCCGGTGTGCGATCCGGCAGCCACAGCGCGAACACGCCGTTGCCATCGGCGAAGACCGCTTCGACGTCGGCGCGATCCAGCCGGTACGTGCCCTTGTCGGCGGCGCGGCGCCCGCGCGTGATCAGTTCGCACAGGCGCGTGTAGCCGGCGGCGTTCTCCACCAGCAGCACGAAGCGCGTGGCGTCGCGCAGGTGGAATTCGCTGCCGACGATCAGGCGCACGCCGGTGGCGAGCGAGGCTTCCAGCGCGCGCACGATGCCGGCCAGCGAACATTCGTCGGTGATGGCCAGGGCGCGGTAGCCGCAGTGGCGTGCGCGGTCGAACAGTTCCTCCGCGCTCGCCGCGCCGCGCAGGAAGCTGAAGTCCGACAGGCAGTGCAGTTCGGCGTAGGGCGGGGCGTCGTCGTCGAGGTCGTCGTTGGCGGCTTCGCGCAGGCGCACGGCGACCTGCAGCGCGCGCGGCACGCGATCGCCGGGCGTGTCGCGGTCGACGCCGTCGATGGCGTCGTCCCAGCTCATGCGAACCAGCCGTGCAGCATCCAGCCGTCGCGTTTGCCCGGGTCGGCGAAGGCCCAGGCGCGCTGTCCATGCAGGGTTTCGAGGACGTAGTAGTCGCGGCGCACGTCGTCGCCGTCCCACCAGCCGCTTTCCAGCCGTTCGGGGCCGGATACGATGCGCGCGTGCTGCCGCAGCGGCACCGGATGCGGCAGCAGCCAGGTGGGGCGTGGCGGGCGCACGGGAGCATCCATCGCGCAGGCCGCATCGTCATCGACACTGGCGCGCCGCCACGCGCGCTCGGGGCGCGGGTCGCCGGACGGTGCGATGCGGTACACCGCATCGTCGCCCAGCCGCGCGCGCAGGCGTTCGCGCAGTTGCGGCCACGGCACCGCCTGCGACGGGCGCGTGTCGAACAGATCGCGCGCGGCTGGCACGAACGGCGGCAGTTCCTTCGCCAGAAGGCGCAGGCCGACGACGGGTTTTTCGATCGATGCCTGTTCCAGCCGGTTGCGCGCGATGTCCATCAGCAGCGTGGCATCGCGTTCGGCCGCGAGCATGCCGACCGGCACGTCGGTGTGGCCTTCCTCATGTTCGAGCCGCATCGTGAAACGTTGCACGCCGCCATCGCGCGAGGACAGGTACACCGCCAGATCGCGCACCAGGCGGCGCAGCGGGAACAGCAGTGCCTGATGGCTTTCGACCTCGTAGCCCATCTCGACGCGCGCATCGAAATGGTCCGGCGGCTGGTAGTACTCCAGCGGATCGTCGGCGTCGCCGTACAGCCGGTCCAGATGTTCGAGCAGTTCGATGCCGAAGCGGCGACGCAGGCCATCGCGCGGCAGTTCGCGCAGGTCCTTCAGCGTGCGCACGCCCATGCGGTGCAGGCGTTCGCCGACATCGCCGGGCAGGGCGGCGCGACGCACCGGCACGCGGTCCAGGGTGCCGGGCAAACCCTCTGCGCTGGACAGCGCGAAGCCGTCGCGCAGCATCGCGAACACCAGCGCCGCGCGCGGTGTGGGCGCCAGCGCGATGCGATGGTGGAAGCCGAGCGCATCGAGGTCCTCGCGCAGTCGTTTCTCGAAACGTGGCCAGGGGCCGAACAGCCGGAAGCTGGCGCTGGCTTCCAGCACGATCGCGCCCGGCCATTGCCGGCTGACCAGCGAACTGTGGCGATACGCCCACGCGGCAAGGAAACGGTGCGAGTGCGCCTGCGCCTTCGGATCGTGCTCGTGCAGCGCGACCTGCGCGCACAACGCGTGCGCGGCGGTCAGGCGCATGCCGGGTTTCAGGCCGGCTTCGGCGGCGGCGTCATTGACCGCGAACAGGCTGCGCAGCTGCGCGGGGCCCGTCACCAGCGCGAGCGGGTGGTGCGGGTCCTCGACGCGGCGGAGGACGGCGTCGAGCGCCAGATGCGGCAATTGGAGACAGGCCCAGAGCATGGCGGGCGCTCAACGCGCCAACTCCGATGGCGGCGCGAACCCGCGCGCGGGCACCTGGCCGCCGCGGCATTTGCGCACGCGCCAGGCTGTTTCCACGCGTTCGATGCGCAGCGCGGCAGGCGAGGGGTTGCCGGCATGGCGGCTGTCGCGCACGGCGAAGCCCAGGCATTCGCCACTGTCGGCGGCCACCTGCAACCGCCGCAGGGCCGGGCCGTCGGCATTGGTCGGCCAGCCGAGTACCGCCGCGAACGCCGCGCTGCGCAGGCATTGTTCGAACGCCCACAACGCGCCGCGCGGATCGGCGCGCACGATTTCCAGATGGCGCAGGTCCACGCCTGCGCGCTGCCATGCCGGCGCATAGGGGCAGAACGGCGGCGCGATCAGCGCCACCAGCTTCCCTGCCTGCGTCATCCGCGACAGCGTGGGCATCAGCAGCGAGAGTTCGCCCACGCCTTCGGCCGGGATCAGCAGTTCGGTCAGCGCGCCGTGCGGCCAGCCGCCATGCGGGAGCAGGGTGTCGAGATTGGCGAAACCGGTGGTCTCGCCCAGCGGCGCGGCCGCCGCGTTGCGTCCGGCGCGCCAGACGGTACGTGCCAGGAGCAGCGATTCGAGCGGGACGACTTCGGCGGCCATCAGTCGGGGCGCACCAGGCCGCAGTAGAGCCCTTCGATGGCGAAGTCGCTGCCGGGCGGGATCTCGATGGGCGGATAGGCCGGATTGCGCGGCAGCAGGCGGATGCGCCGGGCTGTGCGCTCCAGCCGCTTGATGGTGATTTCCTCGTCGATGCGCGCGATCACGACCTGTCCGTCGCGCGCGTCGCGGGCGCGTTTCACCGCGACCAGGTCGCCGTCGAAGATGCCGTCGTCGCGCATCGAATCGCCCTGCACGCGCAGCAGGTAGTCCGGTGCGGTGGAGAACAGGGCGCGGTCGAGGCGGAGTTCGCGCTCGATGCCGGCGTCGGCGCCGATGGGCGCACCCGCGGCCACGCGACCGAGTACGGCGAGCGTCAGGCGGTCGTCATCGCGCGTCCGGTGCGTGCGCGCAGAGGGCGATGGCCCGGCGAGGCGGATGCCGCGCGCCTGGTTCGGCCGCACGTCCAGCACGCCGGCCTCCTGCAGGCGCCGCACATGCTTGTGCGCCGCGCAGGCCTGGCGGAAGCCGAACGCATCGGCGATCTGCTGCAGCGTGGGCGGCATGCCTTCGGCTTCGGCATGGGCCTTTATGTAAGCCAGGATCTGGGCCTGGCGGGCGGTGAGGTCGGACATCGGAGTTCCTGCAGAGGTAAAAATCTATTTACCTTCGCGGCCGTACGCAAGCAGCCGTTGCTGGCCCGATCTGGCCATGGCGGCGTATCACGGATTGCGACTCGTTGAAAATCAGCGGCTTGCCGCGCTGATTTCATCCTGCATCGAGGCTGGGCACCGCCGGTCAGGCGACCGGCGGCAGGGCGTCAGGCGTCCTTGTTGTGCCGGCGCATCACGCGCTGCTTCTCGCGCTGCCAGTCGCGTTCCTTGCTGGCCTCGCGCTTGTCGTGGGCCTGCTTGCCCTTGGCCAGGGCGATTTCGGCCTTGACCTTGTTGCCCTTCCAGTAGAGCGCGGTAGGAACCAGGGTGTAGCCGTCGCGCTGCACGCGACCGATGAGCGTGTCGATCTCCGCCCGATGCAGCAGCAGTTTGCGCGAGCGGCGGTCGTCGGCCACGACGTGCGTGGAGGCCGAGATCAGCGGGGTGATCTGCGAACCGATCAGGAAGATCTCGCTGTGCAGGACCACGGCGTAGGCGTCGCCGATGTTGGCCCGGCCAGCGCGGATCGCCTTGAGCTCCCAGCCCTGCAGGGACAGACCGGCCTCGAACTTGTCCTCGAGGTGGTACTCGTGGCGCGCACGCTTGTTGAGTGCGATGGTGCCGCCGCCGGCGCCCTTTCCCTTATCCTTGCCGGTCTTCTTGTTGGAATTCTTGGACATCGCACCATTGTCCCCGAAAGCGGGGGCAGGGCGATACCGGGACCGGGCCACGCACCACATGCAGACCATCCGCCGTACCGCCCTCGTCGAGCACTCCGCCGCGCGCATGTTCGCGCTGGTCAACGATGTGGCGGCCTATCCGCGACGTTTCAGCTGGTGCGAGTCGGCGCAGGTGCTGGAAGCGGGAGAGGGGCGGCTGGTGGCGCGCCTGGACATCGGCTTCGGCGCGCTGCGCACCTGGTTCACCACCGAGAACACCATGAGCCCGCCGCACCACATCCAGCTGAAGCTGGTCGAGGGGCCGTTCCAGAGCCTGGGCGGACGCTGGGAATTCCACGCGCTGGACGAGTCCGCGTGCAAGGTCACGCTGACGCTGGAATTCGAGCCGAAGGTGAAGCTGCTGGGGCCGGCGATGGCACTGGGGTTCCAGGGCCTGGCCGATCGCATGGTCGACGACTTCATCCGCGTCGCGGACCGTGGCGAAGAGGCCTGAGGTGAAGATCCAGCTCGTGCGCGCCTGGCCGCGGCGCTTCGAGGCGATCGAGCTGGAACTGCCAGCGGGCGCGACCGTCGGCGATGCGCTGGTCGCGGCGGGCCTGGATCGCGATGCGGAAACCGTGGCCCATGCCGTGTTCGGCGTGCGCGTGGCGCGCGATGTGCCCTTGCAGGATGGCGATCGCGTGGAGCTGCTGCGTCCGCTGCAGGCCGATCCCAAGACCGCGCGCCGGCGTCGCGCCGAATCCCGGCCGCTCAAACAGAAAACCCGGCCGTAGCCGGGTTTTCATCGAAGCGTCTGGCGCGTGCGGTCAGCGGCCGCGACGCTTCTCGTTCTTTTCCTTCGGCAGGTTGCGGCCGAACTGGCGGACCGTCTGCCGGGCCAGCTGTTCGTCCTGCTCGGGGAAGTAGTCGCCTTCCCACTTCACCAGCGAGTCGTTCTCGAACCAGAGGGTGAGGTTCTTCTTCTCGACGGTGCCCACGCGGTTGGTGCGCTGCGTGGAAGCGTAGTCCCAGCGGTCGTGGTGGAACGGGTCTTCGATCGACGGCGAGCCGAGCAGCAGGTTGACCTGTTGCTTGCTCATGCCGGTCTGGAGCTGATCGACGCTGGACTTCTCCAGCAGATTGCCCTGATAGATGGGCTGCTTGTAGAGGATGCCGCAGCCGCCGGTGACCATGGCGATGGAAAGGACCAGCAGGAGCTTGTACGTCGTGTGCTTCGGCATCGGGGTCTGCGACAGGCGGATAACGTCGCGATGATACACTGAAGGGCGCATCCACCAAGCGCGGGGACCGGCGGCCACCGCCGCGTTCATCCAGCGTTCCGGGCCCCGGCGCCCGATGCGCTTCGAGTCTGACGAGGGTAATCCCATGGAATCGCAAGACCTCCGCAACGCCGGACTCAAGGTCACCCATCCGCGCCTGCGGATCCTGGAACTGCTGGAGCAGTCCAAGCCGCGGCACATGACCGCGGAAGACATCTACCGCCATCTGCTCGAGCACGGCGAGGACATCGGCCTGGCCACGGTCTATCGCGTGCTGACCCAGTTCGAGGCGGCCGGGCTGGTGCTCAAGCACAACTTCGAGGCCGGCCAGTCGGTGTACGAACTGGACCGCGGCCACCACCACGACCACATGGTCGACGTGGACACCGGCAAGATCATCGAATTCGAAAGTCCCGAGATCGAAGAGCTGCAGCGCAAGATCGCGGCCAAGCACGGTTACGAGATCGACGAGCACTCGCTGGTACTGTACGTGCGCAAGAAGCGGTGAAGCCGGGATTGGATGTTCGAAATTCGAGTGCGTGAAAAAGCCCGCCGATGGCGGGCTTTTTCGTGTGCGTGCGTGAACCCCGCGGTTGATGTCATCCCCGCTAAGGCAGGGATCCAGGCTCGCATGCGTCAACGCTGACGAAGGCCTCAATGGCGGCGGATCGATGGATTCCCGCCTTCGCGGGAATGACAGCATGCGAATCGAGAATCCCGAATCCCGCCGTCAGACCACGTCCGCCAGCAGCCGTTTCGCCGCCGCGCGCGCCTCGCGGGTGAGTTCGACACCGCCGAGCATGCGCGCCAGTTCTTCTTCGCGCTGCTTCGCATCGAGCGACTGCACCGCGCTCTGCGTGACGCCCTCGCTGGCGGCCTTGCTGACGCGGTAGTGCGCATGGCCCTGCGCGGCCACCTGCGGCAGGTGGGTGACGCACAGCACCTGGCGGCTCGCGCCGAGCGCGCGCAGCTTCTGGCCGACGATTTCCGCCACCGCACCGCCGATGCCGGTGTCGACTTCGTCGAAGACCATCGTCGGCACCGCATCCATGCCCAGCGCCGCTACTTCGATGGCCAGCGAGATGCGCGAGAGTTCGCCGCCGGAGGCAACCTTGCGCAGCGGCCGCGCGGGTTGGCCCGGGTTGGCCGCGACCATGAATTCCACGCGTTCGCCGCCGTTCGGATCGGGGCGGTCGCCGTCGGTGGGTTCCAGTTCGACGTCGAAACGTCCGCCGCCCATGCCCAGTTCGGCGATCAGGGCGGTGGTGCCCTGTGCCAGTCGCTGCGCGGCCTCGCGGCGGCGTGCGCCCAGCACGTCCGCGGCGGCACGCCAGTCCTGGCGGGCGTGTGCGATCTCTCCGTCCAGCGTCGCCAGGCGCACGCCGGCGCCGCGCAGCGTGTCCAGTTCCGCCGCGATCGCGTCGCGGTGGGCGCCGAGCTGCTCCGGCGTGACGCGGTGCTTGCGCGCCAGTTCGTGCAGGCGGCCCAGGCGGTGCTCGATGGCGTCGAACGCGGCCGGGTCCAGGTCGAGGTCGCTGCGCACGCGGTCGAGCAGGGCCAGGGCTTCGTCGATCTGGATCGCGGCGGCGTCGAGCATGGCGTCCACTTCGCCCAGGCGCGGCTCATGCTCGACCACGCGTTGCAGGTCTGAGCGCACGTGCTGCAGCGTGCGCGACAGCGACGGATCTTCCTCGCCGCCGAGCTGCGCGAATGCGCCATCGCAGGCCGCGATCAGGCCGGCCGCATGCGCATGACGTCGATGGTCTGCCTGCAGGCGGGCGATGGATTCGGGTTCCAGGTCTTCGCGGTCCAGTTCGGCATGCTGGTGTTCCAGCCAGTCGATCCGGTCGGACACGTCGCCCTGGGCCGACAGCGTGTCGCGTTCGGCGAGCAGGCCGTTCCAGTGCGCGGCGGCGGCTTCCACCGCGCGGCGTTCGGTTTCGGTGCGGCCGAAGGCATCCAGCAGGGCCAGCTGGCTGGGGCGCGACAGCAGGGCCTGGTGTTCGTGCTGGCCGTGTATCTCGACCAGCCGGCCGGCCAGTTCGCCCAGCTGCCCCAGCGTCACCGGGCGGCCGTTGACCCACGCGCGCGAACCGCCATCGGCGCGGATCACGCGGCGGATCTGGCAGGCGTCGTCCTCGTCCAGTTCGTTCTCCAGCAGCCAGGTCCGCGCCAGGGGCACGTCGTCCAGGGAGAACTCGGCGACCAGTTCGGCACGGTCGGCGCCATGGCGCACCACGCCGCTGTCGGCGCGCAGGCCCGACAGCAGGCCCAGTGCGTCCACCAGCAGCGACTTGCCGGCGCCGGTTTCGCCGGAGATCACGGTGAGGCCGGGGCCGAAGGCCAGTTCGGCCTCGCTGACCACGGCGAATTGTTTGAGCGAGAGGTGGACGAGCATCGGACCGCGATTGTGCCCTGTGTGGGTTGCCGCTTGATAGCCGGTCGCCGTCTCACCGCGTAGGAACGGGCGCGGGGAGTGCGATCGACGTCAAACCCTTGCGTCGCCCGCGAACCCGTCATATATCGCCGCCATGAGTCGCAAACCCGCCGATCCCAGCCTCGACCCGCGTGCCCGCCAGCTGCTGCGCACGCTGATCGGCCGCTACATCCACAGTGGCGAGCCCATTGGCTCGCAGACCCTCGCGCGCCACGCGGGGCTCGACGTCAGCCCGGCGACGATCCGCAACATCCTGGCCGACCTCGAGGACGCCGGGCTGCTCAGCGCGCTGCACCACTCGTCCGGGCGGGTGCCGACGGCGCAGGGCTACCGCCTGTTCGTCGATTCGCTGCTGCAGGTGCGGCCGTTGCCGGACAGCGACCTGGCGCGGCTGCGCGGCGAGCTGCCGCCGGGCTCGGGCACGCAGGCCCTGCTGGGCAGCGCCTCGGAGCTGCTGTCGGCGATGACCCATTTCGTCGGCGTGGTCAGCGTGCCGCGGCGCGAGCAGTTCGCCTTCCGCCGGATCGACTTCGTCCCGCTGGACGCCCAGCGCGTGCTGGCCATCGTCGTGTTCGCCGACAACGAGGTGCAGAACCGCATCGTGCAGACGCGGCGGGCCTTCGATGCCGGCGAGCTGGAGCGCGTGGCCAACTACCTCAACGCCCATTTCGCGGGGCGCACCGTGGCCGACATCCGCGCCACGCTGGTGCGCGAGCTGCGCAATGCCCAGGACGAGATGCAGCGGCTGCTGTCGCAGTCGGTGGAACTGGCCGACCAGGTCCTGGAACCCGCCCGCGACGACATGGTGCTTGCCGGCCAGACGCGACTGATGGGCGTGCAGGACCTGGCCGACCTGGACCGCCTGCGCGATCTGTTCGAGGCCTTTGCCCGCAAGCGCGAGATCCTGCAGCTGCTGGAGCGCACCGTGCAGGCGCCGGGCGTGCGCATCTTCATCGGCGAGGAAACCGGGCTGGCCCCGCTGGAGGGCATCTCGCTGGTGAGCGCGCCCTATGTGGCGGCGGGCAGCGGGCGCGTGCTCGGGGTGCTGGGCGTGATCGGGCCCACCCGCATGGCATACGAGCGGGTGATTCCGGTGGTGCAGGCGGCTGCGGACGCCCTGGGCGCGGCGCTCGACCCCGAAACCTGAGGCCGTGGCCGGCCGCGTGGCCGGCGTCCGTCGTGCGGTTCGTCTTGAAACCCGTGACAGCGGCCCCATTGCTGCCGTTGACGCGCCTTCGTGCGCGGTTTTCCGCATGTTTGAGCGCCCTTGGCGCAGGGAATGGAGCAACGCATGACTTCCAGCAATACCGGCGAACCCAACGACACGCCCGACGTGGCCCCCGATACCGAAGGCGCCCCGCTGGCGAACCAGCTCGAGGCCGCCCGGGCCGAACTGACACAGCTGCGCGAGGACTCGCTGCGCGAACGCGCCGAACTCGAGAACCAGCGCAAGCGCATGGCGCGCGAGCTCGACATGGCCCGCAGGTTCGCCAACGAGCGCCTGCTGTCCGAACTGCTGCCGGTGATCGACAGCCTGGAAGCGGGCCTGGCCGTGCCCGGCGACACCGCCGCGCACCTGCGCGAGGGCATGGAGCTGACCCTGCGTCAGCTGCTCAAGGTGGCCGGCGACAACGGCCTGATCGCGGTCGACCCGGTCGGCCAGCCGTTCAATCCCGAACACCACCAGGCCATGAGCATGGTCGAGGCCGCCGGCCATGCGCCCGGCAATGTGGTGCAGGTCTACCAGAAGGGCTGGTTGCTGAACGACCGGCTGCTGCGCCCGGCGCTGGTGGTCGTCGCCCGGCACGACTGAGGGGGCTGGCGCGCGCGACGAACGCGTCGCAGCCATCGTCGTGCGGTCCTTGCCCTTGAAGGGCAACGCCTGAACCCCAGATAGCGAACATCGGCGGACTGACCGCCCCAAGCATTCAAAGCATTCGAGAGGGAGCAATCACCATGGGCAAGATCATCGGCATCGACCTCGGCACGACCAATTCGTGCGTGGCGATCATGGAAGGCGGCAAGGCCCGCGTCATCGAGAATTCGGAAGGCGACCGCACCACGCCGTCCATCGTCGCCTTCACCAAGGACGGCGAAGTCCTGGTCGGCGCCTCGGCCAAGCGCCAGGCCGTCACCAACCCCAAGAACACCTTCTTCGCGGTGAAGCGCCTGATCGGCCGCAAGTTCACCGACGCCGAAGTCCAGAAGGACATCGGCCTGGTCCCGTACAAGATCACCCAGCACGACAACGGCGATGCCTGGATCGAGACGTCCGAAGGCAAGCGCATGGCCGCGCAGCAGATCTCGGCCGAAGTGCTGGCCAAGATGAAGAAGACCGCCGAGGCCTACCTGGGCGAGACCGTCACCGAGGCGGTCATCACCGTGCCGGCGTACTTCAACGACAGCCAGCGCCAGGCGACCAAGGACGCCGGCAAGATCGCCGGCCTGGACGTCAAGCGCATCATCAACGAGCCCACCGCGGCCGCGCTGGCCTACGGCATGGACAAGAAGGGCGGCGACCGCAAGGTCGCGGTCTACGACCTGGGCGGCGGCACGTTTGACGTGTCGATCATCGAGATCGCCTCGGTCGACGGCGAGATGCAGGTGGAAGTGCTGTCCACCAACGGCGACACGTTCCTGGGCGGTGAGGACTTCGACAAGCGCGTCATCGACTACCTCGTCGAGGAATTCCAGAAGGACCAGGGCATCGACCTGCGCAAGGACCCGCTGGCCCTGCAGCGCCTGAAGGACGCTGCCGAGCGCGCCAAGATCGAGCTGTCCAGCGCGCAGCAGACCGAAGTGAACCTGCCGTACGTGACGGCCGACGCCTCGGGCCCGAAGCACCTCAACATCAAGCTGACCCGCGCCAAGCTGGAAGCGCTGGTCGACGACCTGGTCAAGCGCACGATCGAACCCTGCCGCATCGCGCTGAACGACGCGGGCCTGCGTGCCAGCGAAATCAGCGAAGTGATCCTGGTCGGCGGCCAGACCCGCATGCCGAAGGTGCAGCAGGCCGTGGCCGAGTTCTTCGGCAAGGAACCGCGCAAGGACGTCAATCCCGACGAGGCCGTGGCGCTGGGCGCCGCGATCCAGGGCGGCGTGCTGGCCGGCGACGTCAAGGACGTGCTGCTGCTCGACGTGACCCCGCTGTCGCTGGGCATCGAGACGCTGGGCGGCGTGTTCACCAAGATCATCGAGAAGAACACCACCATCCCGACCAAGGCCTCGCAGGTGTTCTCCACCGCCGAGGACAACCAGTCGGCCGTGACCGTGCACGTGCTGCAGGGCGAACGAGAGCAGGCGCGCTACAACAAGTCGCTGGCCCGCTTCGACCTCACCGGCATCGAGGCCGCGCCGCGCGGCATGCCGCAGGTGGAGGTGTCCTTCGACATCGACGCCAACGGCATCCTGCATGTGTCGGCCAAGGACAAGAAGAACGGCAAGGAACAGAAGGTCGAGATCAAGGCCGGTTCGGGCCTGTCGGAGGAGGAGATCGCCAAGATGGTCTCCGACGCGGAAGCCCACCGCGAGGAAGACCAGAAGTTCCACGAGCTGGTGCAGGCCCGCAACCACGCCGACGCGCTGATCCACACCGCGCGCACGGCGATCAAGGACAACGGCGACAAGGTGCCGGGCGACGTCATCGGTCGCACCGAGGGCGCGATCGCCGAGCTGGAAACGGCCATGAAGGGCGACGACAAGGGCCAGATCGAGTCCAAGTCGAAGGCGCTGGAAGAGGCTGCACAGTCGCTGTTCGCCGCGGCCTCCGCCGCGGGCGGCCAGCCGGGCGGTGCCGACGCCGGCGCGGCTGGCGGTACCCGCTCCGACGACGTGGTGGACGCGGAGTTCACCGAGGTCAAGGACGACAAGAAGTAAGCCGGCATCCGGAAACGGGGATCGGGGTCCGGAACGACGCGTCCGGTTCCGGGTCCCCTTCCTGTGTCCGGCCTGACCCATCGCGAACCACGAAAACCGAATCACGAATCCCGGCTCCATGAGCAAACGCGACTATTACGAAGTGCTGGGCGTGGCCCGCGACGCCAGCGACGATGACCTGAAGAAGGCCTATCGCCGCTGTGCGATGAAGTTCCATCCGGACCGCAACCCCGGCGACGCGGCTGCGGAAGCCTCGTTCAAGGAATGCAAGGAAGCGTACGAGGTGCTGTCCGACGGCAACCGCCGGCGCGCCTACGACCAGCACGGCCATGCCGCGTTCGAACACGGCATGGGCGGCGGTGGCGGTGGCCAGGGTTACGCCGACATGGGCGACATCTTCGGCGACATCTTCGGCAACATCTTCGGTGGCGGTGCCGCACGCGGGCCGCGTCGCGGCGCCGACATCGGCTACGTGATGGAGCTGTCGCTGGAGGAAGCGGTCGGCGGCGTCGACAAGACCATCGAGATCCCCACGCTCGACGAGTGCACCACGTGCGACGGCAGCGGTTCGGCGGACGGAAAGCTGGAGGACTGCGCCACCTGCCACGGCCGTGGCCAGGTGCGTTTCCAGCGCGGCATCTTCTCGATGCAGCAGGCCTGCCCGCACTGCGGCGGTCGCGGCAAGACCATTCCCAACCCCTGCGCGGACTGCAACGGCCAGGGGCGCGTCGAACGCACCAAGACGTTGCAGGTGAAGATCCCCGCGGGCGTGGACAACGGCGACCGCATCCGCCTGGCGGGCGAGGGCGAAGCCGGCCCCGCCGGTTCGCCGCCGGGAGACCTGTACGTCGACGTGCGCGTGCGCGAGCACGATATCTTCCAGCGCGACGGCGACGATCTGCACTGCGAAGTGCCGATCCGCATCTCGCAGGCCGCGCTGGGCGACACCATCCGCGTGCCCACGCTGGAAGGCGAGGTCGAGCTGCGCATTCCGATCGAAACGCAGACCGGCAAGCTGTTCCGCCTGCGCGATCGCGGCGTGAAGTCCGTGCGCAGCCGCAAGCCCGGCGACCTGTACTGCCGCGTCGTCGTGGAAACCCCGGTCAACCTGACCAACGAGCAGCGCGAGTTGCTGGAGAAGTTCGAGGCCACCTTCGTGGGCGAGGGCGCGCGTCGCCATTCGCCGCGGTCCTCGACCTTCATGGACGGCGTCAAGGGTTTCTGGGACCGCATGACGTCCTGACGCCGACGTCGGGATCGATGGATGAGAGAAGGCCGGCGCAAACGCCGGCCTTTTTCATGGCGTCTGCGCGAAGCGGCTTGTGGCGCTGCATCGGCGTCGCTAGCCTGTCGCGCATGACTTCCGATCCCGCACCCGTCCGCATCCTCATCCACGGCGCTTCCGGTCGCATGGGCCAGGCCCTGCTGCGCCTGGCCGCCGAACGCGACGACGTGGTCGTGGTCGCGGCGGTGCAGCGCTCGCAGCCGGCGCAGCGCGTCGTGGACGGCGTGCCGCATTTCGCGGCGTCGGAATTGCCGGGTGCGCCGGAATTCGACGTGGCCATCGACTTCAGCCTGCCGGAGGGTTTCGATCCCGTGCTTGCGCTGTGCGAGCAACGCGGCGCCGCGCTGGTGTCGGGCACGACCGGGCTGGAGCCGGAGCAGCGCGAGGCGCTGGACGCCGCCGCACAGAAGATTCCGCTGCTGTGGGCGGCCAATTTCAGCCTCGGCGTGGCGATCCTGGGCGAGCTGGTGGAGCGTGCCGCCGCGGCGTTGCCGGGCTGGGATTGCGACATCGTCGAATCACACCACGTGCACAAGAAGGACGCACCGTCCGGAACGGCGCTCGCGCTGGGCGCATGCGCGGAACACGGCGGGGCGTCGCCGCGCTATGCCTCGCTGCGGGCCGGCGACATCGTCGGCGAGCACCTGGTGCAGTTCGCCACGCAGGGCGAACGGATCGAGCTGGTTCATCGCGCGACCAATCGCGACATCTTTGCCCGCGGCGCGCTCCACGCGGCCTCGCGGCTGCCCGGGCGCGCTCCGGGGCGCTATCGCCTGCGCGACCTGCTGTCCTGAACAAGACGGCCCGATGTGCCTGGCCAGCGCAGATGACGCTGGCGTTACCGGCGTCGGGCCGCTAGAATTCCGGCTCGCCTGAACCCCTTCCGCCGGACCGGTCCCGCACCGCGTCCGCGTTTTGCTGCAACCCGGTTTTGCCGGTGTTCGCGCGACGGGAAGGGTCAGCACCCCCCGGCAGCCAAGGCGATCCCCGTGACCCAACCCGCAATCCTCGCGCTCGAAGACGGCACCATCTTCGAGGGCGTTTCCGTCGGCGCGCCCGGCCTTTCGGTCGGCGAAGTCGTATTCAACACGGCCATCACCGGCTACCAGGAAATCCTCACGGACCCGTCGTACGCGCGCCAGCTGGTGACGCTGACGTATCCGCACATCGGCAACACCGGTTGCACCGACCAGGACGACGAGGCCGCACAGGCTTGGGCCGCAGGCCTGATCGTGCGCAACGTGCCGCGCCGCCCGAGCAACTGGCGCAGCCAGGTGTCGCTGCCGGAATGGCTGAAGGCGCGCGGCATCGTCGCCATCGCCGACATCGACACGCGCAAGCTCACGCGCATCCTGCGCGAAAAGGGCGCGCAGAACGGCGCGCTGATGGCCGGTGATATCGACGTCGACAAGGCACTGGAAGCCGCGCGCAAGTTCCCGGGCCTCAAGGGCATGGACCTGGCGAAGGAAGTCACCACGCGTGAGCGCTACGAATGGCGCGACGGCCAGCTCGACCTGGACCGCAACGAGTTCGTGAAGGCCGAGCCGAAGTTCCACGTCGTCGCCTACGACTACGGCGTCAAGCACAACATCCTGCGCATGCTGGCCGAGCGCGGCTGCAAGCTGACCGTCGTGCCGGCGCAGACGCCGGCCTCGGAGGTCTTCGCGCTCAAGCCCGACGGCGTGTTCCTGTCCAACGGCCCGGGCGACCCGGCGCCGTGCGACTACGCCATCGCCGCGATCAAGGAATTCATCGCCGCGAAGATCCCGACCTTCGGCATCTGCCTGGGCCACCAGCTGCTGGCGCTGGCCGCCGGTGCGCAGACGCTGAAGATGGGCCACGGCCACCACGGCGCGAATCACCCGGTGCAGGACATCGACACCGGCCGCGTGATGATCACCTCGCAGAACCACGGCTTCGCCGTCGACGAGTCGACGCTGCCGGCCAACGTGCGCGTGATCCACCGTTCGCTGTTCGACGGCACCAACCAGGGCATCGAGCTCACCGACGCGCCGGCCTTCAGCTTCCAGGGACATCCGGAGGCAAGTCCGGGTCCGCACGACGTGGCGCCGCTGTTCGACCGGTTCGTCGCGACGATGCAGCAGGCCAAGTGAGCGTCGCGGCTGCCAGGCCGATCCGCAGGAAGCGCCACTGGCGCACGTTGTTCGTTCTTGCGGTGGTGCTGGGCGCCTATCCGGCGTTCGTGATGGCAGCCACGTACTCGCAGTTCTTCGCCGCCGGTCTGCCCGGCGGTCGCAACGGCCCGGCCGATGCGTACCGCCACTCGCTCGCCAGCGCGATCGTCGCCTACACGCTGTCTCCGCGCTGCGTGGACTGGGTGACGAACGTGATGGAGCGCGACGGGCAGGGCAATGCGGCCCGTGCGATGGATGCGCACAACAACCGGCTCGGCGCGCGCATCGGCGCGACTGCCCACAGCTGGAACGCCATGCAGCAGGCGGTGCTTGCTGCCGTGAAGAACGGTGCGATCGACGCCCGATCGCCCGACCAGATCACCTGGCTCGCGCCCGACGCGTGGCAGGAACGACTTTACTGAGGACCCCCATGCCCAAGCGCACCGACATCAAAACCGTCCTGATCATCGGCGCCGGCCCGATCGTGATCGGCCAGGCCTGCGAGTTCGACTACTCCGGCGCACAGGCCTGCAAGGCCCTGCGCGACGAGGGCTACCGCGTGGTGCTGGTCAACAGCAACCCGGCCACGATCATGACCGACCCGAACATGGCCGACGCCGTGTACATCGAGCCGATCAACTGGCAGACGGTCGAGAAGATCATCGCCAAGGAAAAGCCCGATGCGCTGCTGCCGACCATGGGTGGCCAGACCGCCCTCAACTGCGCACTCGACCTGGCCGACAACGGCGTGCTCGAGAAGTACAACGTCGAGCTGATCGGTGCGTCCCGCGATGCCATCCGCATGGCCGAGGACCGCGAGCTGTTCCGCGTCGCCATGTCCGAGATCGGCCTGGAATGCCCGAAGGCCGAAGTCGCGCGCACGTTCGAGCAGGCCGTCGAGATCCAGACCAAGGTCGGCTACCCGACCATCATCCGCCCGTCGTTCACGCTCGGCGGCACCGGCGGCGGCATCGCGTACAACAAGGAAGAGTTCGAGGAGATCGCCAAGCGCGGCCTGGAACTGTCGCCCGTGCACGAGATCCTCGTCGAGGAATCGGTGCTGGGCTGGAAGGAATTCGAGATGGAGGTGGTCCGCGACACGAAGGACAACTGCATCATCGTGTGCTCCATCGAGAACTTCGACGCGATGGGCGTGCACACCGGCGACTCGATCACCGTCGCCCCGGCGCAGACCCTGACCGACAAGGAATACCAGCGCCTGCGCGATGCCTCCATCGCGGTCCTGCGCAAGATCGGCGTCGACACCGGCGGTTCGAACGTGCAGTTCGGCATCAACGCCCATGACGGCCGCGTCGTCGTCATCGAGATGAACCCGCGCGTGTCGCGCTCCTCGGCGCTGGCGTCGAAGGCCACCGGCTTCCCGATCGCCAAGGTCGCGGCCAAGCTCGCCGTGGGCTACACGCTGGACGAGCTGAAGAACGAGATCACCGGCGGCAAGACGCCGGCCTCGTTCGAGCCGAGCATCGACTACGTCGTCACCAAGATCCCGCGCTTCGCGTTCGAGAAGTTCCCGCAGGCCGACGCGCGCCTGACCACGCAGATGAAGTCCGTCGGCGAGGTGATGGCCATGGGCCGCACCTTCCAGGAATCGCTGCAGAAGGCGCTGCGCGGACTGGAGACCGGCAAGGTCGGCCTGGATCCCACTGGCCTGGACCTGTCGAACGACGACGACATCGCCAAGCTCAAGCGCGAGCTCAAGGAGCCGGGCCCGGAGCGCATGTTCCACATCGGCGACGCCTTCCGCGCCGGAATGAGCGTGGAAGACGTGCACGCGCTGTCGTTCGTCGATCCGTGGTTCCTCGACCAGATCGAGGAAATCATCGCCAACGAGAAGTCCGTCGCGGAGGCCGGCCTGTCGGCGCTCGACAAGTCGCGCATGCGCGAACTCAAGCGCATGGGCTTCTCCGACGCACGCCTGGCGCAGCTCACCGGCACCGATGAAACCGCCGTGCGCACACTGCGCCGCGCCTTCGGCGTGCGTCCGGTGTACAAGCGCGTGGACTCGTGCGCGGCGGAGTTCGCCACCACGACCGCCTACATGTACTCGACGTATGAAGACGAGTGCGAGGCCAACCCGACCGATCGCAACAAGATCATCGTGCTCGGCGGTGGCCCGAACCGCATCGGCCAGGGCATCGAGTTCGACTACTGTTGCGTGCACGCGGCGCTCGCCCTGCGCGAGGACGGGTACGAGACCATCATGGTCAACTGCAACCCGGAAACCGTCTCCACCGATTACGACACCTCCGACCGCCTGTACTTCGAGCCGCTGACGCTGGAAGACGTGCTGGAGATCGCCGACCTGGAGAAGCCCAAGGGCGTGATCGTGCAGTACGGCGGCCAGACGCCGCTGAAGCTGGCACGCGCGCTGGAAGCCAACGGCGTGCCGATCATCGGCACCTCGCCGGACAGCATCGACCTGGCCGAGGACCGCGAGCGCTTCCAGAAGCTGGTGCAGGACCTGGGCCTGGCGCAGCCGCTCAACCGCACTGCGCGCAATCCGGAAGAAGCCGTCGTGCTGGCCTCGCAGATCGGCTACCCGCTGGTCGTGCGCCCGAGCTACGTGCTGGGCGGCCGCGCCATGGAAATCGTCCATGGCGACGCCGACCTCAAGCGCTACATGCGCGATGCGGTGAAGGTGTCCAACGATTCGCCGGTGCTGCTGGACCGATTCCTCGACAACGCGGTGGAAGTGGACGTGGACGTCATCGCCGACAAGGACGGCAACGTGCTGATCGGCGGCGTGATGGAGCACATCGAGGAAGCCGGCGTGCATTCGGGCGACTCCTCGTGCTCGCTGCCGCCGTACTCGCTGAGCCCGGCCGTGCAGGACAAGCTGCGCGAGCAGGTCGTCGCGCTGGCCAAGTCGCTGAAGGTCGTGGGCCTGATGAACACCCAGTTCGCGATCACCTTTGACGAGGACGGCAAGGAAACCATCTACCTGATCGAAGTGAACCCGCGCGCCTCGCGCACGGTGCCGTTTGTTTCCAAGGCCACGGGCATGGCGCTGGCGAAGATCGCCGCGCGCTGCATGGTCGGCCAGACGCTGGCCGCGCAGGGCGCGACGAAGGAAATCGTGCCGGACTACTACTCGGTGAAGGAAGCCATCTTCCCGTTCGCCAAGTTCCAGGGCGTGGACCCGATCCTCGGCCCGGAAATGCGCTCCACCGGCGAGGTGATGGGCGTGGGTCGCAACTTCGGCGCCGCGATGGCGCGCGCGCAGGAGGCCGGCGGCATCAAGGCACTGCCGCAGGGCGGCAAGGTGTTCGTCTCGGTGCGCGATCCGGACAAGAAGCGCGTGCTGCCCGTTGCGCAGGACCTGGTGAAGCGCGGCTACGCCCTCGTCGCGACCGAAGGCACGCACGCCTTCCTGACCGCGCAGGGCCTGGAGTGCGAGCGCATCAACAAGGTCACCGAAGGCCGTCCGCACGTGGTCGACCTGATCAAGAACGGCGAGCTGGTCTACATCGTCAACACGACCGAAGGCCGCCAGGCCATCAACGACTCGTTCTCGATCCGGCGCGAAGCCCTGCAGCACCGCGTGACGTACTCGACCACCGTGTCGGGTGCCCGTGCGCTGGTGAACTCGCTGGAGTTCCGCGGCACCGGCCCGGTGTGGTCGCTGCAGGAACTGCACGCGGAAGTGCAGGGCGCGGCGTAAGACGCCTCGCGCGGGCGGCCCGTCCAAGGGCTGCCCGCGTCGCTATCGCGCCCTTGCCGTCATCCCCGCGAAGGCGGGGATTCAAGCCTGAGAGCGTCACGCCCGACGGAAGCCGGAATGGCGCGGACCGTTGGGTTCCCGCCTTCGCGGGAACGACGGCTCGGGGCCGTGGTGGGATGGCTGACCTTCACCCGGGCCGCCATCTGATAGAGAATCCGCATAACGGAAAGCCGGGTCGCGTGCCCGGCGCACAGGAAACAAGCAATGCGAGCACCCCTTACCCTTCAGGGCGCGCAGCGTCTGCGCGCTGAGCTGGAAGAATTGAAGTCGGTCAAGCGCCCGGCGGTCATCAACGCGATCTCCGAAGCGCGCGCCCACGGCGACCTCAAGGAGAACGCCGAGTACCACGCGGCCCGCGAACAGCAGGGCTTCATCGAAGGTCGCATCAAGCAGCTCGAAGCCGAGCTGTCGCACGCGCAGGTCATCGACGTGTCCTCGCTCAACGCCGGTTCGCGCGTCGTGTTCGGCGCGACCGTCGAACTGGCCGACACCGAAACCGACGAAGAGCGGCGCTACCAGATCGTTGGCGACCTGGAAGCCGACATCAAGCAGGGCCTGATCGCCATCTCCTCGCCGGTGGCGCGTGCGCTGATCGGCAAGCACGAGGGCGACACCATCACCATCGACGCCCCCGGCGGCACCCGCGAGTACGAAATCGTCGGCGTCAGCTACGCCGGCTGATGATCACCCTGCTGCTGCCGCCACGCGAACGCTTCGGCGGGCAGCGTCTTTCCGCGCCCACCGGCAAGGCGCTGGCGCGAGCGGATCGCAGCGAGGCGCAGGGTGATCCCACGACCCAGGTACTGGACGTGCTGCCGCGCGGCTGGCCCGTCGCGGCGGCGGCGCGGCAACGCGATGTCGGCGATGCGGCGGGCGCGCTGTGGTTGCGCGCCGATCCCGCCTACGTCCAACCCGACATCAACGGTGCGCGGCTGCTGTCCTACGGGCAGGCGTTGAACCTGGGCGCGTCGGATGCCGAAGCCTTGCTGCGCCCGCTGAAACCCCTGTTCGGCGACGCCGGTTTTCCGATCGACGCGCCATCTCCGTCGCGTTGGTACCTGCGCCTGCCGCAGGGCGCGAAGTTGCCCACGTTCACCTCGCCGGAGCAGGCGCTCGGCGCGGACATGTTCGACGAACTGCCGCAGGGCCCTGAAGGGCGACGCTGGCGCGCCTTGTTGAGCGAAGCGCAGGTCGTGCTGCACAACCATCCGCTCAATGCCCAGCGCGCTGCCGCGGGCCTGGCACCGGTGAACTCGCTGTGGTTCTGGGGTGCCGGCACGCTGCCCGACCACGTGCAATCGCGCTACGCGTCCCTGGCCAGCGACGACGAAGTGCTGACCGCACTGGGTGCGCTTGCCGGCGCATCGGTGCAGGCGTTGCCCAGCGCGTGGCGCGGCGAAGCGGGGCAGGGCGATCGTCTGTTCGACCTGCGCGGCGCGCGCGATCTCGCCGTGCTCGAGCGCGACTGGTTCGCGCCGCTGCTGTCGGCAATGGCACGCGGTGAAGTGAAGTCGCTGCGCCTGGATTTCGCCGATGGTGCGCGTTTCGATGTGAACCGGTCGCAGCGTTGGCGTTTCTGGCGACGGCCGCTGGTCTCCTTCGTCCGCGCCGCCTCGAACGGATGAAGCCGGTGGCGCGCCTGCGACGCCGCGACTGCGTCGATCCGGGCCAGTGGCCCGACCATATCCCGCCGCTGCTGCGCCGGCTCTACGCCGCGCGCGGCGCGACGTCGCTCGAACTCGCGCAGCCGCGGCTGTCGCACCTGCTGGCGCCCGACAGCCTGGGCGGTCTTGATTCGGCCACCGCACTGCTGGCCGACGCCATCGCGAACAACCGCCACATCGTCGTCGTCGGCGACTTCGATTGCGACGGCGCCACGGCCTGCGCGGTCGGCGTGCGCGGGCTGCAAATGCTTGGTGCGCGCCGCGTGTCGCACGCGGTGCCCAACCGCATCGTGCACGGCTACGGCCTGTCGCCGGCGCTGGTGGAGGAACTGGCCGCATTGCAGCCGGACCTGCTGGTCACCGTCGACCACGGTATCGCCTGCCACGCCGGCATCGCCGCGGCGAAGGCGCGCGGCTGGCAGGTGCTGGTGACCGATCACCATCTGCCCGGCGAACACCTGCCGCCGGCCGATGCCATCGTCGACCCCAACCTGCGCGGCGATGCATTCCCGAGCAAGGTGCTGGCCGGCGTGGGCGTGATGTTCTACGTGCTGCTGGCATTGCGCCGCCGCCTTCGCGCGCAGGGCACGTTCGGCGAGCGCGACCCGGATCTTTCGGTGCTGCTGGACCTGGTTGCGGTGGGTACCGTGGCCGACCTCGTGCCGCTGGATGCCAACAACCGCGCGCTCGTCGGCGCGGGCCTGCGACGCCTGCGTGCCGGACACGGCTGTGCGGGCCTGCGTGCGCTGATCGAAGTGGCGCAGCGCGATGCCGGACGTCTGACCGCGACCGACATCGGCTACGCCATCGGCCCGCGTCTGAACGCGGCGGGACGACTGGAAGACATGGCGCTGGGCATCGAATGCCTGCTCACCGACGACCTCGCCCGTGCGCGCGACATCGCCGCCACGCTCAACGAGATCAACAGCGAGCGCCGCGCCGTGCAGCAACAGATGACCGATGACGCCGAGCGCGCACTGGCGCGCGTCGCCGTCACCGGTGGCGACGCGCCGGTGGCCGTGTGCCTGTTCGATGCCGAATGGCATCCCGGCGTGGTCGGCCTGGTGGCGTCGAAGATGAAGGAGCGGCTGCACCGCCCGGTCATCGCCTTCGCGCCGGCCGAGCCGGGCAGCGACGCGCTGCGCGGGTCCGCGCGCTCCATTCCCGGTTTCCACATCCGCGATGCGCTGGCCGACGTGCATGCGCGCCATCCGCAGTTGATCGAGCGCTTCGGCGGGCACGCGATGGCGGCGGGACTTTCGCTGCGGGCGGACGACTTCGCAGCGTTCGCCGAAGCGTTCCGGCAGGTGGCGACGGATGCGCTCACGCCGGAACTGTTGCAGGCCGACGTGCTCAGCGACGGCGAGCTGGACGCGCCGGAGTTCTGCCGTGCCAGCGCCGAGGCGCTGCGCGACGGCGGTCCGTGGGGGCAGGGCTTCGCCGAGCCGCAGTTCGATGGCGAGTTCGACGTGCTGGGCTGGCGCGTGGTCGGGGAACGCCACCTCAAGCTGGAACTGGGCGTCGCCGGGCTGCGCCTCAATGCGATCGAGTTCGGCGGCTGGACCGGCCTGGCGCCACCGCAGCGCGTTCGCATCGCCTACCGGTTGGAGCCCGACGACTACCGCGGCGGGGACGCGGTGCAGCTCGTGGTGGTGCATCGCGAAGCGCATCCGGAAGGCTGACCGCCAGCCGCGCGGGCGTGGCCAATGTGGCGCACGGGCACGGGGTGTTGCCATGGTGCAATCGATCTAACCCTTTGGCGGGCTTCGGCCGTTAAAGGGAGGAACTTGTCTTCGGGGGGAGGGGAATGATGCGCTCAATGAGATTGGGGATGTGCGCCATGCTGGCGCTTGCGGCATTCGCGGCGGGGGCGCAGACCCGCGCGCCCGTGCGCGTCGCGCCACCGTTGATGTCCACCATGGGCGCCACCGCGGAGAAGCCCATCGGCCTTCGCTCCGCACGGATCGCCGTCCACGTCGACGGTGGCATGGCGCGGACCAGTGTGGACCTGGTGTTCCACAACCCCAACGACCGGCGCCTCGAAGGCGAGCTGCAGTTCCCCTTGCTGCCGGGCCAGCAGATCACCGGCTTCGCGCTGGACATCGACGGGGTCATGCGCCCGGCGGTGCCGGTGCCGAAGGACAAGGGCCGCGAGACCTTCGAAGCGATCGAGCGCAAGCGCGTCGATCCGGCCCTGCTGGAACAGACCGCCGGCAATCAGTTCCGCCTGCGCGTCTATCCGGTTCCGGCGCAGGGGGAGCGCCGTGTGCAGCTGGTTTTCAGCGAACCGATGCAGCGCGGAACCGATGGCTGGCGCCTGCGTTTGCCGCTCCAGTTCGCCGCGGGCCTGGCAGCGGTGGACCTGCGCGTCACCGGCGGCGAGCCACGCATCGATGGCACCTTCGGTCCGGTCGTGCTGCGCCGCAAGGGCGGCGGATTCGAGGGGCAGCTGCAACGCAACCAGTTCCGTGCGGACAGCGAACTCGCCCTGCAGTTCGCGGTCGCCACCGAAGCGCGCAGCTACACGCAGGCCTTCGAAGGCGAGCACTACTTCTTCGCCGAGGTGCCGTTGCAGGGCACTCCCGCCCCGCGTGCATTGCCGAAGGTGATCGGCTTGTTGTGGGACAGCTCGGCATCGGGTCGCAAACGCGACCACGCCGGAGAACTGGCCGTGCTGGAGCGCTACTTCCAGGCCGCGGCCGACGTGGAGGTCCGCCTGATTCGCCTGCGCGACCGTGCCGAGCCGGTCGAGCGTTTCGTGGTTCACGGTGGTCAGTGGGCTGACCTGCGTCGTTCGCTGCAGGCCACCGTGTACGACGGTGCCACCGATCCCGGCGGCTGGACGCCGCAGGCCGACGTCGGCGAGTACCTGCTGGTGAGCGACGGGCTGTTCAACTACGGGCAACGCCATTTCCCGGAGCTCAAGCCGGGCCAGCGTCTCTACGCACTCAACTCGGTCGGCGCGGCATCGGACGACGCACGGCTGTCCGCGCTGGTGGAGGCGCATGAGGGCCGCGTCATCGCATGGAAGGGCGCGGCCGACGCCGCGCGCGCCGCGGCCGACCTGCTGCAGGACGCCCCGCACCTGGTGGCGATGGAAGGCCTTGGCGCGACGGACCTGGTGTCGGCCTCGCGCTATCCGCAGGACGGGCTGCTGCGCATCGCCGGCCGACTCTCCGAGCCGTCCGCGACGATCGGGCTGCAGGTGTTCGACAACGGACGCACGCGGCGCATCGACGTGCCGGTGGCGAGCCGGGGCGAGGAGGGAACGCTCGCCGCGCATCTGTGGGCGGAGTATTCGATCCGCGCCCTGCAGTCCGACCGCGCCGCAAACCGTACCGCGATCGGGCGGATTGGCCAGCGCTTCGGCATCGTCACGCCGGAGACATCGCTGATCGTGCTGGAAGCCATCGAAGACTATGTGGAGCACGACATCGTGCCGCCCGCGGAATACCGCGCGCAGTTCGATGCGCTCAAGGCGCAACGACGCGCGCAGGAAGGCGTATCGCAGCAAACGCACCTGGACGAGATTGCGGAGCAATACACGCAGCGGATCGAGTGGTGGTCGCGGAAGTGGCCGAAGAACAATCCCCCGAAACCGGAGCAGGACAGGGGGCCGGCCACGGGCGGTGCAGCGCCCATCCCTGCACCCGCGGCGATGATGGCTGACGCGGAACGCGTCCGCAGCGAGGAGCAGGCGGCGCAGCGGGCTTCTGCGGATGAAGCCACGCTGGACCGCATCGAGGTCACGGGCGCGCGAATGGAAGCCGCTGCCGCCGCGGCCGAGGAGGCGCGCGTCGGTGCCGAAGCGCAGACCAACACCATCGCGTTGCAACCCTGGGAGCCCGATTCTCCCTACGCGCGCCGCCTGCGTCAGGCCGCGCCGGAACAGGTCTACGCCCAGTATCTGGACGAGCGCGACTCGTACGCGGACAGCCCCGCGTTCTACCTCGACGTGGCCGACATCCTGTTCCAGAAGAAGCAGCCCGAACTCGCGCTGCGCGTGCTTTCCAACCTGGCCGAGCTGGACCTGGAAAACCGCCATCTGCTGCGCGTGCTGGGCTATCGCCTGATGCAGGCCGACCAGCCGTCGCTGGCCGTGCCGGTGCTGGAGCGCGTGCTGCTGATCTCCGAAGAGGAACCGCAGAGCTTCCGCGACCTCGGCCTGGCCTATGCGGCCGATCGCCGTCAGCAGCAGGCGATCGATGCCTTGTACGAGGTGGTGCGTCGCCAGTGGGACGGCCGCTTCGGTGGTGTCGCGCAGATCGCATTGGCCGAATTGAACGCCATCGTGGCCAACGCGAAACCGGCCCTCGACACCGGCCGCATCGATCCACGCCTGCTCAAGAACCTGCCCGTCGGCCTGCGCACTGTGCTGAGCTGGGACAGCGACAACAGCGACATGGACCTGTGGGTGACCGATCCGAACGGTGAGAAGTGCTACTACAGCAACCGTTCGACGTACCAGGGCGGCCGTCTCTCCGAGGACTTCACCGGTGGCTACGGTCCCGAGGAGTTCGTGCTGCGCGATCCCAAGCCGGGCAAGTACAAGGTGCAGGCCCATTATTTCGGCGATCGGCAGCAGGTCGTTACCGGCGCCACCACCTTGTCGCTGTGGCTGAGCACGGGTTTCGGAACGCCACGTCAGAAAGACCAGCGCATCACCCTGCGATTGGAGGGGCGCTCCGACAGCGTTCTGGTGGGCGAGTTCGAAGTGAAGTAACCCGCCCTTTGCCGTTGCGGTGCCCGGTGCACCGCAACGGTACGGGCTTTACGAAGTCTCAGGCCGTCCCGGGAGCGACGTGCGGCAACGCGCGCGGCTCGCGTCGTCCCAGCCCGAACAACGGTCGCAGCACGCCGACGCGGCGCACCAGCTCGAATCCCGCGAAACACAGCGCCAGCGTGGCCAGCACCAGCATCGGCCCTTCCGCCATCGGCCGCAGGCCGAGCGGCTGCAGGTTGTGTGCGAGCACCACAATGACGGTCTGGTGGAGGATGTAGACCGGGAACACCGCTTCGGTCAGGTAGCGACGCGCGCGGCTGTCGCCCGGCGACCACTGCGCGGCGAAGCCGACGATGGCCACGATCGCAGTCCACTGGAACAGCCCCCACACGCCACGCTGGAACAGACGCAGCAGGTCCGGCGGCGGAGCGGCGTCATCCGAGTACAGGCCGAAGTACCAGACGATGAAGGCATAGCACGCCACGGACAGCACGGCGGTCGGCCAGCGCAGCGCAGCGAAGCGGTTCCACACGGGCTGCGACTTCGCAACGAGGAAGCCCAGCAGGAACTGCGGCAGGTACTGGGCATGGTTGTACCAGTCGTCCACCAGCGCATGGGTGGATTCGAAGCGGTCGATGAGCGTGACACGCGCCACGATCAGGAACAGCGCCGGCCACAGCAGCAGGCCCGGCCCGCGCGACAGCGCCGCGGCCACGCGCGTGCCCGCCGACGCAAGGCGTCGAGGCATCAGCCAGTGGGCCAGGGCGATCACGACCGTGTACACCCACAGATAAGCCACGAACCACAGGTGGTTCCAGGTCGGCACGCGCAGGCACTCGCCGTCGCGACAGAAATGCGGATCGGCCTGCAGGTAGCGGGACCAGAAGGCGAGGTAGCCGTCGTGGTAGCCGCCGGGGAGCCGCTCGACCACCTCGTAGTAGGACTGCGGCGTGACGATCACCAGCATGCCGAAGATCAAAGGCACCAGCAGCCGCCAGGAGCGCTTGCGCAGGAAGCCGTCCTCGCCCTTGCCCAGCAGGAAAGCGGTTGCCACGCCCGAGATGAAGAACAGCAGGGACAGCCGCCAGGGCGAGGTCAGCATCATGAAGGGCTCCAGCGTGTGGCTGGCGAAGGGGCTTTTGACGTGCCAGCCCCAGGTCACGTAGTACATGCCCACGTGGTACAGCACCAGCAGCGCGAATGCGCCGATGCGCACCCAGTCGAGGAAGTAGCGGCGTTCCATGGCATCACCCGTTCGGTCCGGAATGCCTGCACCGTCCGCCTTGCCTAACGAGGGTTCCAGCGCGAAGTGACCAGTTGGAGGGGCGCCGGGACGAGTTGCGGGCACTGGGGGACCAATCGTGACGGGCGCCGCCTAGAATCCGGCGAATGAATGCGCCCATGCCCGCTGCCTCCACGCCGTTCCGGTCCAACGCCTGGCGCCGGGTGTTCGAAGTCGGCTTCTGGGTCGTGACCGCCCTGATCAACGCCGCGGCCAACAGCATCACCGTGCTGATCGATGTCCGGAACAACGGGCTCGGTTTCGCCAGCTGGGAACCGGTGACGTGGGAGTGGTCCAGCGCGGTGCTGATGCTGGCCCTGGTGCCGGCGGTGGTCTGGTTCACCCGGCGGGCACCGCTGCACTGGGACACCTGGCGGCGGACGTTGCCCTGGCACGTGCTGGCCAGCGTGGTGTTCTGCCTGGTGCACGTGGTCGGCATGGTCGCGATACGCGAAGCGGTCTATGCCGCGCATGGCATGGACTACGACTTCGGGAACTGGCCGCGCCAGCTCGCCTACGAATACCTCAAGGATGTGCGCAGCTACGCCGGCATGGTGGTGCTGATCGAGGGGTACCGCTTCATCCGGCGCCGCCTGCAGGGCGAAGCCAGCCTGCTGGGCGAGCCCGACGAAGGCCCGCCGGTCGAACCCGTGGAGCGCCCGGAACGCTTCCTGGTGCGCAAGCTGGGGCGCGAGTTCCTGGTGGCGGCCGGCGACGTGGAATGGCTGCAGGCGTCCGGCAATTACGTGAACCTGCGCGTGCGCGGGCACGATTACCCGTTGCGGATCACCATGGCGGCGATCGAGGAACGGCTGGACCCCGGGCGCTTCGCGCGCATCCACCGCAGCTACATGGTCAACCTGGAACAGGTGGCCTCGATCGAGCCCATGGACACCGGCGATGCACGGGTGCACCTGGCCGATGGCACCGTCCTGCCATGCAGCCGCCGCCATCGCGAGGCGCTGCGCGAGCGGGCCGGCTTCGCCTGACGGCGGCTTTGACGCGGCCGCAACATTCGCGCACCTAGGCTGAACAGATCTCCCCCGGCCTCCAGGAGCCGCGTCATGCCGCTGACCATCAATCTCGACCTGTCCGACCAGGATCTGCAGCACTTCGCCGGCGTGGTCGAGTCTGCCAAGCAGGCCTCGGCCGGCCTCAGCGACGCGCAGGTCGTCGATGCGGCCACCGACCTGCTGTCCAAAGCGCAACAGAGCAACCCGCCGGCATTCGTGAAGGAGCGGCTGGAACTGGTGGGCACGCTGGTGGCGATGATGCGCGACGAAGGCTGGGCGCTGGGGGACGAGGACAGGTCCAACGTCCGTTCGGCACTGTCGTACTTCGCGCACGGGGCGGACGTGATTCCCGACAACGTCCCGGTACTGGGCTTCGTCGACGACGCGATCATGATCGAGCTGTGCGCGCGCGAGCTGCAGCATGAGATCGAGGCCTATAACGATTTCGTCGAGTACCGCCAACGCGAAGCCGAGCGTCGCAAGCTCGATCCGGCCGCCGTTGGGCGAGCAGACTGGCTGGACAGTCGCCGCGAGGAACTGCAGGACCGCATGCACAAACGGCGCAATCGCGATTTCCGCGGAGGCTTCGGTAGCGGCTTCGGCACCGGGTACGGCGGCAGCAGCGGCTACGGTCCGGTCCGCAGCTATGCCGACGCCGGCTGGCGCCCGGGACCGCCGCGGTTCTCGGTTGGCCGGTAATCCGTAGCGCGATCGATGTGACCCGGGTGAGCCACGCGGCACCCGGGAGGGGCTCAGCCCGGGCGTGCCGGGCGTGTCCGGGTTGCTGCGCTCCTGTCTGACTGCATTGCGCGCTGCGCAGGGGCGGGGGTTTGCTAGAATCGCCGGTTCCTTTGATCGCATCGCACCGGACATGATCGAACTCAATCCCGTCCGCCAGCGCATCGCCGACCTCACCGGTCGGCTGGATTCGCTTAGGGGGTATCTTTGACTACGACGCCAAAGTCGAACGTCTTGAAGAAGTAAACCGCGAACTGGAAAGCCCCGACGTCTGGAACGACGCCGAGCGCGCCCAGTCGCTGGGCCGCGAGCGCTCCTCGCTCGACAAGGTCGTCAGCGGCATCCGCGACCTCACCGACGGCCTCAATGGTGCGGGCGAACTGCTCGAACTGGCCGAAATGGAGAACGACGAAGGCACCGCGCTGGCCGTGGTGGACGACGTCGAGCGCTATGCGAAGGACGTCGAGAAGCTCGAGTTCCAGCGCATGTTCTCCGGCAAGATGGACGCGACCAACGCCTTCGTCGACATCCAGGCTGGCGCCGGCGGTACCGAAGCGCAGGACTGGGCCGAAATCCTGCTGCGCATGTACCTGCGCTGGGCCGAGTCGCGTGGCTGGAAGGCCGAGCTGATGGAAGTCAGCGGCGGCGACGTCGCGGGCATCAAGTCGGCCACGTTCCGCGTGGAAGGCGATTTCGCCTACGGCTGGCTCAAGACCGAGACCGGCGTGCACCGCCTGGTGCGCAAGTCGCCGTTCGACTCGGACAACCGCCGCCATACCAGCTTCACCTCCGTGTTCGTCTCGCCCGAGGTCGACGACAAGATCGACATCGAGATCAACCCGGCGGACCTGAAGACCGACGTCTACCGCTCCTCCGGCGCGGGCGGCCAGCACGTCAACAAGACCGAGTCGGCGGTGCGCATCACGCACGTGCCCAGCGGAATTGTGGTGGCCTGCCAGACCGAACGCAGCCAGCACGCCAACCGCGACCGCGCGATGAAGATGCTGGCGGCCAAGCTGTACGAGCTGGAGATCCAGAAGCGCAACGCCGAACGCGATGCGGTCGAGGCGACCAAGTCCGACATCGGCTGGGGCAGCCAGATCCGCAACTACGTGCTGGACCAGAGCCGCATCAAGGACCTGCGCACCGGCATCGAACGCTCGGACACGCAGAAGGTGCTCGACGGCGACCTGGACGAATTCGTCGAGGCCAGCCTGAAATCCGGCCTGGAGGCCGGGTCGAAACGCGCCGACGCGGTCTGATCCACCCGCACCGCCATCCCCACGCAGGCGGGGATCCAGCGCCTTTGCTTCGTGCGGCGCCTTGAAAGACACTGGGTTCCCGCTCTTGCGGGAACGACGACCCCACGCCGCTCCCTTCCTCAATCTCACGACCCATGACCGACCAGACGCCCGCTCCGCAGACGCCCGCCGACGAGAACTTCCTGATCGCCGAGCGTCGCGCCAAACTCACGGCGCTGCGCGGGCAGGGCATCGCGTTCCCCAACGACTTCCGCCGCGCCGACTACGCCGGCGACCTGCAGGCGCAGTACGCCGACGCAGAGCAATGGAACGCCGAGGCGCTGGAAGGCAGGGCGCACCGCGTCGCGCTCGGCGGCCGCGTGCTGCTCAAGCGCGACATGGGCAAGGCCGGCTTCGCGCAGATCCAGGACGAGTCCGGCCGCATCCAGCTGTGGCTGAAGAAGGACCTGCTGGGCGACAGCTACGAGGTGTTCAAGGAACTGGACCTGGGCGACATCGTCGCGGTCGAGGGCGAGCTGACCCGCACGCGCACCGGCGAGCTGTCGGTCAAGGCCGACTCGCTGCGCCTGCTGACCAAGGCGCTGCGTCCGCTGCCGGACAAGTTCCACGGCATGGCCGACGTCGAGCAGCGCTATCGCCAGCGTTATGTCGACCTGATCGTCACGCCCGAGTCGCGCGACGTGTTCGTCAAGCGTTCCAAGATCATCCGCGCCATGCGCGCGTGGCTGGACGCACGGCGCTTCCTCGAAGTCGAGACGCCGATGATGCATTACATCCCCGGCGGCGCCGCGGCCAAGCCGTTCGTCACGCACCACAACGCGCTGGACCTGCAGCTGTACCTGCGCGTGGCGCCGGAGTTGTACCTCAAGCGCCTGGTCGTCGGTGGACTGGAGCGCGTGTACGAGATCAACCGCAACTTCCGCAACGAGGGCGTGTCCACGCGCCACAACCCGGAATTCACCATGCTCGAGCTGTACGAGGCCTACGCCACGTACACCGAGATCATGGACCTCACCGAGAACGTCATCCGCGACTCGGCGACGGCGGTGCTGAACACCACGAAGATGCATTGGGATGGCCAGGACATCGACCTGGGCCCCGCGTTCCGCCGCTGGTCGATGACCGACGCGGTGCTGGAGCACAACCCGGAAATCGCCCGCGAAGATCTGCGCGACGTCGAGAAGATGCGCGCGCACTGCAAGCGCCTGGGCTGCGCGGTGAAGCCGGCCTACGGCTGGGGCAAGCTGCTGCTGGAGATCTTCGAGAAGACCGTCGAGCACACGCTGATCCAGCCGACCTTCATCATCGACCACCCGGTCGAGGTCAGCCCGCTGGCCCGTGCCAACGACTTGGATCCGGAACTCACCGACCGCTTCGAGCTGTTCATCAACGGCAAGGAGCTGGCGAACGGGTTCTCCGAGCTGAACGATCCGGAAGACCAGGCCGAGCGCTTCCGCGCCCAGGTCGCGGCGAAGGAGGGCGGGGACGACGAGGCCATGCACTTCGATGCCGACTACATCCGCGCCCTGGAGGTCGGTCTGCCGCCCACGGGCGGCCTGGGCATCGGCATCGACCGTCTGGTGATGCTGATGACCGGCTCGTCCTCGATCCGCGACGTGCTGCTGTTCCCCTACATGCGCCCCGAGGGGTGAGGCAGGCCGCTGACGCGGCACTGCCGCGTGGCCTGCCGAACGCCGGGCCATGGATGGCCGGGCCGGGCGCCCCGAAGCCGATGGCGTCACGCCATGGATGGCAATGCAGCGTCATCGAAGTCATTGCTGCGCGGCACTGCCGCGTGGCCTGCCGAACGCCGGGCCATGGATGGCCGGGCCGGGCGCCCCGAAGCCGATGGCGTGACGCCATGGATGGCAATGCAGGGTCATCGGAGCATTGCTGCGCGGCACTGCCGCGTGGCCTGCTGAACGCCCGGTAGCCATGAAGCCCCGCTAAAGCCGGCGCGCATTCGGCCGATTCCAGCAAGGGTGGGGCACAGATCCCGGCTGCGAGCGCCGTCGGCCCGGGGTATGCTCCTCTCATGGCCACCATGGGGGGTGGCGGCTCAACGGACCCTCGGTGTGAATGTAGTCATCGTCGATGATCAAACTTCCGCGCGCACGATGCTGCGCCACATCATCGAGGACATTTCGTCCGAGCTGAGAGTGTCGGACTTCGGCGATCCCGAGGCCGCGCTGGGGTGGTGCGAGACGAACCAGCCCGATCTGTTGCTGCTGGATTACCGCATGCCGCAGCTGGACGGACTGGAGTTCGCACGCCGCTTCCGTCGCCTGCCGCTGCACCGCGATATCCCGATCATCCTGGTCACCGTCGTCGGCGACGAACCCGTGCGTCAGGCCGCGCTGGAAGCGGGCGTGATCGATTTCCTCGTCAAGCCGGTGCGTCCGCGCGAACTGCGCGCGCGCTGCCGCAACCTGCTTCAGCTGCGCCAGCAGTCCGAGAACGTGAAGCAGCGCGCGCTGTCGCTGGAACAGCGCCTGCTGTCGAGCATGCACGAGGTCGAGGAGCGCGAACGCGAGACGCTGTCGCGCCTGGCCCGCGCCATCGAATACCGCGACGCCGGCACCAGTGCGTTCCTGGAGCGCATGGCACACGTGGCCGGACTGATCGCCGAACAGCTGGGCATGTTCGAGGACGAAGTGCGCGTCATCGAGATGGCCGCGCCGCTGCACGACATCGGCAAGATCGCGATTCCCGATGCGGTGCTGATGAAGACCGGGCCGCTGTCGGAGGACGAGACTGCGGTGATGCGCCGCCATCCGCGCATCGGCTACGAACTGCTCAGCGGCAGCCAGAACCGTTTCATCCAGGCCGGCGCGCTGATCGCGCTGCGTCATCACGAGCGCTACGACGGCAGCGGCTATCCTGATGGCCTTCGCGGCGAGGAAATTCCGTTGGAAGCAAGGATCGTGGCGGTCGCCGACGTCTTCGACGCGCTGATCTCGCCGCGACCGTACAAGAAGGCCTGGGACGTGGATGCGGCGCTGGGTTACCTGTATGCGCAGCGGGGCCGGCTGTTCGACCCGCGCTGCGTGGACGCCCTGATCCGCAGCCGCGAACGGCTCGAGGACATCTGCAACCGTTTCTCGACCGTGTCGGCGCGTCCCGGCCTGGAGTGAGCCGAAGGAGTTGGCCGATGAAGGAAGTCCTGGGCAAGCTGCAGAAGGTGTTGTCGCGACGCTCGGACAGCGAGCACGGCCAGGCCTTCGTGCGCCTGGCGGTGCTGTCCGTCGTGCTGATCTACATGCTCGTGCGCGGCGCGAGCGGTGCGCTGCCTTCGCACCAGTATTCCAACGTGCTGCTGATGGTGGAGACAGGCTTCGCCGTCGGCGCGGTGCTGATCGCCTGGATTCTGTGGCGGCCGGCGAAATCCCACGTGCGCCGCATCATCGGCATGATCTCCGATTACGGCCTGATGGCCGCGGCGATGATCCACATCGGCGAGCCGCTGGCATGGGTCTACGTGATCCTGATGTGGGTCACCATCGGCAACGGTCTGCGCTACGGCAACGGGTATCTGTACGGCGCAGTCGGCATGGCACTGGCGAGCTTCGGCTCGGTCATCGTGTTCAACGATTACTGGCACGCCAACCGCGTGCTCGGCGTGGGCCTGCTGCTGGGCCTTGCCGCGATTCCGTTGTACCTGTCGGGCCTGTTGCGCGCGCTGGTCACCGCGACCGAGGAAGCGCGCCGCGCGAACGAGGCCAAGAGCCGGTTCCTGGCCAACATGAGCCACGAGTTCCGCACTCCGCTCAACGGCCTGGCCGGCATGTCCGAGCTGTTGGCGACCACGCGCCTGGACGCCGAGCAGCGTGAGTGCGTCAACACGATCCAGGCCTCCATGCGCAGCCTGCTGTCGCTGGTGGAGGACGTGCTCGACATCTCCGCGATCGAGGCCGGCAAGCTCAAGCTCGATCACGTCGACTTCAGTCCGCGCGAACTGGTCGACAGCATCGGGCTGATCCTGCAACCACAGGCGCGCACCAAGCGCCTGCAGTACGTGGCCAATATCGCTGCCGGCGTGCCGGAGCTGGTGCGCGGCGACGTCGTGCACCTGCGCCAGATCCTGATCAATCTGGCCGGTAACGCGGTGAAGTTCACCGACGAAGGTTCGGTGCGTCTGGATGTCACCGTGGAAGAGCAGGACAGCGGGCGCGTGCGCCTGCGTTTTGCCGTGACCGACACCGGCATCGGCGTGCCGCTGGCGATGCGCGAACGTTTGTTCGAGGCGTTCGAGCAGGCCGACGTCAGCCTGGCGCGCCGCTACGGTGGCACGGGCCTGGGCACCACGATCGCCAAGGGCCTGGCCGAAGCCATGGGCGGCAGCATCGGTTTCGAAAGCAGCGAGCCGCGCGGCAGCCGCTTCTGGGTGGAGCTGCCGTTCGAGCGTGCGCGCGAAGCCCTGCCGGAACCGGTGGCCGTACCGACCGGCGGCCTCGCCGCGGGTGGCGATGCGCCGCAGAACGTCATTGCGTTCACCGATCCGTTCCTGCGTCATCGCGCACGCGTGCGCAGCCTGTCGATCCTGGTCGCGGACGACCACATCGCCAACCGCATGGTGCTGCAGCGCCTGCTGCAGAAGGCCGGTCACCGCGCGACCTGCGTGGAAGGCGGCGAGGAAGTGCTCAACGCGCTGGCGGCGTCGGACTACGACGCGGTGATCACCGACCTGCACATGCCGGACGTGAGTGGTCTGGATCTGCTGCGCCAGTTGCGTGTGATGGAGGCCGGTAGCGGTCGTCGCACGCCGGTGCTTATCCTCAGCGCGGACGTGACCACCGAATCGATCCGCGCCTGCGAGCAGGCCGGTGCGCGTGCGTTCCTGTCCAAGCCGGTGTCGACGACGCGCCTGCTCGACACGCTGGCCGATATCGCCGCCAACAACCGCATCGCGGCCACGACTGTCGTTACGACGCGTCCGGACCCGGTGGCCACCGACAGCCATTTCGACAGCTCGGTACTCGACGAACTGGGCGGGCTGGGCATGGGCGCCAGCTTCGAGCGCGAGTTCATCGCGCAGTGCCTGCTCGATGCGGACAAGTGTCTGCAGCAGATCGAAGCGGCCATTCCGCGTGCCGAATGGGAGCGCACCCGCGAGCAGGCCCACGCCCTCAAGGGTGTGGCCAGCAACCTCGGTCTGATCAAGCTCGCCGCCACCAGTGGCGAACTGATGCGCTTGCCGGATTGGCAACTGGCACGAGACGGGACGTCGCTGCTGGCCGGACTGCGCGAACGCCTGGCCCAGGGCAGGGCCGCGCTCGACGCGCGCGAACAGCGACGCGGCGCCCGCGATGAAAGCGAGCGCACCCCCTGATGTCCCCTGTGTCCTGCTACTGACCTTCGCCCGCGATCAGGCCGCCGCTTCCGTCCCCGACCGGCGTTCCTGCGCGCGCACGATGCGCTCCATGGTCCGCAGCGCCTTCTCGCCGAGGGCCAGGGCGGTGTCGACCCAGACTTCGGTGATGCCCACCAGTTCGTCGTAACCGACCGGCTGGCCGATGGCGCGCACGGCGTTCATGGCCAGATGCGCATGCGGAGCGCGCTGCTGGCGGCGGATGATGTCGTTCACCGCGGCTTCGCCTTCGCCCTTGGGCACGAGATGGTCGACAACGCCCATGCGGTGCCATTCCTGGCTCGGCAGGATCGTGCCTTCCAGGATCAGGCGTTCGGCCAGCTGTGGCGTGACGCGCTTGCACAGGAACGAATACGCGCCCATGCCCGGGAACAGCCCGAACAGCACTTCCGGCAGGCCCATGTCGACGTCTTCCTCGGCCACGATGGTGTGGCACGACAGCGCCAGCTCCATGCCGCCGCCCAGCGCATCGCCCTGGACCAGTGCGATGGTGCGCACGTCGCCGCCCAGGCCGTTGTGGAAATGGTGCACGCCATCGACGCAGCGGCGCGCATAGGCCATCAGGTGTTCGCGGTCGTTGGCGCGGATCAGCTGCGAGAACAGTTGCAGGTCGCCGCCGAGATTGAACGCGCCGGGAGCGGAGGAGGCGAGCACGACATGGCGCAGGCGTCCGCTCTGGCGTTGGTTCTCGCGCAGCGTGATCGAGTTGAGGAAGCTCCACATGTCGTCCATGAGCTCCGTGCGGAAACACGGCCGCGCGCCCTGAGCGTGGTCGTTGTGCATGTACATCCAATGGCTGTCGCCCGCGGGGTCGGATTCGACGCGCAGGGTCGGGTAGGCGCGCGTGCGGTGAAGCTTCTCGATCATGCTCATGTTGCGGTCCTCGGCACAGCCGCCCGCAGGCAGGGAGTGGGCAGCGAGCGGCAGGGGTGGGTGCCCACCCGGGCGATGCTACACCCCGTTGTTCGCCCGAAAAGAAAAAGCCCCTCCGGTCGGGAGGGGCTTTCGGGGCTTGCCGACGGACGGGGCGTCAGTGCGTGGTCGGGTTGTCGCGCAGCTCGCGACGCAGGATTTTGCCGACGTTGGTTTTCGGCAGTTCCGTGCGGAACTCGACGTAGCGCGGATGCTTGTAACCGGTCAGGTTCTCGCGCGCGTGCGCCTTGACCTGCTCGGCGGTCAGCGACGGATCCTTCTTGACGATGACCACCTTGACCGCCTCGCCGGACTTGTCGTCCGGCACGCCGACCGCGGCCACTTCCAGCACGCCCGGCATCATCGCGATCACGTCCTCGACTTCGTTCGGATACACGTTGAAGCCGGACACCAGGATCATGTCCTTCTTGCGATCGACGATGTAGAAGAAACCCTTCTCGTCCATGCGTGCCATGTCGCCGGTGTGCAGCCAGCCGTCGGCATCGATGGCGCCGGCGGTTTCCTCCGGTCGGTTCCAGTAGCCCTTCATGACCTGCGGGCCCTTGATGCACAGCTCGCCGACTTCGCCCATCGGCAGGATGCGGCCGTTCTCGTCCTTGACGCAGGCGTCGGTGGACGGAATGGGCAGGCCGATGGCGCCGTTGTACTCGGCCAGGTCCATGGGGTTGATGCACGCCGCCGGTGCGGACTCGGTGAGGCCGTAGGCCTCGACCAGGGTCACGCCGGTCACCTGCTTCCAGCGCTCGGCCACCGCGCGCTGCACGGCCATGCCGCCGCCCAGCGTGAGGTGCAGGCTGGAGAAATCCAGATCGCTGAAGCCCGGCGTGTTCAACAGGCCGTTGAACAGCGTATTGACGCCGGTGATGGCGGTGAAGCGGACGCTCTTGAGCTCCTTGACGAAGCCCTTCATGTCGCGCGGGTTGGTGATCATGTAGTTCAGTCCACCGAACTTCATGAAGACCAGGCCATTCGCCGTCAGCGCGAAGATGTGGTACAGCGGCAGCGCGGTGATGATGGTCTCTTCGCCCAGCCGCACGTTGGTGCCCACCCACGCCGCCGCCTGCTGCATGTTGGCGACCATGTTGCGGTGGGTCAGCATGGCGCCCTTGGCCACGCCGGTGGTGCCGCCGGTGTACTGCAGGAAGGCGATGTCCTCGCCGGCGATCTCCACCTCGGGCAGCGCATGGCGCTGGCCCAGGGCGAGGGCGTCGCGGAAACGGATCGCGCCCGGCAGCTCGTAGTCGGGCACCATCTTCTTCACGTACTTCAACACGAAGTTGACGACCGAGCCCTTCGGGAATCCGAGCATGTCGCCCAGCCCGGTGGTGATGACCTGCTTCACCGAGGTGTCGGCGATCACTTCCTGCACGGTGTGCGCGAAGTTGTCGAGCACCAGGATGGCGCTCGCACCCGAGTCGACCAGCTGGTGGCGCAGCTCGCGCGCGGTGTACATCGGATTGGTATTCACCACCGTCAGGCCGGCACGCAGGATGCCGAAGGTGGCGATGGGGTACTGCAGGCAGTTGGGCATCATGATCGCGACGCGATCGCCCTTCTTGAGCTTCAGCTCGCCCAGCAGGTAGGCGGCGAACTGTGCGCTGAGCTCGTCGATCTGCGCGTAGGTGAGGGTCTTGCCCAGATTCGCGAACGCAGGGCGGTCGCGGTAATTCCCAATGGCGCTTTCCAGCACCGCGACCACGGACGAAAACTCATCCATGTCGATCTCGGCCGGGACCCTTTCTGGATACTGGGCCAGCCACGGACGTTCGAAACTCATCGCGATCCCCTCTCCAATCGCTTGTGGAACAACTTCCTCGAAGCCCGTCGGTCGCATTCTTGGGATGCTCCACCGTACGGTACTCCCCGGATTGGAGCATAGGGCCCGGGGGCTGGCAAGGCGAATCGCGGCTTGCCCGGGACGCATGGCAGGATGGTCGCCGGAACGTGCGCATGGGGGCGTCGAATGGAGATCGGCAGGGCGGTGAAACGCCTGGGCGCGGTGGCATTGCTGGTGGCGGTGTCCACCGGCTGCGGCCGTGCGCCGCCGGAGCAGCGCCTGCGGGAGACCATCGATGCGCTGCATGAGGCGGTGGAACGCAAGGACGCGGCCGGCGTCCGCGATCTGCTTGCGGACGATTTCGTCGGGCCCGATGCATTGGACCGCGACGGGGTGCGGCGCATGGCGCAGGTGCTGTTCCTGAGGCATGGGCATGTCGGCGCGAACACAGGCCCGGTTGCGATCCAGATGACTCCCGGCCACGCGACCGCGCGCTTCAGCGTCGCGATGACGGGTGGATCCGGGCAGCTGCTGCCGGACGCGGCCAGGCTCTACGAGGTCGAAACCGGCTGGCGCGAGCAGGACGGCGAATGGCGGCTCATCAGCGCGCGGTGGGAAGCCAGGCTGTAGACGGAAATCAGGGAAAGCTCTGCGTCACGCAGGTCATTAGCCTCTGTGGCATGTCGCGGCCATCGACGCAATGACTCCGCCGACCCTCACCCCAACCCCTCTCCCGGTGGGAGAGGGGCTTGCAGCGGTTAGGGCTTCCGCCGTTCCGGAGTCAGTCCGCCTTCTTCGAAGCCAGCTGCCTCAGCACGTAATGCAGGATGCCGCCGTGGCGGAAGTACTCGACTTCCTTCGGCGTCAGCAGCATCACCTTGACCACGAACGAGGCGGTGCTGCCGTCCTTGCGCGTGGCGGTCACGGTGGCGCGCTTGGATTGGCCGTCCTGCAGGCCGGTGACGCTGAAGGTTTCCGAGCCGTCCAGGCCCAGCGTCTGTGCGTTCTCGCCGTCGTTGAACAGCAGCGGCAGTACGCCCATGCCGACCAGGTTGGAACGGTGGATGCGCTCGAAGCTCTCGGCGATCACCGCCTTCACGCCCAATAGGTTGGTGCCCTTGGCCGCCCAGTCGCGCGAGGAGCCGGTGCCGTATTCCTTGCCGGCCAGCACCACCAGCGGCACGCCGTCGGCCTTGTACTTCATGGCCGCGTCGTAGATGGACAGCTTCTCGGGTGCCGCGCCGTCCTTGAAGTACAGCGTGTTGCCGCCTTCCTCACCGCCGAACATCAGGTTCTTGATGCGGATGTTGGCGAAGGTGCCGCGCACCATCACGTCGTCGTTGCCGCGACGGCTGCCGTAGCTGTTGAAGTCGGCCGGCTGCACGCCGCGCGAAACGAGGAAGCGGCCCGCCGGCGAGTCCTTCTTGATGTTGCCGGCCGGCGAGATGTGGTCGGTGGTGATCGAATCGCCGAACAGTCCCAGCACGCGTGCGCCATGGATGTCGGAGATCGAACCGACCTGCATGCTCATGCCGTCGAAGTAGGGCGGGTTCTTGATGTAGGTGCTGGCGCCGTCCCACGCGAACGACTCGCCTTCCGGCGAGGCGATGGTGTTCCAGCGCGTGTCGCCCTTGAACACGTCGGCGTAGTTCTGCGCGAACAGTTCCGGACCCACGGTGGCGGAGATGACGTCGCCGATTTCCTTGTTGCTGGGCCAGATGTCCTTCAGGAACACGTCCTTGCCGTCGGTCGACTTGCCCAGCGGTTCGCGGCTGAGGTCGATGTCGACCGTGCCGGCGATCGCATAGGCCACCACCAGCGGCGGCGAGGCCAGGTAGTTCATCTTCACCTCGGGATGCACGCGGCCCTCGAAGTTGCGGTTGCCCGACAGCACCGAGGCCACGACCAGGTCGCCGGTGGCGATGCCCGCGCTGACTTCCGTCGGCAGCGGGCCGGAGTTGCCGATGCAGGTGGTGCAGCCGTAGCCGACGACGAAGAAGCCCAGCTTCTCCAGGTCGTCCAGCACGTTGGCCTTGCGCAGGTAGTCGGTGACGACCAGCGAGCCCGGGCCGAGCGAGGTCTTCACCCATGGCTTGGCCTTCAGGCCCAGCTTCGCCGCATTGCGTGCCAGCAGACCCGCGCCGAGCATCACCGCCGGGTTGGACGTGTTGGTGCACGAGGTGATCGCGGCGATCACCACCGCACCGTCCTTCAGGCGCACGTTCTCGCCGTGGATGGCGATGTCGGCGATGCCCTTGTGCAGCGATTCGTTGCCGACCGAGGCGCCGCCGCCCTCGGCCACGAAATCGGAAACGGCGGTCGAGCGCTTGTCGCGGTTGATCGTGAGCGGGCCCAGGTTGTCGCGATAGTTCTGCTTGACGTCATTGAGCAACACGCGGTCCTGCGGGCGCTTGGGGCCTGCCAGCGAGGGCTTCACGTCGCCCAGGTCCAGTTCCAGTGTGGTGGAGTAGCTCGCTTCCGGAGCGCCCGGCTCGTGCCACAGGCCCTGCGCCTTGGCGTATGCCTCGACCAGTGCGATCTGCGACGCGCTGCGGCCGGACAGGCGCAGGTAGTTCAGCGATTCGGCATCGATCGGGAAGATGCCGCAGGTCGCGCCGTACTCCGGCGCCATGTTGGCGATGGTGGCGCGGTCGGCCAGCGGCAGATGCTGCAGGCCCTCGCCGAAGAACTCGACGAATTTGCCCACCACACCGAGCTTGCGCAGCATCTGCGTGACGGTGAGCACCAGGTCTGTCGCGGTGGTGCCTTCCGGCAATGCGCCGGTGAGCTTGAAGCCCACCACCTGCGGAATCAGCATCGAGGAAGGCTGGCCCAGCATCGCGGCCTCGGCCTCGATGCCGCCCACGCCCCAGCCGAGCACGCCGATGCCGTTGATCATCGTCGTATGGCTGTCGGTACCGAACACGGTGTCGGGGAAGGCGAGCTTCTCGCCGTCCACGTCGCGCTCGACTACCACGCGCGCCAGGTTTTCCAGGTTCACCTGGTGGACGATGCCGGTGTTGGGCGGCACCACCTTGAAGTTGTCGAAGGCTTTCTGGCCCCAGCGCAGGAAGCTGTAGCGCTCCATGTTGCGCTGGAACTCGATCTTGCCGTTGAGGTCCAGCGCATCGGCCGTGCCGAACACGTCCACCTGCACGGAGTGATCGATGACCAGCTCCGACGGAATCAGCGGATTGATCTGCTTCGGGTTGCCACCCAGCTTCGTCACTGCGTCGCGCATCGCCGCCAGGTCGACCACGCAGGGCACGCCGGTGAAGTCCTGCAGGACCACGCGTGCCGGCATGAAGGCGATCTCGGTATCGGGCTCGGCCTTGGCATCCCACTTCGCCACGGCCTCGATGTGCTCCTTGCCCACCGTCGCCCCGCCGTCCTCATGGCGCAACAGGTTCTCCAGCAGGATCTTCATGGAGTAGGGCAGGCGGCCGATATCGAAGCGTTCGCCCAGCGCGGGAAGACTGAAGTAGGTGAGCGAGCGACCGTCGATGGAGAGCTGGCGGCGGGTCTGGAAGGAGTCTTGTGACATGGGGGCCTCCTGGCGGGTGCTTGGCTGAATGGCGAGTCTGGCTCGGAGATCGATCGATTATCCGCTGCTCGTGTTAAGGCGACCGGACGACGGTCCAGATCCTGAATGCGGGCCCTCATTGTGCGCCTGTCGGATCACGCACGATGGAGTATGGGCGGGAAGGTATGTATCATTTGCGCATACCAAATCTGTCCGTCGAGGAGGTCCGCCGTGGAAGCCACCGTTGCCGAACGAGGCCAGATCACCCTGCCCAAGGCCGTGCGCGATGCGCTGGGCCTGACCAAGGGCACCACGCTGAAGGTCGAGCTGGACGGCGGCCGCATCATCCTGCGCAAGGACGTCAGCGAGGCGCTGCGCAAGGTGCGCGGCAAGTTCAAGCTGGTCGACGGCCTGGAAACCACCGACGAGGCCCTGCGCGCCACGCGCGGCCGGGCGCCGAACGACCCGATCGAATGATCGCTCTCGACTCCTCCGTCCTCCTCGATGTCCTCATCGGCGATCCGCGTTACGCGGAGGCGTCCGAGACGTGCATCGGCGATGCGCTCGCGCGCGAGGACGTGGTCGTGTGCGACGCGGTCGTCGCCGAAGTGCAGTCGATGCTCGACACCTCCGTCAACCTGATGGAGACGCTCGCCACGCTCGGCATCCGCTACCAGCCCACGCTGGAAGCCGCTGCGATGCGCGCCGGGCACATGAACAAACGTTTCCGCTCGCGCGGCGGACGACGCGAGCGCGTCGTCGCCGACTTCCTGATCGGCGCGCACGCGCTGTTGCAATGCGACGGCCTGATCACCCGCGACGACGCCTTTTTCCGCGATTACTTCAAGGGCCTCAAGCTCATCGTTCCGAAAGCGACTTGAACGACGGCGCCTTGATATCTGTCAGCAGTTCATTGGAGAAACCCATGTTGGAAGCCTACCGCCACCACGTTGCCGAGCGCGCCGCCCTCGGTATTCCGCCGCTGCCGCTCACCGCGCAGCAGACCGCCGACGTCATCGAACTGCTGAAGAACCCGCCGGCGGGCGAGGAAGGCTTCCTGCTCGACCTGATCACCAATCGCGTGCCGGCCGGCGTCGACGACGCCGCCAAGGTGAAGGCCTCGTACCTCGCCGCCGTCGCCTTCGGCACCGAGAAGAACGCGCTGATCTCCCGCGCCCGCGCCACCGAGCTGCTGGGCACGATGCTGGGCGGCTACAACATCCATCCGCTGGTCGAGCTGCTGGACGACGCCGAAGTCGGCACCGTCGCCGCCAACGCGCTCAAGCACACGCTGCTGATGTTCGACGCCTTCCATGACGTGCAGGAAAAGGCCGAGAAGGGCAACGCCAACGCGAAGTCCGTGCTGCAGAGCTGGGCCGACGCCGAGTGGTTCACCAGCCGTCCGGAAGTGCCCGAGTCGATGACCATCACCGTCTTCAAGGTGACGGGCGAGACCAACACCGACGACCTGTCGCCCGCACCTGACGCCACCACGCGCCCGGACATCCCGCTGCACGCGCTGGCGATGCTGAAGAACAAGCGCGACGGCATCGAGCCGGAAGAAGACGGCAAGCGCGGCCCGGTCGCCTTCATCGAGTCGCTGAAGGAGAAGGGCCACCTGGTCGCCTACGTCGGCGACGTGGTCGGCACCGGTTCTTCGCGCAAGTCCGCCACCAACTCGGTGCTGTGGTTCACCGGCGAAGACATTCCGTTCATCCCGAACAAGCGCTTCGGCGGCGTGTGCCTGGGTTCGAAGATCGCGCCGATCTTCTACAACACGATGGAAGACGCCGGCGCGCTGCCGATCGAACTCGACGTGTCGCAGATGAACATGGGTGACGTGGTCGAACTGCGTCCGTACGACGGCAAGGCGCTGAAAGACGGCAAGGTCATCGCCGAGTTCGCGGTGAAGTCCGATGTGCTGTTCGACGAAGTCCGTGCCGGCGGCCGCATTCCGCTGATCGTCGGCCGTGGCCTCACCGCCAAGGCGCGTGAAGCGCTGGGCCTGGCCCCGTCGACGCTGTTCCGCCTGCCGCAGAACCCGGCCGACACCGGCAAGGGTTACTCGCTGGCGCAGAAGATGGTCGGTCGCGCCTGCGGCCTGCCGGAAAACAAGGGTATTCGTCCGGGCACGTACTGCGAGCCGAAGATGACCTCGGTGGGTTCGCAGGACACCACCGGCCCGATGACCCGCGACGAGCTGAAGGACCTGGCCTGCCTGGGCTTCTCGGCCGACCTGGTCATGCAGTCGTTCTGCCACACCGCCGCTTACCCGAAGCCCGTCGACGTCAAGACGCACCACGAGCTGCCGGCCTTCATCAGCAACCGTGGCGGCATCGCGCTGCGCCCGGGCGACGGCGTGATCCACAGCTGGCTCAACCGCATGCTGCTGCCCGACACCGTCGGCACCGGCGGCGACTCGCACACGCGCTTCCCGGTGGGCATCTCGTTCCCGGCCGGTTCCGGCCTGGTCGCGTTCGCCGCGGCCACCGGCGTGATGCCGCTGGACATGCCGGAATCGGTGCTGGTCCGCTTCAAGGGCGAGATGCAGCCGGGCGTGACCCTGCGTGACCTGGTCAACGCGATCCCGCTGGCCGCGATCAAGCAGGGCCTGCTGACGGTCGCCAAGCAGGGCAAGAAGAACATCTTCTCCGGTCGCATCCTCGAGATCGAAGGTCTGCCGCACCTCAAGGTGGAGCAGGCGTTCGAACTCTCCGACGCCTCGGCCGAACGCTCGGCTGCCGGCTGCACGGTCCATTTGGACAAGGCGCCGATCATCGAGTACATCACCAGCAACATCACGCTGCTGAAGTGGATGATCGCGGAAGGGTATGCCGACCCGCGCTCGCTGGCGCGCCGCATCAAGGCGATGGAAGCGTGGCTGGCCAACCCGCAGCTGCTGGAAGGCGATGCCGATGCCGAGTACGCCGCGGTCATCGAGATCGACCTCAACGAGATCGTCGAGCCGATCCTGGCCTGCCCGAACGACCCGGACGACGTGAAGACGCTGTCCGACGTTGCCGGTGCGAAGATCGACGAGGTGTTCATCGGTTCGTGCATGACCAACATCGGTCACTTCCGTGCCGCGGCGAAGCTGCTGGAAGGCAAGCGCGACATCCCGACCCGCCTGTGGGTCGCGCCGCCGACCAAGATGGACGCGTCCGAGCTGACCAAGGAAGGCCACTACGGCACCTTCGGCACTGCCGGCGCGCGCATGGAAATGCCGGGCTGCTCGCTGTGCATGGGCAACCAGGCGCAGGCGCGCGAAGGCGCGACGGTGTTCTCCACCAGCACGCGCAACTTCCCGAACCGACTGGGTCGCAACACCAACGTGTACCTGGGTTCGGCCGAGCTGGCCGCCATCTGCTCGCGCCTGGGTCGCATCCCGACCCGCGAGGAGTACATGGCGGACGTCGGTGTGATCAACAGCAACGGCGCCGAGATCTACCGCTACATGAACTTCGACCAGATCGAGGACTACCGCCAGGTGGCGGAGACGGTCAGCGCCTGATCCATGCGGTTGGCGCGTTAACCAACGAACCCCGGCCTTGGCCGGGGTTCTTTTTTGGGCTGTCATCCCGCGAAGGCGGGAATCCAACTCGCAGATAAGGGTGCACTTCCGGAAGAGGTGATGCGTCGGAGGCGTGGATTCCGCTTCCGTGGGCATGGCGGCTTCGATACAGCGGTGCCGATGACGTCATCGCGCATGACGTCCTTGTGCCACCCGTCGCAACTTCACATCGCCGTCCATCGCTGGCCGCCCACGCCGATGCAGTGCGTGACAACAGTCAAGGACTTGCGTGTGGTGCCGTTATTTCATGTGCGGCACGCAGGGGGACAACATGAAAATGGACAAGCCGGCCCGGTCCGACCGGGTGGAGCAGGCGTTGCGCTGGACGGCGGCCTTGGCGTTGATCGCTGCCGTGTGCTGGGCGTGCGGGTTGGGCGGCATGCACACACCGCTGGCCTGACGACGCGCCGGGCGAGGGCCCGGCCTGCGATTACCCCAGGTGGTCCTTGACCGCCTCCAGCAGGGCGCGGCGGCGCAGCAGGAAATCCCACAGGCTGCCGCCGCACTGGCGCCACAGCACCGCCGAGCGCACCGCCGCCAGCAGGATGGCGCGGACTTCCGCCACCACCGTGGCCTGGCCCAGGTAGTGCGGGTTGCCCTGCACCAGCACGCGCGGGCGAAGATGGCTCAGGGTTTCCGCATACAACGACCCGAGGGCCGACATCACGTCCGGATGGCTGCTGCCGTGACGCTCGGCGTTGTCCGACTGCGAGCGGATGCCGGCCTGCACGCGTTGCGCCATCGCCGAATCGCGCACGAAGCGGCGCTCCAGCTGCATCACGGCCAGCACCAGACGGGGCAGTTGTTCGTCGCGCTGCGTCGTGCCGAAGTAGTCGCGCAGCAGCGTCAGCCCCGGCCGCAGCGCTTCCACGCCGCCGTAGACCGCGCTGGGCGAGGGCGAATCGATGCGGAACACCGAGTCCATCGCCGTGTTGAGGATGGCCGCGTTGGCCTGGCCGGTGTCGGCGACGCGTCGCACCTGTGCCAGGGCCTGCACGAGGCCGGCGAGGGCGAGGACGCGCGTGGACATCGAGGTGTTCTGACTCATGCAGCTCTTGCCTTCAGGCGTTCTTCCAGGGGCGCGTCGGTGGCGGCGATGACCGCGCCGCCCAGGCAGACCTCGCCGTCGTAGAGGACCAGGGACTGCCCCGGCGTCACCGCGCGTTGCGGTTGGGCGAAATGCACGTCGAGCGTGCCGTCCTCGCGCACGACCACCTCACAGGTCTCGTCGGCCTGCCGGTAGCGCGTCTGCGCGCTGCACGCGAAACGGGCGGCGGGCGGCGCACCGGCGATCCAGTGCGCGCGCTCCGAGCGCAGCGCCTGCGAACGAAGCCATGGACTGTCGCTGCCCTGGTCCACGTACAGGATGTTGTTGGCTACGTCCTTGCCGACCACGTACCACGGGGCGGCCTCGAATCCGCGCACGCCGCCGATGTTGAGGCCTTCGCGTTGCCCGAGCGTGAAATAGAACACGCCGGCGTGTTCACCGATCACGCGGCCATCGGGCGTGCGCATCTCGCCGGCGCGCGCGGGCAGGTAACGTCCGAGGAACTCGCGGAAGTCGCGCTCGCCGATGAAGCAGATGCCGGTGGAGTCCTTCTTCGCCGCGGTGGGCAGGCCGGCGTCCAGCGCCATCTGCCGGACGTCGCGCTTGAGCAGCTCGCCCAGCGGGAACTTCGTCGCTGCCAGTTGCGCCTGGCCCAGCTGGTGCAGGAAGTAGCTCTGGTCCTTGCTACGGTCCACCGCGCGCAGCAGCAGGTGACGACCGTCGCGGGCTTCCACGCGGGCGTAATGGCCGGTGGCGATGTACTGCGCGCCGAGCTCGCGGGCGGCGTCGAGGAAATACTTGAACTTGATCTCGCGGTTGCACAGCACGTCCGGGTTGGGCGTGCGGCCGGCGGCGTACTCGGCGAGGAAGTGCTCGAACACGCCTGCCCAGTACTCGCGGGAGAAATCGCGGAAGTGGATCGGGATGCCGAGCCGGCCGCTGACGGCGACCGCGTCGCGGCGGTCGTCTTCGGCACGGCAGTCCCCGCTGCCGTCGTCGGCCCAGTTCTGCATGAACAAGCCGGCGAGAGGTTCGCCGGTATCGCGCAGGCGCAGTGCCGCCACGGAGGAATCGACCCCTCCGGACATGCCGATGACGGTGCGCGGTGCCGTGCTCATGCCAGGTGCCGGGTCAGCTCGAGCGGATGGCGGCTGCCGGCGAGGTAGTCGGCAGCTGCCCTCCACACCAGCGGGCTGCGGTGACGCGCGTGCGCGGCCTGCAGCTCGCTGGGGGTCATCCAGAGCGCGCGGACGATGCCTTCGTCCAGCGGACGCATGGCATCGTGCGCAACCGGCTCGGCGGCGAAGGCGAAGCGCAGGTAGTGACGTCCGGTGCCCTCGGGACTGTCCGGCGCCTTCCACTGGTAGGCGCCGACGAATGCGGTGAGGCGGACGTCCCAGCCGGTTTCCTCACGCGTTTCGCGAAGCGCCGCCTCGATCAGCGTTTCGTCGGGTTCAAGATGGCCCGCGGGCTGGTTGAGGACGAGCCGGCCGCCGACGGTTTCCTCAACCATCAGCAGCCGGCCGCCGTCGGTCACCACCGTGGCGACGGTGACGTCGGGCTGCCAGAACCGGCCTTCGCGGTAACTCATCAGAACTCGTCCTCGCCGGTGAGCTCCTTCTCCATCGAGTCGGCCGAGCGCAGGACGAAGTCGATGGCGTCCTCCAGCTGCGACGCGGGCGCGTCGGCCGGCACCTTCACCACGAACACCGCCATGTTGCCCTGCTTGACCCAGCCGCCCAGCTTGCTGGAGTGGCTGTCGGCCAGCAGGCGGTTGGCGACGTCGGCGGGAAACTCGCTGTCTTCGGCCCGATAGGCGGGCGCCCAGATCTCGCGGACGCGCAGTTCGCCGAACTTCTCCACGGACGAGATCACATAGGCCAGCTGGCTGCGGCCGTTGTCCTCCATGTCGAAGGTCAGCTTGTAATCGCCGTCTTCATCCACTTCGTACTTGTAGCCCAGGCCGTCGAGCTGGCGGGCAATCGCCGGATCGGCGGAACGCACTGTTTCATCCGCCTTGGCGGAGTTCGTGGCGGCGAGTGCGGGCACACCGGACAGCAGGGACAGCAGGGCCACAGCGAGCACGAGCTGACGCATGAAGGATTCCTTATTGAAGCAGGTGATGTGGAGGGTGGGCGCATTGTGCCGGCCGCCGGGCTCGGGCGTCCACGACCTGTCTGGAGCGGCAGCCTATAATTCCCACATGGCCAAGCAGACCGAACATGAGCATCAGCACGGCGTCCTGGTGGAAACGGGAAAGCCGGAAATCGCCCGCCCCCCGCTGTATTCCGTCCTTCTGCTGAACGACGACTACACGCCCATGGACTTCGTGGTGGAGGTGCTGATGCGCTTTTTCGCCATGAATGCCGAGAAGGCCACCCAGATCATGCTGCACGTGCATACCCGCGGTCGCGGCGTCTGCGGCGTTTTCACCCGCGAGGTTGCAGAATCGAAGGTGGCGCAGGTGAACGAATTCTCAAGACTCAACCAACATCCCTTGCTGTGCACGATGGAGAAGGCCTAAAAATTCCGCTCAGGACGTCTGAGCTGATGGGTGGAACCAAACGCCATCGCCCGGGGTCAGGACCGGTAGGGGGCATGGAAATCACCAGGCCAGGCCCCATCTAGGACGGCAGTAGCTTTCCGGAGGCTTTCGCCCCATGTTCAGCAAGGATCTCGAATACAGCATCGGCCAGTGCTACAAGCGCGCCCGCGAGGCGCGCCATGAGTACATGACGGTCGAACACCTGCTGCTGGCGCTGCTCGACAACCCATCGGCCGAGGGCGTGCTCAAGGCCTGCGGAGTCGACTTTCCGCGCCTGCGCAGCGACCTGGAACAGGCCATCGCCACGTCCGTGTCGGTGCTGCCCGAAGACGTGGACCGCGACACCCAGCCCACGCTGGGCTTCCAGCGTGTCCTGCAGCGCGCGGTCTACCACGTGCAGTCCAGCGGCAAGAAGGAGGTCACCGGCGCCAACGTGCTGGTGGCGATCTTCGGCGAGAAGGACTCGCACGCGGTCTACTTCCTCAACCAGCAGGACGTGGCCCGGCTGGACGTCGTCAATTACATCTCGCACGGCATCGCCAAGCAGGGCGGCGAGGAATCCCCGCGCTCGCACGACGAGGGCGATTCCGGCGCATCCGAGGGCGGCGAGGGTGAAGGCAAGGGCGATGCCCTGGCCGAGTTCGCGGTCAACCTCAACCAGCTCGCGCGCGAGGGCCGCATCGACCCGCTGGTGGGCCGCAGCGACGAAGTGGAGCGCACCATCCAGGTGCTGTGCCGCCGCCGCAAGAACAATCCGCTCTACGTCGGCGAGGCCGGCGTGGGCAAGACCGCGATCGCCGAGGGCCTGGCCAAGCGCATCGTCGACGGCGAGGTGCCCGAGGTCCTGATGGACGCCACCATCTACGCCCTCGACTTGGGCGCGCTGGTGGCCGGCACCAAGTACCGCGGCGACTTCGAGAAGCGCCTGAAGGCGGTGCTGACGCAGCTGAAGAAGCTGCCCGAGGCCGTGCTCTTCATCGACGAGATCCACACCATCATCGGTGCCGGTTCCGCCAGTGGCGGCACCATGGACGCCTCCAACCTGATCAAGCCCGCGCTGGCGTCGGGCGAGCTGCGCTGCATCGGTTCGACCACGTTCCAGGAGTACCGCGGCATCTTCGAGAAGGACCGCGCGCTGGCGCGGCGCTTCCAGAAGATCGACATCGTCGAGCCGACCGTGGGCGAGACCTACGAGATCCTGCAGGGCCTCAAGCCCAAGTACGAGGCGCACCACGGCGTGACCTACGCCGACGAGGCGCTGCAGGCCGCGGTCGACCTGTCGGTCAAGCACATCGGCGACCGCCTGCTGCCGGACAAGGCCATCGACGTCATCGACGAGGCCGGTGCGCGCCAGCGCCTGCTGGCCGAGGGCATCCGCAAGAGCCTGATCGACGTCGAGGAGATCGAGACCATCGTCGCCAAGATGGCGCGCATCCCGACCAAGCAGGTCAGCGCGTCGGACAAGGACGTGCTCAAGAACCTCGAGCGCAACCTGAAGATGGTGATCTTCGGCCAGGACCCGGCCATCGAGACCCTGACCAGCGCCATCAAGCTGGCCCGCTCGGGGCTGGCCAATCCGGACAAGCCGATCGGCAACTTCCTCTTCGCCGGCCCGACCGGCGTGGGCAAGACCGAGGTGACCAAGCAGCTCGCGCTGCAGCTGGGCATCGAGCTGGTCCGCTTCGACATGTCCGAATACATGGAGCCGCATTCGGTGAGTCGCCTGATCGGCGCGCCCCCGGGCTACGTCGGCTTCGACCAGGGTGGCCTGCTGACCGAGAAGATCGTCAAGACGCCGCACTGCGTCCTGCTGCTGGACGAGGTGGAGAAGGCCCACCCGGACATCTTCAACATCCTGCTGCAGGTCATGGACCGCGGCGTGCTCACCGACACCAACGGGCGCGAGGCCAACTTCAAGAACGTGATCCTGGTGATGACGACGAACGCCGGCGCCGCGCAGGCGTCGCGCCGCACCATCGGCTTCACCCAGCAGGACCATTCCACCGATGCGATGGAAGTGATCCGCCGCAGCTTCAGCCCGGAGTTCCGCAACCGCCTGGATGCGGTCGTGCAGTTCCAGGCGCTGAGCTTCGAGCACATCCTGCGTGTGGTGGACAAGTTCCTGATCGAACTGGAAACCCAGCTGCACGACAAGAACGTTGCCCTGTCGACCACGCCGACCGCACGCGACTGGCTGGCGCAGCACGGCTTCGACCCGCTGATGGGCGCACGCCCGATGGCGCGCGTGATCCAGGACAAGATCAAGCGCCCGCTGGCGGACGAGCTGCTGTTCGGCAAGCTGGTCAACGGCGGCCGCGTCACGATCGACGTCAAGGGCGACGAGCTGGTCGTGGAAGCGCAGGCCGAGCCGGAGAAGCTGTTGCCGGCGACGGTGTAAGGCCAGCGGCCGCAACGCACAGGAACGGGAAAAGGCCGGTCATCGACCGGCCTTTCTTATGCCCTCGTGTTGCCCGGACGACACAAGGCCGTCCGGTGACGCGGGCTATCAGGCCTTGGCGACCTCACGCAGTGCCGCAAGCGCCTGGTCGACCTGGTCCGGCGTGTTCATCAATCCGCCCGACAGCCGCGCATAGCTCACCGCGTACGGACTGCTGCTGGCCAGGACCTTGCGGCGGAGCAGGGCGGCGACCACGTCGTCGGGCACCTTTCCCTTCAGTTCGAAACAGTTGATGCCGGCCGACAGTTCGGGATCGCGTGGCGTGTGCAGGGTGATGCCGGGAATCGCCGCAAGTCCATCCTTGATGCGCCCATTGAGCTCGGCGATGCGCGCGGTGGCGCGCGCACGGCCGAGGCGCTGTTGCAGTTCGAACGCGCTGGCCATGCCCCAGTGGTGTTCGTACGCGTGGAACCCGCCGGGTGTCACGCGCGCGGCGACGTTGGGCCTGCGCGGTTCGCGCTCCTGCTGCCAGGCCTCGTATTGTTCCAGATCGGAGAACGACGGCACGGTGGGCCGCAGCCGTGCCCAGTTGTCGGCCGAGGCCCACACCAGTCCGGTGCCGCGCGGCCCGAGGATCCACTTGTGGGTACCGGCGCAGAAGTAGTCCGCTCCCAGCTTCGCCGCTTCCGCATCCACGCTGCCGAAGCCGTGCACGCCGTCGAGGACGATGCGTACGCGCTGGTCCTCGCTGCGTCCGGCATTGATCTGTGCGACCGCATCGGCGATGGCCCGCACGGGGGCGCGCAAACCGGTGCTGGACTGCACCCAGGTGATGCCGAGCACGCGCGTGTTCGGGCCGATGCCCTGGCGCACGGCCGCGACGATGCCCTCCACGGTGGCGTCGGCGGGACGGTCGAACAGCCGGATCCGACGCGCCGTCGCGCCGTTGCGCTGGGTCGACAGCCGGATCGCCTCGTGGTGGACGAAGTGGTCGTGCTCGGTGGTCAGGATCTCGTCGCCCGGCCGCAGCGGCAGGCCGTGATAGACCAGCGCCAGGCCCATCGTGGTGCTGCCGGTCAGCGCGATTTCCTCCGGTCGGCCGCCGATGTACGCCGCGGCCGCTTCGCAGACTTTCCGCTCCAGGTTCTGCTCGTCGGTGCCGAACATGCCATGTTCGACCGTGAGAAGCGGGTTGGCGTCCAGCGTGCGGCGGAACGCCTCGATGGCCTGGCGGACGGGCTCGGGGTGGGAAGCGATGTAGAACCCGGAGAAGTGCAGGTATTCCGGATCGAGGCGGAACAGCCGGCGCACGGAGTCCCAGTCGGACAACTCGGGCACGGGGGGTGTATTGGCCGCCAGTGCCGCCAGCAGGCCCGAGGGCGCCACGGCGGTGGCGAACAAAGCGCCCTGGGCGGCAAGGAACGCGCGACGACTGGGCATTGCGGTAACCCCGGGGCGGCTGTGGGCCAGTTCACCGGGACAACGCGGGACACGCCCCGTCGCGGTCACCAGAAACGAAGAAAGCGGCCATTGGCCGCTTTCCAGTCAAGTATTTACCGCGACTATCTGAAGTGGATTACTTCATGCGGTAGGTGATGCGACCCTTGGTCAGGTCGTACGGGGTCATCTCGACCTTCACCTTGTCGCCGGTCAGGATGCGGATGTAGTTCTTCCGCATGCGACCGGAGATGTGGGCAATGATCTCGTGCCCGTTTTCGAGGCGCACCCGGAACATGGTGTTCGGAAGGGTTTCCGCCACCGTGCCCTCGAATTCGATCACGTCGTCTTTTGCCATGTGTTTCCTGAGTGTGGGGTCGTGATGCCGGCCAGAGAGGCAGGCAACGAAGCCACGCATTTTGCCATGCCGGTGGCGTCTACGCAAAAAATCGGTTAAGCGCCAGTCCGGCGGGTCGCCTGGGGCTCGGCCAGCCGGGCCGCGGGCCAGTCGCCCAGCCGTGCCGTCCAGACCCCTTGTAGCCCCGGGTCGTTGCACAGATCCGACACGCGCGCGACGAAGCGCTCCCGCGGCCACTGCCGCGCTCCCAGGCTCAGGAGATGGTCGTTCTCGACCTGCGCGTCGATCAGCGGCCAACCCCAGTCGCGCAGATGCCAGGCCAGCGCCGCCAGGGCGACCTTGGAGCCCCCGGAAACCGCGCTGAACATGCTTTCGCCGAAGAACATCCGGCCGACGCCTACCCCGTAGATGCCGCCGACCAGCCGGTCCGCGTCGAACACCTCGATCGAATGCGCATGGCCCAGCGAATGCAGCTGGCGGTAGGCGGCGCGCATGTCGCGGGTGATCCAGGTGCCGCGCTGGCCGCGGCGCGGGATCGTGGCGCAGGCCTCGATGACGCCGGCGAAGTCGGTGTCCGCACGCACCGTCCAGGTGCTGCTCCGCAGCGCACGGCGGAATTTCGACGACAGGCGTACCCCGTCGGTGAGGAACACGGTGCGCGGGTCCGGACTCCACCACAGGATCGGCTGTCCGGGCGAGTACCACGGAAAGATGCCGTGCCGGTAGGCGTTGAGCAGCCGCGTCGGCGACAGATCGCCGCCAACCGCCAGCAGCCCGTCCGGCTGGCGCAGGGCCTGCTCGACCGGCGGAAACGGTGCGGTCGGGTCGTCCGGCAGCAGGGACGGGAGGCGGCTCATGGCGATGATGATGCCGCACCGCCGGGCGGCAACTTGAATGGGGCATGCGCCGACAGCGTCGCGGCGTAGCGCCGCACGGCGGTGGCCTCCTCGGCGCACCAGTCGCGCAGGGCCTGCCGGAACTCATCGTGGGCGATCCAGTGGCGGCTGCGCACGAACGTGGGGAGAAAGCCCCGCGCCAGTTTGTGCTCGCCCTGCGCGCCCGGTTCGAAACGCGTGAGGCCGTTGCGCAGGCAGTAGTCGATGCCCTGGTAGTAGCAGGCCTCGAAATGCAGCCCCGGCACGTTCTCCCGCGCGCCCCAGTAGCGTCCGTAGAGCGTGTCGCGGCCGCGCAGGCACAATGCGCCGGCGATCGGTCGGTCGTCGCGCTGCGCCAGCACGATCACCAGCGTCGAGGGCATCGTCGAACGCAGGTGGTGCAGGAACTCCAGCGTCAGTGCGGGATGGTTGCCGTACTCGGCGAAGGTCTGCCGGTAAAAGCCGTGCATCGCGGCGAGGTCGTCATCGCCGATGCCGGCGCCTTCGGCGATGCGCAACGTCACGCCGGCACGCGCGACCTTCGCGCGTTCCTGGCGGATGTTCTTGCGGTGCTTGTGGTCGAAGGCGGACAGGTAATCGTCGAAGTCGCGCCAGCCGCGGTCGTTGCGCCAGTGGTACTGCACGTCGATGCGCGGCAGCCAGTCCTCATCGAATGCGGCGTCCTCGTCTTCCTCGTGGAAATTCACGTGCGCCGATGACAGGCGATTGCGCCCGCACAGCTCCGCCATGGTGGCCGCCAGCAGTGCGCGATGCCCGGGCGTGCGTGCAAGCAGGCGCGGGCCGGTCACGGGCGAGTAGGGCACCGCGCACAGCCATTTGGGGAAGTAGTCCAGCCCGTGGCGCGCGTAGGCGTGCGCCCAGGCATGATCGAACACGAACTCGCCGTGCGAGTTGTCCTTCAGGTATGCGGGTGCCGCGGCGATCAGTGTCGCGCCGTCCCACAGCGTGAGGTGCTGCGGTGTCCAGCCCCATTGCGCGCGCAGGCAGCCGTGTTGTTCGAGGCCGGACAGGAACGCATGCGCGACGAAGGGATTGCGCCCGTCATGCAGCGCGTCCCAGGCGCGTGCGGGGACATCGGCCAGGGAATCGTGCGTGCGGACTTCCACCATCGTGCGGCTATGGTCGCAGATGCAGGATGTCGATGACGGGCGGGTTGAACAGGCGCATCGGCAGGCCGATCTCGCCCACGCCGGAGGTGGTGAATACGCGCACGCGTCCGGCCGGCGTCAGTGCGAACTGCTCGCCGCGGTCGAAGTCGTGTTCGGTGGGAATGACATGGCGGTAGAGCCAGGGAATGCGGATCTGCCCGCCATGCGTGTGGCCCGCGAGCAGGATCGCCGCGTCGTCCGGCGACAGCCCCATCGCGCTGTCCGGGTTGTGTGCGACCACGATGGTGGGTAGCGGCGAAGGGACGGCCTTCAGGAACGCAGGGTCGTCCTTGAGCGCCCAGCGGTCGCCCAGCCCGGCCAGACGCCAGCCCGGTCCTTCAGCGAATCGTCCCTCGATGACCTGCACGCCGTGCGTGCGCAGCGCGGCGCGCAGGGCGACGTCGATGTCCGGTCCGGGCTGCTGCTGGTCGTGATTGCCCAGCACCGCGTAGGCCGGGTGTTGCAGTTGTGCCAGCGGTGCGAACAGCGCCTGTAGCGAATCGTCGCCCGGCTCGTAAGTGAGGTCGCCCGCGATCACCACCGCCTGCACGGGCAGCGCATCGAGCCGCGCGACCAGGCGTTCGAGGAATCCGCGCCCCTTGTAGACGCCCAGGTGGATATCGCTGACCAGCGCCAGGTCCAGGTTCGCGCCGGTACCGGGCAGCGTCGTTTCCCGGACCACGATCGTCTGCGGTTCGACGAAACGCGCCCACACGAACAACAGGCTCGCCGCCAGCGGTACCGCCAGCAGCAGGCGCCGGCCGGGCCGGCGCATGCGCCACAACAGCCACGCAATGAACGGGAACGCCAGCCAGCTGCCGTAGAACAGGCACTGTTTGACGAGGAGCTTGTCCACGCGGAACGCAGGCGGCCGTCAGCCTTCCTTGTCGAGGAACTTCTCGGCGTCCAGCGCGGCCATGCAGCCGAAGCCGGCCGAGGTGATCGCCTGGCGATACACCTGGTCGGCTACGTCGCCGGCGGCGAACACGCCCGGCACGGAGGTCTGCGTCGCGTTGCCGTCCAGACCCGTGCGGATGACGAGGTAGCCGTTCTTCATTTCCAGCTGGCCCTCGAACAGCGAGGTGTTCGGCGTGTGGCCGATGGCGACGAACAGGCCGTGGATGGAGAGCTCCTTCGTCGAGTCGTCCTGCACCGACTTCACGCGCAGTCCGGTCACGCCCGCATCGTTGCCGAGCACTTCGTCGACCTGGTGGTGCCACACCGGTTCGATCTTGCCCGACTGGATCTTCGCGAACAGCTTGTCCTGCATGATCTTTTCCGCGCGCAGCGTGTCGCGACGATGCACCAGGTACACCTTGCGCGCGATGTTGGACAGGTACAGCGCTTCCTCGACCGCGGTGTTGCCGCCGCCGATCACCGCCACGTCCTGGTCCTTGTAGAAGAAACCATCGCAGGTCGCGCATGCGGACACGCCGCGGCCCTTGAACAGCTCTTCCGACGGCAGGCCGAGGTACTTCGCCGTCGCACCGGTGGCGATGATCAGTGCATCGCAGGTGTATTCGCCGCTGTCGCCGACCAGGCGGAACGGACGCGACGAGGTGTCGACCGTGTGGACGTGATCGAACACGACTTCAGTGTCGAAGCGCTCGGCATGCGCCTGCATGCGCGCCATCAGGTCCGGGCCCATCAGGCCGTGCGCGTCGCCGGGCCAGTTGTCGACCTCGGTGGTCGTCATCAGCTGGCCGCCCATCTGCAGGCCCGTGATCACCAGCGGCTTCAGGTTCGCGCGCGCCGCGTAGACGGCGGCCGTCCAGCCGGCCGGGCCGGAGCCGAGGATGATGACTTTGGAGTGCTTCGATGGGGTCATGGGTATAATCGCGGGCTTGGAATGCGCACAGGCGCGAGGTGTTCCGCCATACGCAGGCGTGCTGTTCGGAAGTCCGTACGCAGGCGTGTCGATGGAACGTCGGTGCATAGCTTGGAGGCGCGGTTCATCTAAAACAAGGCGCGTCCCGCGACGCAATGTTGCACTGCGCCGTGAGGCCTCCCGCGCGACGGACGACAATACGCAGGACGCGCCGCGGATGCGGCGTTTTTTTCGTCAGGACTTTCCCCCAACGAGCCGCGCAAGCCCGCGCGGCTTTTCAACGATCGAAGGTAGAGACATGCGGATCGGCGTTCCCAAGGAAACCAAGACCCTCGAAGGGCGCGTTGCGCTCGTTCCGGCCGCGGCCGGCGACCTGGTCAAGCGCGGCCACGAGGTCTGGATCGAGAAGGATGCCGGCATCAAGTCGGGCTTCAAGGACGAGCAGTACACCCAGCTCGGCGTGAAGATCGCCCCGGATGCGGCCGCGCTGTACGAGAAGGGCCAGCTCATCGTGAAGGTGAAGGAGCCGATCGCCGGCGACCTGGCGCACCTGCGCAAGGACCACCTCCTGTTCTGCTACCTGCACCTGGCCGCCGAGCCCAAGCTCACGCGCCAACTGCTCGACATCGGCCTGACCGGCGTCGCCTTCGAGACCGTCGAGCTGCCCAACGGCGACCTGCCGCTGCTGGCGCCGATGTCGGTCATCGCCGGCAAGATCGCGGTCCAGGTCGGCACGCACCTGCTGCACCAGCCGCAGGGCGGCAAGGGCAAGCTGCTCGGCGGCCTGCCCTCGACCGAGCGCGGCAAGGTCGTGGTGTTCGGTGCGGGCAAGGCGGGCAGCGCCTCGGCGCAGCTGGCCGCGGCGGGCGGCTCGAACGTGGTGGTGTTCGAAATGCGCCAGGACCGCATGGACGAGATGATGCGCCTGGGCAACAACGTCACCGCGCTGTACCCGTACGCCGATGTCGTCGCGCGCGAAGTGGCCTCGGCCGACCTGGTCGTCGGCGCGGTGCTGGTCACCGGCGCCAAGGCCCCGCACGTGATGAACCGCGAAATGCTCAAGGGCATGGAAGCGGGCAGCGTGCTGGTCGACATCTCCATCGACCAGGGCGGCTGCTTCGAGACCTCGCGTCCGACCACCTGGAAGGAGCCGACCTATGTGGAAGAGGGCGTGACCCACTTCTGCGTGACCAACATGCCGGGCGCCGTGCCGCAGACCAGCTCGCAGGCGATCTGCGCAGCGATCCTGCCGTGGGTCAACAAGCTGGCCTCCGGCGACGACTGGCGCCACAACCAGGCGCTGGTGCGCGGCATCAACGTCGAAGCGGGCAAGATCGTCCACCCGGCGCTGCAGGACATGAAGGTCTGACGGCCGGATCGGGACACGGGTCGGGATTCGTGGGCCGGTGCCCGCGGCCTGACCCGGGCCCGAACTACAATCGCGTAGCCCGGGGCGGCCCCACCGTCCCGGGCTACGATCGTTTGGGGCCGGCGGAATCCGCGTCCGCGAGCCCCCAATCCTTGCTTTTGTCGTATATTCAACGACTAACGAAACCCTGTTGAGGCAGAACATCACGGTGGCGCAAGCGTCCGCAGCCAGTCGCAAGAAGCTCAAGGCCGAGAAGCTGCCGCCGTCGCCGCGTCGACAGCGGTTGATGCGCGACATCGCGCTGATCCTGATCGCGCCGCTGCTGCTGTATCTGCTGGCCAGCCTGGTGTCCTTCTCGCCGAACGACCCGGGCTGGTCGCATTCGGGCAGTGTCACCGCGCCGCTGCACAACGTCGGTGGTCGCGTCGGCGCGTGGACGGCCGACGTGCTGCTGTACCTGTGCGGCTACGTGGCGTTCCTGCTGCCGATCATGCTCGGTGCGATCGCGTGGATCGCCCTGTTCGGAATGGACGCGGACGGCGACGGCGACGCGGACCTCGGTCCTGCGCTGCGTCTGGTGGGCATCGTCGGGTTTCTGGTCTCGGCCACCGGTCTGCTGTACCTGCGCGTGGGCGCGGTCGCGGATTTCTCGGCCGGTGCCGGTGGCATCCTCGGGCGCCTGGTCGGCAAGTCGCTGTACAACGGCTTCGGTCCGGTCGGCGGCAATCTGTTCCTGCTGGCCCTGTTGCTGGTGTCGGTGACGCTGGCGACGGGGCTGTCGTGGTTCGCGGTGATGGACAAGATCGGGCAGGGGGTGCTCGCGCTGGGTCCCACGCTGAGCAAGCTTTTCCGCCAGGGCGAGAAGTCGGCGACCGAGTGGCAGCAGACGCGCGCCTACCGCGAAGAACGCGAGGAGGCCCGCAAGGTCGACACCGAGCTGCGGGCCAAGCGCGCGCCGGTGAAGATCGAGCCACCGCCGGCGCCGGTGGTGGAGAAGAGCGATCGCGCCAAGCGCGAGCAGCAGATCCCGCTGTTCCATGTCGGCGATGGCAGCGGCATCCCGCCGCTCTCGCTTCTCGACGACCCCAAGCCGCAGCCCAAGGGCTACAGCGAGGAAACGCTCGAGACGCTGTCGCGCCAGATCGAGTTCAAGCTCAAGGACTTCCGCATCGATGCGCAGGTCGTCGGCGCCTATCCGGGCCCGGTCATCACGCGTTTCGAACTGGAGCCCGCACCGGGCGTGAAGGTCAGCCAGATCAGCTCGCTCGACAAGGACATCGCACGTGGCCTGTCGGTGAAATCGGTGCGCGTGGTCGACGTGATCCCGGGCAAGTCGGTGGTCGGCCTGGAAACGCCGAACACCTCGCGCGAGATGATCTTCCTCTCGGAATTGCTGCGTTCGAAGGAATACGACAAGTCCACCAGCCCGCTGACGCTGGCGCTGGGCAAGGACATCGCCGGCCGGCCGACGGTCGCCGACCTGGCGCGCATGCCGCACCTGCTGGTCGCCGGTACGACGGGTTCGGGCAAGTCCGTTGCGGTCAACGCGATGGTGCTGTCGCTGCTGTACAAGGCCTCCGCGAAGGACCTGCGGATGCTGATGATCGACCCGAAGATGCTGGAGCTGTCGGTCTACCAGGGCATCCCGCACCTGCTGGCGCCGGTCGTCACCGACATGAAGGAAGCTGCCAACGGCCTGCGCTGGTGCGTGGCCGAGATGGAGCGCCGCTACAAGCTGATGTCGGCCGTGGGCGTGCGCAACCTGGCTGGCTTCAACAAGAAGGTGAAGGACGCCGAGGAAGCCGGCCAGCCGATGATGGACCCGCTGTTCAAGCCCAACGCCGAACTGGGCGAGGGGCCGCGACCGCTGGAGACGTTGCCGTTCATCGTCATCTTCATCGACGAATTCGCCGACATGATGATGATCGTCGGCAAGAAGGTGGAAGAGCTGATCGCCCGCCTCGCGCAGAAGGCGCGCGCGGCCGGCATCCACCTGATCCTGGCCACGCAGCGTCCGTCGGTGGACGTCATCACCGGCCTGATCAAGGCCAACATCCCCACGCGCATCGCGTTCCAGGTGTCGAGCAAGATCGACTCGCGCACCATCCTCGACCAGTCCGGCGCGGAAACGCTGCTCGGTCATGGCGACATGCTGTACCTGCCGCCGGGCACCGCGATGCCCGAACGTGTGCACGGCGCATTCGTGTCGGACGAGGAAGTGCATCGCGTGGTGGAGCACCTCAAGCAGATCGGCGGCGGCCCGGATTACATCGAGGGCGTGCTGGACGAAGTGCAGACGATGGGCGACGGAGTCGTCGTCGGTGCGACCGGCCTGCCGGAGAGCAACGCCGGTGGCGGCGACGAGTCCGATCCCCTCTACGACGAAGCCGTGCGCATCGTCACCGAGACACGGCGTGCGTCCATCTCGGGCGTGCAGCGCCGCCTGAAGATCGGCTACAACCGCGCCGCCCGCCTGATCGAGGCGATGGAAGCCGCGGGCGTCGTCACGCCGCCGGAGCACAACGGCGACCGCAGCGTGCTCGCGCCGCCGCCGCCGAAATAAACGACGCCTGTCGTCGTTCATCCGCATTCAGAAAAGTACCGGCACACTCGCCGGCAATCGTTTCCCGGAGTCCTTCATGCGTGCAAAGCGTTTCCTGGGCGCCTTCGTGGCGCTGCTGCTGGCGTCCTCGCCGGTCTTCGCCGGCGCGCGCGACGACCTCAATGCCTTCACCAAGGGCCTGAAGGGGCTGAGCGGACAGTTCAGCCAGCGCGTGTTCGATCCGCAGGGCAAGCTCAAGGAGAATTCCACCGGCAAGGTCGCGCTGTCCGCGCCGCGCCTGTTCCGCTGGGAATACGTGAAGCCGTACCCGCAGCTGATCGTGGCCGACGGCAAGAAGGTGTGGGTGTTCGACCCGGATCTGCAGCAGGTCACCGTGCGGCCGCAGGGCGTGGAAGAGCAGAACAGCCCGCTCTCGGCCCTGATCGATCCGGCGAAGCTGGACGCGCAGTTCACCGTGCAGGAACTCGACGCCAACGAAGGCCTGCAGTGGATGGCGTTGACGCCGAAGAACGAGTCTGAAGCCAGCTTCCGCAGCGCGCGCCTGGGCTTCGGTCAGGGTGGGCTGGTGAAGATGCAGGTCGTCGACAACCTGGGCCAGCGCACCGAGATCGACTTCAGCGGATGGAAGCGCAACCCGGCGTTCCCCGCCGATACCTTCCGCTACACGCCGCCGAAGGGCGTGGATGTGATCGGCGGCGGCTGATCCCGCGCCCATCGCGATCGCAAAGGCCTGCTCCGGCAGGCCTTTGCGTTTTCTGGAGGGCGGGCCCGGGCTTTCCGGGTGGGAGCCCATACGTGAAGCAGCGTCTGTCGTGGGTCGTGCTTGCCGTGTTGTTGCCCACCTGCGCCTGCGCGGGCGGGCCGGGTGCAAGGGCGGCGAAAAGTGAGGCTGCGGCCACGCATGACGATCGTGCGGCCACGGAGAAGCTCATCGCCGGCACCGTGGTCGGCAGCCTGTCGGAGCGTTTCCAGGGGCGGCCCGTCGAAGCCAGGTTCGGTGCACTGCGCATGCTCCCGATCGATGCGCGCACCAGTGCGATAGAAGGCGAGGGCAGCCTGCGGTTCGTGGGCGACCCGGGCTGGATCGGATTCCATTTCCGCAGCATCTACGACAGCCTGCTGGGGCAGCCGGGCCCTCCGGAGATCGACCTCGGCGTGGGCGGCGACGCACGACCGATTCCCAACGACAGCCTCGCACTGCGTCATCTGGAAGACCGCGCGATCGAGACGCTGCAGCGCGAGCTGGGCGTGGACGACGTGCGCATGCAGCTCGACCGCGTGGAGACGGTGGAGACCGGTCAGCACTATCTGGGCATCGAGGCGCGCGGCCTGGCCGATTTCGGTCGCGACGGCAGCCAGGACATCCGCATCCACGCGCTCTACGACCGTCGCGACGCGCAGTGGCTGCGCTTCGATTACGACCTGCCATCGGCCACACCGGTCGCGCAGACCGCCGCACTCCCGCGCTGAGGCCGCCGACGGCCAGCGTGTATGCGCCTCGCCGGCGCGCAGGGTTGGTATCGTGTGGGCATTGTTTCCACGAGACAGGCCCCGTGGCCCGCCGCACCCCGTCCTCCCCCGCGACCGAAGACCTGCTGCACGTCGACCGCAGCGCGATGCAACCACTGGCCGAGCGCATGCGTCCGCGCACGCTGGACGACATGGTCGGGCAGAGGCGCCTGCTCGCGCCGCGTTCGGCGCTGCGTCGCGCGATCGAATCCGGACGCGTGCATTCGATGATCCTGTGGGGCCCGCCGGGTTGCGGAAAAACCACGCTCGCGCTGCTGCTGGCCAGGTACGCCGACGCCGAGTTCCGCGCGATTTCGGCCGTGCTGTCCGGCCTGCCGGAAGTGCGCCAGGTGCTGGCCGAGGCCGCACAGCGGTTCGCCGAAGGGCATCGCACCGTGCTGTTCGTGGACGAGGTGCACCGGTTCAACAAGGCGCAGCAGGACGCGTTCCTGCCGCACATCGAACGCGGCACCATCCTGTTCGTCGGCGCGACGACCGAAAACCCGTCCTTCGAACTGAACTCCGCGTTGCTGTCGCGTTGCCGCGTGCACGTGATGGAGGCGGTCTCCGTCGACGACATCACGCTGGCGTTGCGCCAGGCGCTGGACGACGAGGAACGTGGACTGGGCGATCGTGGCCTGATCGTGAGCGATGAAGCCTTGCGTGAAATCTCGCAGGCCGCCGATGGCGACGTGCGACGCGCGCTCACGCTGCTGGAAATCGCCGCCGAGCTGGCCGAGGGAGAAGCCGGCGAAGTCACGCCCGCCACGCTCGCGCAGGTACTGGCCGACCGCACGCGTCGTTTCGACAAGGGCGGCGAGCAGTTCTACGACCAGATCTCCGCATTGCACAAGTCGGTGCGCAGCTCCAATCCCGATGCCGCGGTGTACTGGCTGGCACGCATGCTCGACGGCGGTTGCGACCGCGCGTACCTGGCGCGCCGCATCACGCGCATGGCGGTGGAAGACATCGGCCTGGCCGATCCGCGCGCGTTGCCGATGGCGCTGGATGCCTGGGACACGTTCGAGCGACTGGGCAGTCCCGAAGGCGAGCTCGCGCTGGCGCAGATCGTCATCTACCTGGCGACGACGGCCAAGTCGAACGCGGTGTACGCCGCCTACAACGCCGCGCGCAGCGACGTGCACGAGTACGGCACGCAGGACGTGCCGCTGCACCTGCGCAATGCGCCGACACGGCTGATGAAACAACTGGGATATTCCAAAGGTTATCGCTACGACCACGATGCCGAGGGCGGCATCGCGCTCGCGCAGACGGGCTTCCCCGATGCGATGGGCGAACGGGTGTACTACGAGCCGGTGGAGCGTGGTCTGGAGATCAAACTCAAGGAGAAGCTTGATCGCCTGCGGGCCGATCGCGATACCGCGCGTCGTGAGGGTGGCGTGAGCGAAGCTGGGGAGTGAACCCCAACAATATCCGGGCGTTGCCGCGTCGCAACGTCAGTCCGGTCTGAGGATCGTCTCGCAACGCATTGAACGCATTGCCGATCGGATGCGTTGAAAGATGGCTGCAAAGCCCAGCGTTTCAACCGTGAAATGCCTTTCTGAATACCGGCGCCGCCGCGCCTGCCCAAACGGATCAGGCAGTTGCCGCACGACTTGCGACACCCCTGCATGGATGCATCGCAAACGCGGTTCCACTTTTGCAACATCCGCGCGCGATCGCGCGCCCCGATCGGGCCTGCGGTCCGTGCCCTTCGCGGTGTTCAGCCGTATTCTCCTTGCAGATCAGCGGGTTTGGCTGCCTGAACGAAAGTTGGCACCGGCCATGCGTGTAGTTCTTTGCGTCGTTTACCGGTGCCTCCCCCGGGTGCCAGCCGACGTACCGTAAAGGAGAACAACAATGCGCATTCGTACCAGCTTGATGGCAACGGCAGTGCTCGTTGGCCTTGGCCTCGCGGGCCAGGCATGGGCACAACAGACTAACGGTGACGGTAATGGCGGCGACGACATTCTTTCGAATATCGACGCCTCCGATAACAGCGCTGGCGACAATCGCGACAACGATGGCGACGCGGATGCGTCCGACGCCTCGGCAGCCGCGAACAACGCAGGCACCGCAACCAGCACCTATACCGACTCTTCCACCTTCAGCAAGACCTCCAGCCACATCGTCGCCATCACCAAGCTCGAAGGCGCGGTGTATGACGTCTATACCCACGACATCGGCAACGTCGCCAAGAACTATGGCGACGCCAGCGGTGGTCGCGGCGGCGCAGGCGGCGACGGCTATGGCGGCGAAGGCAATGGCGGCGACGGCTACGGCGGCAATGGCGGCAACGGCGGCCATGGCGGCGACGGCGGCGACGGCGGCAGCGGTGGCAGTGCCGAGAACGGCAGTGCGACCTCGGGCGACGCGAGCATCGGCGACGCGACGGCCGGTCGCGGCGGTCGTGGCGGCGACGTCTATGACGTCTACAGCGGCCGCGGTGGCGATGCCGACAACGACAGCGGCGACGCTGGCGGTGCCAGCCTGGCCGGTTCTGCGTCCGGCTCCGGCTCTCTGGCCGGTGGCGGCGCGGGCGGCGGCGGCGGTGGTGGCGGCGGCAACGACGGCGGTGACGGCGGCGGTGCTGGCGGCGATGGCGACGACAACGGCGGCGCGGGCGGTGCAGGCGGTACGGGCACCGGTGGCGCGGGCGGTGCCGGCGGCTCGCCGAGCTCGACCTCGACCTCCAGCTCGACCGCAACCGCAGGCGCGGGCACGGGCACCTCGGGTGCGACCGCAGGTGACGGCGGCGCAAGCGGCGCGGTCACCGCGAACGCGGGCGGCGGCGGTGCGGGCGGTGCAGCGACCAACGGCGATGCCGATGCCAGCGCGACCAACGGCTCGGCCACTGCCGGTGACGGCGCGGCTGGTGCAGTCGGCGCGGCGGGTGGCGCGGGCGGCTCGGGTGGCACCGGCAACGGTGGCACTGGCAACGGCGGCGTCGGCAACGGCGCGACCGGTGGTGCAGGCGGTGCCGGTGGCACGGCCTATGCCGATGCGGGCTCGTTCGACATGTCCTCCACGATGACCGGAACCGCAAGTGGCGCAGCAGGCATCACCGTTGCGGCGCAGAACAGCGGCTTCTCCTCGCTGATCCAGCAGGGCGTCACCGTGCAGGCCAACCTGACCGTAGGTCCGTAAGCGCTCCCCTCGACGTGCCGGAGACTCTCGGGCTTCCGGTACGTCGTCGTGTGCGTACGGGCGTCCTGTCGGCCGACACCGGCAGGACGCCTTCCGCCAGGAAGGCGACGCACGAACGGGGCATCACGCAGGGAGCATGACCATGCGACTGAACCGCTCTGCATTGATATGCCTTTGCACTACCGCCGCGCTGTGCGGCACCGGCGTTGCGTCCGCACAGGACGCGACCACACCGGAGATCGCACCACCGCAGGCAACCGCGATCGCCGCCGATCCACCGGTGGCCGTCGTCGAACATCCCGACTCGAGCGAACTGGGCTCGGCGGTGGACCTGGAGTCGCTGGGCGATCTGCGCGGCGGCACCGACGTCGACAACGACATCTGGGTGAACGGACGCGTCGAGGACGCGGTCGCCGACGACGTGATGACCGGACACAACTCGGTCACCGCCGGATCGTTCGCCAACGCCAGTGGCATCTCGACGGTGATCCAGAACACCGGCGCGAATGTGCTGATCCAGAACGCGATGATCGTCAACGTGAAGTTCGCGGACACCGGCCCATGAGGCTGCGTGCCCTCCGGCGCCGTGCTTGGCTGGCGGCATCGGCGTGGATCCTCCTACCGGGCTCGTTGCTGGCCGGCCCGGTGGATCTGCGTGTCCCGCCCAACGGGGCCTATTCGCTTCACGTGACCAGCCTCAAGGAGGCGCGCTTCAAGACGACCGTTCGCCAGCAATTCGACTTCAGCTGCGGATCGGCGGCCACCGCCACGTTGCTGACCTACCAGTACGGCATGCCGGTCACGGAAGCCGAAGTGTTCCAGCGCATGTACGAGATGGGCGACCAGGCGAAGATCCGCCAGCGCGGCTTCTCGATGCTCGACATGCGTCGCTATCTCAACTCGATGGGCCTGCAGGCGGACGGTTTCGAACAGCCGCTGGACCGGCTCGCCGAAGAAGGCCTGCCCGCGATCGTTCTGCTGAACGACCGCGGCTATCGCCATTTCGTCGTGGTGAAAGGACTGAAGAACGGACGGGTACTGCTCGGCGATCCGGCACGCGGCACGCGTGCGATGCCGCGCTCCCGCTTCGAGAAACTGTGGGACAACCGCATTCTGTTCGTGGTGCACAACCGGCGCGACCTGGCGCAGTTCAATGCGCCCAACGACTGGCGTACGGCACCGCCGGCGCCGCTCGACGCAGGCATCGCCCGCGACAGCCTCTACAACATCGTGACGCCCCGGCGTGGTCCGGGCGACATCTGAGGAGGGTGGGTATGCGCTCGCCTTGCCTGACAACCTTGCTTGCCGCCGGCCTGACCCTTGCGTCGGCCGCGGCCACCGCCGCGCCTCCGGGCGCGGCCCTCGGGGCGGACTGGGTCGCGGTCGATCCGGCGCTCCTGGACGACCTGCGCGGCGGCTTCATGACCGAACACGGCATGACGCTGTCCTTCGGCATCGAACGGGCCGTGTTCGTCAACGGCGAACTGGCCGCCACCACGCGCGTGCAGATTCCCGACGTGGCCCGCATGACCCCGGACCAGGCGCGCGAACTGGCGCGCTTCAACGATGGCGTGGTGGTGCAGGTGGGACCGAACAACCACTTCGAACCCGCCGGCAACCTCAGTGGCGTGCTGATCCAGAACTCGCTGGACGGGCAGGACATCCGCGCCCTCACCACCGTGAACGTCGGCGTCGACACGCTGGCCGCGTTCCAGGACCTGAACACCCAGTCCACGCTGCACAACGCGATCCTGCAGGCCTCGACGCCGCCCTGATCGTTCCGCCCTGATCCGTCTCCGGACTGCGTTGTAACCCAAGGACCCTTCGACAGGACGACGAATGAGAACCCCGCCGCAGATGCCCCGCCGCCTGATGCTCGTTCCTTGCCTGTGGCTTGCCGCGACCTCGGCCGCGCAGGCGCAGGCGTCGGACCAGTGGCAGGGACTGGAGCCGGCCCGCCCGGCTGCGCAGCCGACGGCGAGCGGGGCAGCTGTACCGCCTCCCCCTGATCCGGCGGAGGCGGCACGGCTGGACAGCCTTCAGCGCGAGATCAACGCACAGACACAGCGCCTGGACGAACTGCGCCAATCGATGGTGCAGCAGGAGCGCGCCGTCGCCGATCTGCAACGCGCGCTCGACGAGGAGCGTCTGAACAACGAACGTGGCGCCGGTGTCGCGCCCGGTACCGTGCTGCCCTCGCTCGCACAGCAGGCGCCCGCACCGGCGGCGCAGCAGGCGCAGCAGCAACAGGCACAGGCGCAGGCGCAGCAGGCGCCGCAGCAGGCGCAGCCGCAACGGCAGAGGCCGGTCGGGCAGGCGCCGGATTCGGTCACGCGTCCGCCGGAAGTGGCGCAGATCTTCGACCAGCCCGGCGTGCTCACGCCAGCCGGGCAGTTCATCCTGGAACCGTCGATCCAGTACGGCTATTCGGCCACCGACCGCGTGGCGCTGGTGGGCTTCACTATCATCCCGGCGATCCTGATCGGACTGATCGACGTACGCCAGGTGAAGACCACCTCCGGCATCGGCACGATCACCGGGCGCATGGGCATCGGTGGTCGCTTCGAACTGGAAGCCAAGGTGCCCTACGTCTACCTCAACGCCGACACGGTCAGCCGCGAGATCTTCACCGGCAGCGCGCAGGACCGCGTGTTCAACGCCAACGGCAACGGCATGGGCGATGTCGAGATGACCGCGCGCTACCAGCTCAACCGCGGCGGTCCGGACAAGGCGTTCTACATCGGTTGGCTGCGCTACAAGAGCCGCACGGGCAAGGACCTGTTCGAAGTCGTCACCGACTGCGTGCAGCGCTGCCTGCAGAACACCACCGGCACCGGTCTCCCGCTGGAGCTGCCCACCGGCACCGGCTTCGAGGCCATCCAGCCCGGCGTGACCTGGCTGTATCCGTCCGATCCGGTCGTGTTCTTCGGCACCTTCAGCTACCTCTACAACTTCGAGCGCAGCAATGTCTCGCGCACGGTGCTCAACGGCCTCACCGAACAACTGGGCGACGTGCAGGCCGGCGACATCTGGGGCTTCAACCTCGGCATGGGCCTGGCGTTGAACGAGAAGGCGTCGATCAGCCTGGGTTACGACACCAGCCTCATCGGCAAGACCAAGCAGAACGGCCAGACGACACCGGGCTCGGTGCGCATCACGCTGGGGACGCTGCTGCTGGGTGGCACCTACCGCTTCAACGAGAAGGTCTCGTTGAACGTCGCGCTCGGCGTGGGCGTCACCCGCGACACGCCGGACATGACGCTCACCGCGCGCGTGCCGATCTCGTTCTGATCCGGATCGATGACCTGTGTCGCCGGATCACTTGGCCGGCGGGTAGATCGTGTTCCATTCCTTGGCCATGTCGACCACCGTCCACTGCCGGCGCGTGGCTTCGTCCAGCGCCTTGTCCAGCTTGCCGATGTGCGAGGCGCGGTCGTAGGCGAACTCGCGCTTGCCGTCCGTGTGGTGGACCAGTCCGGCGAAACGCGGACCATCGCCGGCGGCTGTCCACTGCAGCATCTGCAGGTCGCCGTCGGAATTGCCGAAGGCGAAGATCGGACGCTTGCCGATGAAGTAAGCGATCGATGCCGGCTTGCCGGGGCCGTCATCGATGTGCACCAGTTTCGGTCCCTTCACCAGCACCGGGGTATCGCCGCGCAGTTCGTACTTGAGTTCGCCGAGGCTACCGATGACCTGTTCCGGTGGTACGCCGAACGTCGCCTGCGCCCAGGGGCGCATGAATTCCTGTCCGCTGCCCGAAACGATGTACGTGCGGAAGCCATTCGCGCGCAGGTAGTCCATCAGTTCGATCATCGGCTGGTACGTCATGTCGACGTAGCGCTTGCCGGTCTTTGGATTCCTGGCGGTGGAGATCCACTCGCTCACGGTCCGGTCGAAGTCCTCCGTCGTCATGCCCGTATGCGTCTCGATCAGCAGCTTCGCCAGGCCCGCTTCGCCGGCTGCCGCCAATCCCTTCGCATCGCCGGCAATGGCCGACTTGTACGGTTCGGTCGTCGCCCAGTCCGGATGTTGCGGCGCGAGCGCGCGGATGCGGTCGAGCATGAACATCGCCTGCCCGTAGTCGGGTTGTTCGGCCCACAGCGTGCCGTCCATGTCGAACGTCGCGATGCGATCGGGTGGCGCGACGAAGTCCGCTCCGCCTTCGGTCGTCACCTTCTGCACGAACGCGACGATCGCCTGTCTCGACGGCCCGTCGCGCCACGAAGGCAGGGCGTCCGCCGCGCATGCCTGCGCCCACGCGCAGGCCAGCACCACGCCAAGGACAACGCCTTCGATCGCTCGTCGCATGGAAAGCTCCTTCACGTTGAACGGACGCCACGTTGCGGCGTATCTACTTTCCGGGATCGCACGCCGTCGATCCTTCACGTTCGTTTCACGTGCGGAAGGTCTATGTCGCGGGCATCCGCGGCGATGTGCGGTGGGCTGACCGGCGACGCGGTGCCACCCAGTTGTTCCCCTTGACGGAGAACCCCCATGAAGTCACTCGCATTGAGCGCGGTACTGCTGACTGCGCTGGCGGGCTGCGCCAGCACGCCGACCGTGCACACGGATTACGATCCGGGCACGCAGTTCAGCAGCTACCACACCTACACGTGGTTGAAGAAGCCCGAAGGCCGCTCGCCGCTGGTCGACCAGCGCGTGACGGCGGCCATCGATGCGCACCTTGCGGCCAAGGGCTGGCGGCAGACCAGCGGGACCGATGCCGACATCGGACTCGCAGCCAACGTCGCCACACAGCAGCAACAGACGCTGGATACCTTCTACAGCGGACCGGCCTGGGGCGGTTACGGTTGGGGTCGATGGGGCGGCGGCGTCGGCATGGGGTCGGCGACCACGACGGTGCGCACGTACGAGGTCGGTACGCTGGTGCTCGACATGTTCGACATGAAGACCAAGCAGGCGGTGTGGCGCGGCACGGCGTCCGGCACGGTTCCGGATTCGCCCGAGGCGGTCAACGCGAAGGTGCAGGCTGGCGTGGACAAGATGTTCGCCACGTTCCCACCGGGCAGCGTGCCGGCGAAATAAGCGTCGTGCGTCGCGAAGGCCTGCGTCCGGCGCAGGCCTTCGTCGCTTCGTGCCTCAGGCGCGCTTGAAGTAGAAGCCGGCGTAGTGGTCGAGCGTGCAGGCGGGCTCGAACGGCACGCGCAGGTGGCGTTCTTTCGATTGCCAGTGATCCACCAGCGTGTAGCCGAGCGACTGCATCTGCGCGAGGAATTGCGGGCGCGCCATCACGCGGTATGGCAACACCGCCTTGCCCATGTTCTGCAGCGTGACGTAGCCGCGCTCGGGATGCATCGGCGTGAGGTTCACCAGCACGTGCGGCGGTGCGTTGTGCAGGCGGCCGAGCAGTTCCGGCAGCGTGTAGTCCAGGTACTGCAGCGCGCCACAGGTGATCAGCACGTCGTGCGAGTCCGCCGCCTCCGGCGACTCGGCGAAATGCAGCAGGCCGTCCGGGTCGTACTGGCGCGCCCAGTCGCGGCCGGCGTCGATCACGGAAGGCACGTCGTGGACACGCCACTCCAGCGTGTCCGGATAGCTCAGGTAACGCCGGAAACCGTAATAGGTCACGCCGATGTGGCCGCCCAGGTCGAAGATGCGATGGCGTCCGTCGGCGAGCAACTGCGAGAGCCAGTGCACCACCGGGTAGTCGCTCACGCGGATGCTGCGGTGCCGGTCCATGTACATGCCGGTGGTGCCCGGCTGGTCGTAGCTGGTCGGCAGCGAGGGTGCATCGGCCAGCGCTTCGGCATGCGACTGGTACGCGCCGTAATAGGCGTTTCCGCCACGGTACGGTCGGCTGAACAGGCGCCGGTACAGGGGGCGGGCGATCAGGCGGAGTCCGGGTAGTTCCGCGCTTTCCAGCGCGATGCGGACCAGTTTCTTCCTCGCCATCAGCATTTCGTGCCGCACGTTCGCCCCCTTCCGATCGGTCCTTGGATAGTGCAAACGCGATAGGCGCCCGGAAGGGGACGCGGCCCGGGGTGGATCGTCGTCAGCGGGCCGCGCGCAGGCGGTCGAGCTTGGCACGGTAGGCCGCGCGCGTGTCGCCGTCGCTGAGCGCCTGGGCGCGGGTGAGGGCGCGCACCGCACGCCGTATCTGGCCGCTCTTGACGTAGGCGTTGGCCAGCGCCGAGTAGAAGCGATGCTCTTCCGGATGCAGCTGGATCGCGCGGCGGTAATGGCGGATGGCCTGCTTGAGGTCGCCGTCGCGTTCGTAGTTCACCGCCAGCAGGAACTGGTGGAACGGATCGGTGCGCTGCACTTCGACCAGGCGGTTGCGGAATTCCTTCTCGCGCGAATGGTCGCCCGTGCGCACGGCCAGGTTGGCCACGTTGAACAGCGCGCTGGCGTTGCGCGGATCGATGGAAAGTGCGCGCCGGTAGTCATTGTCGGCGGCCGCCAGCTCGCCGGTGCGCACGTGCAGCACGCCGGAGTTGCTCCAGTGGCTGGCATAGCCGGGATCCAGCTGCAGCGCCCGTGCCATTTGCTCCAGGCCAGCGACGTAGTCGCCTTCTTCCAGCCGCGCCACGGCGAGGTTGTTGAAGTAATGCGCCAGCAGACGCCGGTCGCTGATCGGCACCGCTTCATCGCGGGCGATCACGTTGTTGTTCGCCACGTCCACCACGAAGTGCCGGCTGCCCACGCGCACGGCGGCGTTGACGTGGTTGCTCAGGTACAGCGTTCCGTCGTGCTGCCGCCAAGACAGTGTTTCCTCGATCTCCTGCGGGTAGACGTCGAGGTTCGCTTCGCGCGCCAACGCGATGAAGAGCATCGTGAAGGAAAGGCAGTTGGCAGCACGCGCGGTATACGCTTCCGATACCGTGTAGTTGCCGTCTTCCTGATAGGACATGCCCAGCCCTTCGGGCGAGAACAGGAAGGTCACCAGGCGGTCCAGGCGCTGCTGCGTGTTGGGCCGTTCGTACAGGACTTCGCGGTGCAGGCGGTCGCGCAACTCGGCGGGCAGGGCCATCACCTGGTCGCTGGACACCGGCTCGGCAGGCACGCGGGGAGCGATCAGCAGCCACGCTGCTGCCATCAACGCGATCAGCCATCGGCTCATGTCGGCGCCTTCGCGGCCGGGCCGCATCGACGGACTGAAGCCATTCTAGACCCGTGCCGTGATGACGGCGCCTGCCGTTTGGCAGGGGCGTGAAGGAGCCAATTCAAGGGGCATGGCGCACGATCCTGCGCAGGAGATTCAGCGCCGCAGCGCTATGCTTTACTACTTTCCGATCCCCCAGGAGACGAGCCCATGGCCACCGGTTGGGCAGGTGACGGCGCCGTTCAGGACCAGATCGACGCCACCGTGAAGGACGCCATCCAGCGTGCCCGCAGCCAGCTTCCGAAAGGTCCCGGCCTGACGCACTGCGAGGAGTGCGACACCGCCATACCCGAAGCACGGCGCAAGGCCATGCCGGGCGTGCGGTTGTGCGTGGCCTGCCAGGAAGCGCACGACCGCGAACAGGGCGCGGCCAGCGGCTATAACCGCCGAGGCAGCAAGGACAGCCAGCTGCGCTGATTCGCGCGCGTCATCCGGTGCCCAGCAGTCGCGTCATGAAGACGCTGTTGGGATCGTCCACGTAGCGGTCGAACGGTGCGCAGGGGACGAATCCGAACGATGCGTAGAGGCGCCGTGCCGGTTCGAAATACGCCATCGATCCGGTCTCCAGGCTGAGGCGTTCGTAGCCACGACGGCGCGCCTCGTCCACGATGTGGTCCAGCATCCGCGATGCCACGCCGCGACGCTGGTGCGTGCCCGCCGTGCGCATCGACTTGATCTCGCCGTGGTGCGGGTCGATCTGTTTCAGCGCGCCGCAACCGGCCAGCGTGCCGCCGTCCCAGACGGACCAGAACGTGATCTCCGGCTGCCGCAGCCCGCTCAGGTCCAGGGCATGGCGACTTTCGGGCGGCGAGGTCGCTTCCATCGCACGCATGTGCTCGGCCAGCAGCGAGATGATCGGTTCGCCGGTGAGGTCGTCTACTCGGATGTCCATTGAGGCGGGCAGGGTGGGGTCGTCCCAGTATCGCCATGGACGCGTCCGCTGTCCTGCCGTCTACGCAGGGCGCCGCTCTTCCATCAGCCCGATGAGGTTGTCGTCGGGATCGCGGACGAAGCCGATCCACAGGTCGTGGTCGGGCAGGCGCGCGGTGAGCTGGGGCGCGTGTTCCTGCGTCGCACCGCGCGCGACGATGGCGGCCTGCACGCGCTCGATGTCGTCGACCTTGAAGTACAGGATGGAGTTCGCGCTCGACGTGCCTGCGCCCTGCGGCGTGGTGAGCATCAACCGCACGCCGCCGGCGTCGAGGAACGCCAGCTCCGGCCCCGCGCTGAACAGGTGCGGCAGGCCCAGCACATCGCGGTAGAACGCCAGCGCGGCAGGCACGTCGTCCACTGTCACGGCGATCTGCCCGATGGTGGACACGCGGTCTGAGCTCATGGCGCCGTCCGCGGCATCATTCCGCGCTAGCCGAGAAAGGGCGCCGCCTGTTCGAGGCGGCTCCGCAGGTGTTCGGCCAGGCGCAGGCTCAGCGCGATGATGGTGAAGGTGGGGAAGGCCCAGCTTCCGGTCGGAAACACCGAGCTGCCGGCCACGTGCAGGTTGTCCACGCCGTGCACGCGGCAATCGCGATCCACCACGCCCTTGTGCGGAGCGTCGGCCATGCGCGTGGTGCCCATGTGGTGCGAGGTGCCGAACACCTGCGGCACGGCGGCTTCGTCGTCCAGCCAGGTCTCGGACTGGAAACGGCCACGGCACGCGTTCGCCAGTTCGGCGCCGAACAGCTTCGCCGCGGTGCGGTAGGTGTGGCGGTCCAGCTCGGTGAGGCGCCAGTCGATGCTGACCTTGCGAAGGCCGAGCGCGTCGCGTTCCTCGCCCAGCGTGATGCGGCTGTCGGGGTTGGGCTCCTGTTCGAAGTAGCCGATCAGGTCCACCCGTTCGGTGCGAACGGTCGGCTTGCGCGTCAGTTTGCGGCCGACGGCCTTGGCGATGTCGCCCGCGTTGAGGCCCGCGCGCAGCGTCAGTGCGCGGATGTCCTCGGCCGGCGGCATGGCCTTGGCGATGTAATCGGGTTCGCCGTTCTTGCGGCCGCACACGCGCGCCTTGATGGCCCAGTTCTCGTGACGCCTGCGCGCGCGCATCGCCGTGCGCAGGTCGCGCAGCGCCTGCAGGCCTTCCGGCACGGGCTCCTCGAACGCGAACGGACGCACGCGGCCGCTGAGGATGCGGTAATTGCGCTGGGCGACATCCGACAGGCAGATTTCCGGATGCACCTGCGGACGGCCCTTGGGCACGTTGCGGTCGTAGGGCCGCGTGACCACGTGCGGTTGCTCGGTGAACAGCGTGCCGAGCTTGCCGCTGGGGTGGTCCATGAAATAGCGGCCGACCAGATCATGCTGGTTGCCCAGTCCTGCCGGCACGACGGAGTTGGACGACAACAGCAGGCGTGCGTTCTCGATACCGCCGCAGGCCAGCACGAAGTGCGCCGCGCGCACCACGCCGCGGCGGCCGTCGAGCGTGCCGATGCGCGCCTGGCGCACGGCCTGTGCCGAAGCGGCCGCTTCCAGTTCCAGCAGGTTCGCGTGCAGCAGCACGGTGATGTTGTCGGCGCGCTCGAACGTTTCCCGATACGCGTGGCCGAAGATCATCGGGCTGGTCGCGAAGATCTTGTGTTCCAGCGCGTCGCCGTCGAACGACAGCGGCTGCCGCGTGGACGGCGTGAGGAAGCTGTCCTCGCCGATCTCGTGCGCATCGATGCCGCAGAAGGTGCTGGCGCGACGATAGTGCGGTTCGAGGTCGGCGAAGCCGATGGGCCAGCCGCTTTCGGGAACCCAGTCGCGCGCTTCCAGGTTCGCCAGTGGAATGCAGCCCCGGCCCCAGTAGTTGCACGTGCCGCCGAACGCCCGCAGGCGCGATGCGCCCGGGTCGAAGGGCGGGTTGCCGACGGAGGAACCCTCCAGCAGCGCCTGGTTGCGCTCGTCGGCGGTGATGCCGCCGCCCTCGACGACGCACACCCGGGTTTTCGTCCCGAGGAACGCCCATGCGATCGCGAGCCCGGCCGCACCGGCACCGATGATGCAGATGTCCGCCTCCAGATCGGCCGGCGATGACGCCTTCCTGTAATCGAAGATCAATTGAGTCGCCCCTTGAACATTTCAGGCATTGCACAGCGTGCGCTGCACTGCCTGCCGTACTGGAGAACGCAGCCAGGGGCACGGAGGGGACAGGATCGGCAAGGTCGGGCGACGGCCCATTGTCCGGCGACGGGCCGAACGGCCCGAATGGAGCACTCGCGCATGAGGCGAAGCGGCCCGGACGCAGCGGGATCAACACACCAGTCAGGCGTTTGCGCTGCAACAGGCGGCAGCCTGTCGCAGCGGATTGTTACAACGTGACGCCGGTTACAGCGCGCCGTAACGCGGGGCCGGCAGCGCCAGGCCCTTGCTGACGGCTTCGTCGATGAGCTGGCGGGTACGGCGCTCGGCTTCGGCGATCACCTTTTCCTGTTGCTTGCCCAGCGCATCCATCTGCGCGCCCAGCGCCTCCATCGGCTTGCCAGCCTCTTCCATCTGGCGGCCGAGCGCTTCCATCGGCGCCTGATTGGCGCTCATGCGACGGGACTGGGCTTCCATCACCTTGCCCTGTTCCTCCATCTGCCGGCCCAGCGCTTCCTGCTGTTGCGAGAGGGCTTCCATGGTGGCGTTGAGCTTGCGCTGCTCGCCTTCGTCGGCACGCCACAGGTTGGCCGCGGCTTCGGCCTGGCGCGCGGCGAGGACGGCCTGCTGCTGGCCCAGTTCCTCCATGCGCTGCGATGCGGCTTCCATGGCGGCCTCGTCCTTCGGCTGCTGCGCGAGCTTTTCCATCTGCTGGCCCAGCGCTTCCATCTTGTTGCCGTGCACTTCCATCTGCGCGCCCAGTGCTTCCATGCGGTCGCCGATGGCGTTCGTGTCGCGCCATGCCTCGCGTACCTTCGTCAGCGTGGCGGCGTCGGCGATGACATAGGCCTTGCCGTTGCGGCGGAACCAGACGAAGTCCTGGTCCTTGAGGCTGCTGCGCGCCTGCTCGATCTCGACCAGGTCATCGGTGGATCCGTCCATGGTGATCCGCTCGCGATCACGACCGACCAATGCATAGGCATCGTCGGAATGGCCGTGCATGACCACGTTCCGGGAGGTGGTCGTCGCCGTCGTCGCTGCCGTTGCCGGTCTGGCGGCGGTTTGCGGCTTCGCCACGGTGGCCGGTCGCGCGGCCGCGCTGGCATCGGCAACGGCCTGCGCCGTTGCCTGTGCGGCCGGTTGCGGTTGCATGGCGGCCTTGGGCTGGACGATCTGCGCATGCGCGTAGAAGGCAACGCAGGCCACCGCCAGCCCGACGAAGGGCAGGGCGACGCCGCCACGTGCGATGCGGGTGCCGGGACGGACGAGTTGTTCAATGCGGGACATCAGCGAGCCTCCATGGGCGGCTTGTGCGAGATGGGGTGTGTGGGCGCAGGCATGGCCTGCGTGGACCAGGTCCGACAGTTCGGACAGCGCCAGCGCGAGGCGTCGCGGTTCGCCGGTGATGTCGGCGGCCAGACGGTCGGCGATGAGTTCGCGTTCGTTGCGGATGCGCCGCGACAGCCACCACGTCACGGGGTGGTAGAACAGCAGCGCTTCGGCGAGGTTCTGCAACAGGTTGACCAGGTAGTCGCGGCGACGCACGTGTGCCAGCTCGTGCGCGAGCAACGCCTCGATCAGATCCACCGGCATGCGCGCGAGCAGGGCCGTCGGCAGGAACACCACCGGCCGCCACCAGCCGGCCGAGACCGGGGAGTCCAGCGAATCCACCAGCCGCAGCGCCACGCGCGGCATGCCGAAACGCTGCGTGAGTGCGTCCAGTCGCGCCTGCCATGCCGCATGCGCGGGCCCTTGCGGCGTGGAACGCAGACGCTGCACCCAGAGCAGGCCGGTCGCCATGCGCAGCGACAGCGCGCACGCACCGGAGAACCAGGTCAGCACGATCCACGGCAGTGCTTCGTCCAGTCGCCAGCCCGCGCCGGCGGTGTCAGCAACGAAGCGGACCACGGTGACGCCGGTGTCCGTCAGCGTCGTCGGCATCGCGGCGACGGCATCGGACGCGAGCAGCCGCATGGCCACGGTGATGGCGGGGGCGATCACGCACGACAGCAGGGCCACGCAGACGACGGCGTAGCGTGCCTGCGGCCGCGCATCGCGCAGCGCATGCAGGGCTGCGGCGGCAAGCGCGCCGATCAGCGCGCCCTGCCAGAGGAAGTGCACCAGCGCCCAACCGAGCGCGGGAACGATCGTATCGAGCAGGTCAGCCATCGGGATGCTCCTTGAGGAAGCGCTTGATCTCCTCGCGCTCGCGTTCGGTGACATGGTCGTTCAGTGCCGCCAGCACCAGTGCCTTGCCGGAGCCGGCGAACGCCTTCTGGATGAGGTCCTTCAGCAGGTTCGTCTGCAGCGCGTCCTGCGCATGCGCGGCGGCGTAGACATGCGAGCGCTGGCTTTCATCGCGGACCACCAGACCCTTGCCATGCATTACCTGCAGCAGCCGCAGCACATTGGCGTAGGTGGCATCGGGTCGTTCGGCCAGGCGGGCCTGGTGCAGGTCCTTCACCGTGGACGGGCCCATTCGCCAGATCACGCGGAGAAGGTCCAGCTCCGCGGTGGTGGGCTTGGGCGGCTTGGCGGTTCTGCGGGTCATGGCGTGGTCCGGTGGCTATGGTGCGAACGCTAGACCAACTAGAACGACTTGTCTAGACAATCTTGTCTATGACGAAAGTCATGGGTGCGATCTGCAGACAACGCCTAGGATGCGCGGGTCGGGCCCGGGGTGGCCCCGAGGAGAGGTGCGTCGTGTCCCGAATCGCGCGTAGGGTCGATTGGTCGCAAGTCCTGCTCGGTGGTGTGCTCGTCGCCCTTGGCGACTTCGTGTTCGCCACGACGCTGTGGTTCTCGTGGGATGGCGCGGGGTTGCAGCGCGTGTTCCAGACCATCGCGGTCGGCGTGCTCGGCCAGGCCAGCTACGATGGCGGCACGCAGGCGGCCGTGCTCGGCGCGGTGTTGCACGTATTCATGGCCACCCTGTTCGTGGTGATCTACACCCTCGTCGCGCGACGCAATCCCGCGCTGCTGCGTCGCCCTGTCGTGCTGGGCGTGTTGTACGGCGTGGTGTTGTACGTGGTGATGAACTTCGTGGTGATGCCGCTGTCGCGCGTGGGGCGCTCGCCGTCGTTCGAGCACGCAGACTGGATCACCTACAGCGTGCTGGCGCACATGCTGTTCGGCGTGGTCTGCGTGCTCTTCGCCCGGCGGGCGCTGGGCGCGAAGTAGCCGCTACTGCATCGCCGCGCGCACCGCGGCGATGTCGGGTTTCTTCTGCCGCAACATCTCGGCCATCGCCTTGCCGGCCTTCACGGGGTCGGGATGCTTGAGCAGTGCAAGTATCTCGACCGGCACGATCTGCCACGACACGCCGAAGCGATCCTTCAGCCAGCCGCACACCTGTGCCTTCGGATCGCCACCGTCGGACAGCCGGTCCCAGAAGTGGTCGACCTCGGCCTGGTCGTGGCAATTCACGACCAGCGATACGGCTTCGTTGAACGTGAAGTGCGGCCCGCCGTTGAGGCCGGTGATCCGCTGGCCGTCGAGTTCGGCCTCGATCGTCATGACCGAGCCTTCAGGGCGTCCCGATACGCGTGCGGCTTCCGCGTCATAGCGGAACGTCTCCAGGATGCGGGAGTTGGGGAAGATCGATGCGTACTGTTGCATCGCCTCTTCGGCCTGCGTGTTGAACCACAGGAACGGCGTGATGCGCTGGAATCTGTCCTGCACGGAAGGGCTCCTGTTCAGTGGCGGAAGAACCGGGCCTGCGTTGCGCCCGGTATGCAATGACGACGAGGCAGAACCCCGGGAATCGACATCCGCCCGTCGGAATGCGCGCATCGATGCTTGACGGCGGCACGCATGCGCGGGATATCGGTCGCTCGGCCGCGCGGTCCCGCGGCTCGCCATCCCCCACAGGAGAACGCGCCATGTTGAAGAAGGTCGCCTTCACGATGTATCCCATCACGGACGTGGCGCGTGCGCGCGGCTTCTACGAAGGGCGGCTGGGCCTCACGCCCGGCTCGATGGGAAACCAGGGCGAGCAGTACTGGATCGAATACGATCTGCCCGGCGGCGGATGTCTGGCGCTGACCAATTTCACGCAGGAGAAGCCGAGCGATTCGGCCGGCGGGACCATCGCGTTCGAGGTCGATGACCTGGACACGTTGATCGCGGACCTGAAATCGCACGAGGTTCCTTTCCGCAGCGATGTGATCCACGGCCCCAACTGCCGGATGGCGGTATGCGTGGATCCCGAAGGTAATTCGCTGCTGCTGCACCAGCTCAATCCGAAGGCGTGACGGCGACGTCCCATATGCCTCAGACAACGACGACCACCACATCCGCGCGACGTACTCCCGCAACGCGTCCCCGTGCGGCGCCAACGCGCGCGATGAGCGTGGACGAGGCGGTCGAATGGCTGCGCCGACACGCCAGCCACGCCACGCGCGATGGCATGGCGCGATTCGCCATTCCGACCGACCACGCGCTGGGCGTGGGGATGAAGGACATCCAGTCGCTGGCGAAGCAGGCCGGCCGCGATCACGCGCTCGCGCAGGCGTTGTGGGACACCGGCATCTACGAAGCCCGCACGCTGGCCGCCTATGTCGCCGAACCCGAGCTCTTGACCGCCGCACAGATGGATCGCTGGTGCCGGGATTTCGACAACTGGGCCATCTGCGACACGCTGTGCTTTGTGTTGTTCGACCGCACACCACATGCATGGCGCAAGGTGGATCAGTGGGCATCGCGTCGCGACGAGTTCCAGAAGCGCGCGGCGTTCGCGCTGCTGGCCAGCCTGGCCTTGCACGGCCGCGGCGACGCAGCCGCGTACCGGCGCGGGCTGGCGCTGGTTGAAAGAGAAGCAGGCGACGAGCGCAACTTCGTGCGCAAGGGTGCGAGCTGGGCGCTGCGCTCGCTCGGCCGCCGCGACGAGGTGCGTGAGGCCGGGCTGGAACTGGCGCAGCGCCTGTCCACGTCCGACGTAGCCACGGAGCGATGGCTGGGCAAGGATGCGCTGCGTGACCTTCGCAAGGCCGACGCGCGAAAAGCCGCCACGAAGAAAACTGCGGTGAAGAAGGTCGCGAAGACTGCTTCACGCAAGTAATCGCCCTCACGATCGCCACGCATGCTGAACGAGCATGCATCGATCCATCACGACTCATTCACCTCGCTGACACGACGATAAAAGCCTTCGTCGTGTGTCTCGCCATGCCTTTGGCAGCCATGCTGCGACCCGCGCACAAGACCGTTCCGCTTTCGCCGGGACGACCCGTCACGCGACTGGCTCTGCCATCCGTGGCCTTGCCGAAGGGGCGTGATGGAAGGATTCGTCAACGATGCGGTGCGGTTCTACACCGACCTGATCGGCAGGGCGGAAGGGCCGATGACGTTCCGCTTCGTGCTGCAGCCCACCATGGCGCTGCTGATGGCCGTGCGTGACGGATTCAAGGATGCCAAGGTCGGGCGCGCGCCGTACTTCTGGACCATCACGCACGATCCCGTACACCGCAGTGCATCGCTGAACGAAGGCGTGAAGGCCACCGGGCGCATCCTCGTGCTCGGCCTGGTGATGGAGATCATCTACCAGTACCGCGTGTTCGGCACGTTCCACGTGCTGGAGGCGGTCAACTTCATCGTGCTGCTGTGCTTCATCCCCTACCTGATCATGCGCGGGCCGATCAATCGCCTTGCGCACTGGTGGATGGCGCGCAGGCACCGCAGCGCGTGACCACCGGAGCATCGCCCATGGCCTCGCACGAGCAGCCCGACCCGAATCCCGATGCAGCGTCGACCGAGCTGGTGCGTCCGCGCAGGCTGCCCGAGACGCCGCCGCCGCCGATTCCGGACGTCGACATCAGCAACTCCGACCTGGCGTCGGTGGAGTACTCCCAGCACCGCACCAAGCTGTCCACGCACCGCACAGGGCTTTCCGAGCACCGCACGTCGCTGTCGGAGTACCGGACCGACCTGTCGACGCATCGCACCGACCTGTCCACCAACCGCACCGAGATGTCCATGCGGCGCACCGGCATGTCGTTCCAGCGCACGCGCCTGAGCGCGGAGCGCACGTTGATGTCGGTGATCCGCACGGCGCTGTCGCTGATCGGTTTCGGATTCACCATCTTCCAGGTCTTCACCAAGGCACGCGACTCGGGTCTGCTGAAGATCGGCACTGCTGCCCCCAGCAATTTCGGCCTGGCCCTGGTGGCGCTGGGCGTTCTGCTGCTGATCGTGGGCATCGGCTACCACGTCAACTTCATGCGCGGCCTGCGCGCGGAGCGCAATCGCATGGCGCACGACGGGCTGGTCCATGCCGAAAGCGCCTATCCCGTCTCCTACACGCTGTTGACCGCATTGGTCCTTCTGATGATCGGCCTGTACGCGATCGTCAGCATGGCCTTCGATCTGGCCGCCGGATGAGGTGATGCCGGCGTATCGAACGTCGCAACGAGTGTTGTTTCCCCCGAAGTGCTTCAAGGAGAAGCGTCATGGCAAAGGCAAAGACCCCAGCCCGCCCCACCAAGGTGGCGAAATCGGCCGAACCAGCCGCCCGGCCCGACGCCCGCAAGAAGAGTGGCGGTGGAGGGGGGAAGCCGCCCAACATCCTGGTGATCTGGGGTGACGACATCGGCATCGCAAACCTGAGTTGCTACACCCACGGTCTGATGGGTTATCACACGCCCAACATCGACCGCATCGCCAACGAGGGCATGCGCTTCACCGATTCCTACGGCGAACAGAGCTGCACGGCGGGGCGCTCATCGTTCATCACCGGCCAGAGCGTGCACCGCACGGGGCTGTCGAAAGTCGGCATTCCGGGGGCTTCGCAGGGCATGGTCGACTCGGTGGTCACCATCGCGTCCCTGCTGAAGGATCGGGGCTATGCGACGGGACAGTTCGGGAAAAACCATCTGGGCGATCTCAACAAGCACCTTCCGACGGTGCATGGCTTCGACGAGTTCTTCGGCAATCTCTACCACCTCAACGCCGAGGAAGAGCCGGAGATGTACGGGTACCCGAAGGATCCGCGGTATCGCGAGAAGTTCGGGCCGCGCGGGGTGATCCACAGCTGGGCGACCGACAAGGACGACGCCACCGTGCAGGAGCGCTGGGGCAGGGTCGGCAAGCAGAAGATCAAGGACACCGGGCCGCTGACCCGCAAGCGCATGGAGACCTGTGACGACGAGTTCGTCGAGGTCGCCAGCGATTTCATCAAGCGCCAGAACAAGTCGGGTACGCCGTTCTTCGTGTGGCTCAACACCACGCACATGCACTTCATCACGCATACCAAGCCCGAGAGCATGGGGCAGGCGGGCGATCACCAGTCGCCGTATCACGACACGATGGTGGACCACGACCGTAACGTCGGGCAGATGCTGGACCTGCTCGATGAGCTCGGCCTGGCCGAGGACACCATCGTCATCTATTCCACCGACAACGGTCCGCACATGAACAGCTGGCCGGATGCCGGCATGACGCCGTTCCGCAGCGAGAAGAACACCAACTGGGAAGGCGCCTTCCGCATTCCGGAACTGATCCGCTGGCCCGGACGAATCCCGGCGGGCAAGGTGAGCAACGAGATCATCCAGCACCACGACTGGTTGCCGACGCTGCTGGCCGCGGCAGGCGACACCGATTGCATCGAACGCCTCAAGAAGGGTGCAACGGTCAACGGACGCAAGTACAAGAACCTGATCGACGGCTTCAACCTTCTCCCGTACCTGACGGGCGAGGTCGACAAGTCGCCGCGCAAATGGTTCTTCTACTTCAGCGATGACGGCGACGTGCTGGGCATACGCTGGCAAAACTGGAAGATCGTGTTCATGGAACAGCGCTGCAGGGGCACCATGCAGGTCTGGGCCGAGCCGTTCACGCCGTTGCGCATGCCGAAGATATTCAACCTGCGCATGGATCCGTATGAGCGGGCGGACGTCACCTCGAACGTGTACTGGGACTGGATGATCCACAACGCGTTCTGGATCTACGGCGCGCAGGCGGCCGCAGCGCAGTACCTGGCGACCTACAAGGAGTTCCCGCCGGCTCAGACACCGGGCAGCTTCGACCTAAAGCAGGCCGAGCAGAAGATGAACGAGATATCGAGCAAGTCGAGCTGATGCACGGTGCGCCAGAGTTGATGGCAGCGTTGCCATCCTGGAACGACGGCGCGGCGAAGTCGGCCATTCTCGACTTCGTCGCGCGCGTCACGAAGGAGGGCGGGCCGGACTTCGTCCCGCCCGCCGAGCGCATCGCCGCGTTCGACAACGACGGAACGCTATGGTGCGAGTACCCGCTGCAGGTGCAGGTGTTCTTCGCGCTGGCGGAGGTGAAGCGGCTGTGTCAGCAGGATCCTTCGCTGTTGCAGAAGCCGGCGTTCAAGGCGTTCGTCGAAGGCGACCTGAAGGCATTGACCTCGTTGCCGAAGAAGGACGTCTTCGAGCCGGCGTTCGCCACGCACGCCGGCATGACGCTGGAGGAATTCCACGCCAATGCATGGCGATGGATACGCCAGGCCGAGCACCCGAAACTGGGTCGCCGGTTCATCACCAATGCGTATGTGCCGCAACGGGAGTTGCTGGACCACCTGCGCGCCAACGGCTTCCGGACGTGGATCGTCACGGGGGGCGGCATCGAGTTCGTGCGGGTGGTGGCGGAACAGCTCTACGGCATTCCGCCGGAGCAGGTCGTCGGGTCCAGCACGAAGATGAAGCTGGAGGATTCCGGCGATGGCATGGTGGTACGGAAGTTGCCCGAACTGGACAGCTTCGATGACCGCGACGAGAAGGTGGTCAACATCGCGCTGCACATCGGTCGCCGGCCGATCTTCGCGTTCGGAAATTCCGATGGCGACCTGGCCATGATCCGCTACACACTGGGTGGCGCGGGGCCGCGCATGGGCTGGTACATTCACCACGACGACGCCGCGCGCGAATTCGCCTACGACCGCGACTTCAAGCTCAGCGTGTTCAAGGAAGGCCTGGACCGTGCCGGCGAGTACGGCATCGGAATCGTCAGCATGAAGAACGACTGGGGGCGCGTGTTCGCGGATGACGGCAATGGGCATGCATGAGCAGGTCGGGCAGGGCGTGGACGCGTCGCGCGGGAACATGGTGTGGATTCCCGGTGGCAGTTTCACGATGGGATCCGACCACCACTATCCCGAGGAGAAGCCCGCGCATCGCGTCGCGGTGGACGGCTTCTGGATCGATCGCCAGGCGGTCACCAATCGCGAGTTCGCGCGTTTCGTGCAGGCCACTGGTTATGTGACGCTGGCGGAGAAGCCCGCTGACCCGGCCGACTATCCAGGCGCCGATCCAGCGATGCTGGCGCCGGCTTCGGTGGTGTTCGTGCCGCCGCCCGGGCGCGTGGACCTGCGCAATCACTTCAACTGGTGGCAGTACGTTCCCGGTGCCGACTGGCGCCATCCGCGCGGGCCGGACACGAATCTGGAGGGGCTCGACGATCACCCCGTGGTGCATGTCGCCTACGAGGATGCACTGGCCTATGCAACATGGGCAGGCAAGGACCTGCCCACGGAAGCCGAATGGGAGTTCGCTGCGAAAGGTGGCAGCGACGGCACCGAATTCGCTTGGGGTGACGAACTGGTTCCCGATGGGCGCCACATGGCCAACACATTCCAGGGCGAGTTTCCCTGGGATGCACGCGTGGAAGATGGCTTCCTCTGGACCGCGCCGGTGGGTTCGTTCGATCCCAACGGTTACGGCCTGTACGACATGATCGGCAACGTGTGGGAATGGACGCAGGACTGGTACCAGGCGCACGACCGCCTACAGCAGCATGCCTGCTGCACGCTGCAGAACCCGCGCGGCGGCGAGCGTGAAGCCAGCATGGACGCGAGCCACGCAATCCCGCGCCGCGTGATGAAGGGGGGCTCGCACCTGTGCGCGCCCAACTATTGCCGCCGCTACCGGCCCGCCGCACGCATGGCGCAGCCGGTCGATACGTCGACGTGCCACGTCGGTTTCCGCTGCGTGGTGCGCGGCGCGAAGGATGCAGCCGATGGATGAGTGGCTGATCCGCTTCACCGAGCCGGTCATCGTCGCGCTCGACCTCATCGCACTGGCGGTGATCATTGCCGGTACGCTCAGGGCGGTGTACGACGCGCTGCGTTTCCTCGCGTCGTCGCAGCACGACCGCCATGAGCGCCGGCAGATCTGGATCAACTACTCGCACTGGCTGGTCGGCGCACTGACCTTCCAGCTGGCGGCCGACATCGTCGAATCGTCCATCGCGCCGGACTGGGACAGCATCGGCCGTCTGGCGGCTGTGGCCGTGATCCGAACCTTCCTCAACTATTTTCTCGAGCGCGACGCCCAGGAAGTGCGCGAACGCCAGCGCGAAAATCCCTGAGCACGGTGGGCGCGGCAGCGCCCGCGGGCGTAGAATGCACGCCCCCGACGTCGATGCCATGCCCATGCCTTCCGCTCCCGCCTGTCCGCAATGCACCCTGGCCAACACCTACGTGGATGGCGTGAACTTCGTCTGCGCCGACTGCGGCTTCGAGTGGCCCGTGGAAGGTGGCGCAACGACGGAGGCGGGCGTGGTGGTGCGCGACAGCAATGGCAACGTGCTGGTGGCCGGCGATACCGTGGTGGTGATCAAGGACCTGAAGGTGAAGGGGTCGTCGATCCCGCTGAAGCAGGGCACGGTGATCCGCAACATCCGCCTGGTCGAGGACGATGCGGAGCACATCGAAGGCAACTCCGACAAGATCAAGGGCCTCGTGCTCAAGACCTGTTTCCTGCGCAAGGCGTGAGTCCCTCCGTCACGGGTCGGTAACGCGCGGCCCGCAAAAGTACCCCGGACCGGCGCACAGTGGCGCCGGACGGAGCCCGCACATGAGTCAGTACCGCATCGCCCTTGTCGTCGGCAGCCTGCGCCGCGAGTCGATCAACCGGAAGCTGGCCATTGCGCTGACGAAACTGGCGCCGTCGGACTTCACCTTCCACCACTGCGAGATCGGCGACCTGCCGCTGTACAACCAGGACGACGACGACCACCAGGCGGCGCCGGTGAAACGGCTGAAGCAGGAAGTCTCCAGCGCGGACGGGCTTCTGTTCGTCACGCCGGAATACAACCGCTCGGTGCCGGGCGTGTTGAAGAACGCCATCGACCACGCGTCGCGCCCTTACGGAAAAAGTGCGTGGGCGGGCAAGCCGGCGGGCGTGATCGGTGCCTCCATCGGCGCGGCGGGAACCGCGATGTCGCAGCAGCACCTGCGCAACATCCTGGCCTACCTCGACGCACCCACGATGGGTCAGCCGGAAGCCTTCATACACGTCAAGGAAGGCTTCTTCGACGCGGACGGCAACGTGGCCGAAGGCAGTCGCGACTTCGTGCAGAAGTGGATGGACCGCTTCGCCGAATGGGTCCGCACGCATGCGGGCAAGCACGCCGGGTGAACGCCGGCGCGAAACACCGTTGCGCGACGGACGCGTCTGCGACCGGCGCAGGGTGACAGAATCGCTCCGTCACTCCGGAGCTTTCGATGAACCTCGACGCCTACCTGGAGCGCATCGGCTACGACGGCCCGGTCGCGCCAACCACCGATGCGCTGCAAGCCATCGCCTTCAAGCACGCCACCACGATTCCGTTCGAGAATCTCGCTCCGTTCCTCGGACTATCGGTGGACCTGTCGCCAGACGCACTGGAGCGCAAGCTGGTGTCGCAGCGGCGCGGCGGCTATTGCTTTGAGCACAACCTGCTGCTGTGGCAGGCACTGACCGCCATCGGCTTCGACGTGAGCGGCCTGGCCGCGCGCGTTCTGTGGAACGGGCCGGACGACCGCATCACGCCGCGCAGCCACATGCTCCTGCGGATCGCCGGGGAAGAGGGTGCGCTGCTGGTGGACGTCGGTTTCGGCGGCATGACGCCCACCGGTGTGCTGGCACTGCGCGCCGACGTCGAGCAATCCACGCCGCACGAACCGTTTCGCCTGATCCAGCGCGACGGCGACTGGTGGATGCAGGCGAAGGTGGGCGAGGGCTGGCCCACGCTGTACCGGTTCGATCTGCAGCGACAGCATCCGGTCGACTACGAGGCGCCCAACCATTACCTGTCGACGAACCCGGTTTCGCATTTCACCAGCGGCCTGACCGTGGCGCGACCGGTGCCCGGCGGACGGCATGCGCTACGCAATCGCGAGCTGGCGTTCCATCCGCTGGACGGTGCCAGCGAGCGTCGCACGCTGCGCGACGTGGACGAGATGCTGGACGTGCTGGACGGCACGTTCGGCATCGAACCCCCTGACGTACCGCAGCTGCGTCCCCGACTGGCAACACTGTTCACGGGCTGAAGCGCGCGCCACACTAGGCGCATGTCCGACACCGCCGCACTCGCTTCCTGTCTGCCGTTTTCGCCCCCGGACGCGCAGATCTCCGCGTTGCAGGAAGCCTACGCGTCGCCGCCGCGGGCGTACCACAACATCGCGCATGTGCAGGAAGTGCTTCGCCACTACCGCGACGCCGCGAACGGTCCCGGTTGGCGGCAGCCGGTGGAAGTCGCGCTGGCCGTGCTGTACCACGACGCGATCTACGAAGCCGGGCGCAAGGACAACGAAACGCGGTCCGCCGAAATGGCGGTTGCACAGATCGCCCGCTGGATGCCCGATGCCGGTGTCGACGTGCGCCGAGTGATGGACCTGATCGAACTGACCGCACGGCACGGCTCGTTTTCGCCGGGCGACGTGGACGAGGAAGCCGCGCTGTTCCTCGACTGCGACATGGCGATCCTCGGTGCGCCACCCGAGGTATTCGACGCCTACGATCGCGGCATCGCTGCCGAGTATCGCGGCCATGTGCCCGGCTGGCTGTTCAAGCTCAACCGACGTCGTTTCCTGAAAGCCCTGCTGGGGCGCCCGCGCATCTACCTGAGTGGATACTTCCACGAACGCTACGACGCACAGGCGCGTCGCAACCTGCGTCGCGCGGTGACCGAAAAACGTTAGCGGGTCGTGAGGGCGCGCATGATGCCGCCCGTACAATCGGGGCCTTCCGGCAAGGGCCCGCGCATGACCCTCGCGCGCTCGATGGGCATCCTCGCGATGATGCTGGCACTTGCGTTGTTTCCGCCGTGGAGTCGCGGCAGGGAGGCAAGCATGTCATTGCAACTGACGTCGCCCGCGTTCACGCACGAAGGTGCGATTCCCGCGAAGTTCACCTGCGAAGGGCAGGACATCTCCCCCGCACTGAAGTGGACCGGCGTGCCGCCCGGTACGCGCAGCCTTGCGCTCGTCGTGGACGACCCCGACGCGCCCGATCCGGCCGCGCCGCAGCGCGTGTGGGTCCATTGGGTGCTGTACAACCTGCCGGCGGATTTGTCGGGACTGGACGAAGGCGTCGCCGCCGCACAGTTGCCCAAGGGCACCGCGCAGGCGCTCAACGACTGGAAGCGCGTCGGCTACGGCGGGCCGTGCCCGCCCATCGGCCGGCATCGCTACTTCCACAAACTGTATGCGCTGGATGCGGTGCTTCCGGACCTGGGGCATGCGGACAAGGCCGCGCTGCTGAAGGCGATGGAAGGCCACGTGATCGGCCAGGCCGAGCTGATCGGCACGTACCAGAAACAGGGGAAGTAAGGGCTCGTAGTGCAGACGGGGCGGGCGTCAGGGCAACAACACCGCACGCCCCTTGATGCTTCCTTCGCGCAGGCGACGATAGACATCGACGGCCTTCTCCAGCGGGAATTTCTCGACCAGTGGATGGATCTTCCCTTCGGCGGCAAGGGAAATCACCTCCATCAGTTCGGTGCGCGATCCCCAGTAGGGAATGGTCACCTGGCAGCCGTACGGTGGCCGGTTGGCGGCGTAGTGCAACGTGCCGCCGGCCAGGCCGACCACGGTGATCCGACTGTTGCGGCCCACCACCCGCACGCACAGATCCACGGTGGGCTGCGCGCCGACGAAGTCCAACGCCAGCGTTACGCCACGCGGACCGGTGAGCTTGCCGATCGCTTCGGCTGCCGCGTTGCTGTCGTGCGTGTTGACCACGTGCCGTACGCCCAGCTCTTTCGCGTGCGCGAGCTTGGCTTCATCGATGTCGCCGGCGATCACCGTTGCCGCGCACAGCACCTGCAGCAGCTGCACGGCCATGTGGCCGAGGCCGCCGATGCCGATCACCAGCACGTGCGTGTCGGGCGTGAGCATCGGCAGCGCGGACTTGATCGCGTGGTAGGGCGTGAGTGCGGCGTCGCTCAGTGGCGCGGCCAGCACGGGGTCGAGTTTTCCCAGCGGCACCAGCAGGCGCGGCGAGGGCACCAGCATGTAGTCGGCCATGCCGCCATCGGAACCGAGTCCGCCGCCCATGGTGCCGAGCGATGCATGGTTCTCGCAGTAGTTCTCCGCCGAGGTCTGGCACGTGTGGCAACGGCCGCAACCCCAAGGACCGTACACCGCGACCGGATCACCTTCCTTCCAGCCGTCTACGCCCTGGCCGACGCCCGCGATCCAGCCCGCGTTCTCGTGACCCAGCGTGAAGGGGCCCTTGAGGCCGAGGTCCTCGTCCATGATGTGCAGGTCGGAATGGCACACGCCCGCACCACCGATCTTCAACAGCACTTGTCCCGGGCCGGGTTTCGGCTGCGGGACATCGACGATCTCCGCGGGCTTGCCGACTTCGACGAATCGGACGGCCTTCATGGCGTGCCTCCTGGCGGGTGGGGAGGCCAGTGTGCGCGCCGTGCGGTATGCGCATCGTCAATCCGACCGTGCGCTTACCGATGCGGCCCGCGCGAAGCAGGCCGCACCGTTGTCATCGAACGGAAAGAATCAGTAGGCCTGCGCGGTCGGGCGGACCACCAGTTCGTTGACGTCCACATCGGCGGGTTGGCCGATCGCGAAGGCGATCGCACGCGCGATGGCGTCGGCCGGCAGCATGTCCTTGCGGAACACTTCATCCACTTCGCGCTTCATCGCCGGATCGGAGATGGTGCTGGTGAGTTCGGACTCCACCGCGCCCGGCGCGATGGTGGTCACCCGCAGGAACGGTGATTCCTGGCGCAGACCTTCCGACAGTGCGTGCACCGCGAACTTGGTCGCGCAGTACACCGCTGCGGTGGGGAACACGAAGCGACCGGCCACCGACGAGACGTTGACGATCTGCCCGGACTGCTGTGCGTGCATGACGGGCAGCACGGCACCGATGCCGAACAGCACGCCCTTCACGTTGACATCGACCATGCGCTCCCACTCGTCGACCTTGCCGTCGGCCATGCGCGAGAGCGGCATCACGCCGGCGTTGTTCACCAGCACGTCGAGGCGGCCGAAGCGATCGACCGTGGTGGAGATGAAGGATTCGACCGAGTCGCGGCGGGTGACATCCAGCGATTGCACGAGGACTTCGCCGCCGTGTTCGCGGATGCGAGCGGCGAGCGCGTCGAGACGGTCGGTGCGCCGCGCACCGAGGGCGAGAATCGCGCCGTGCGCGGCCAGGCGCAACGCAGTGGCTTCGCCGATGCCGCTGCTGGCACCGGTGATGGCGACGACCTTGCCGCGGATGTCGAGGGTGGATTCAGAGGAAATGCTCATGGGAGGCTCCTTCAGGGTGCAGGACGCCGCTGCGGTCGCGCGTGCGACCGCAGGGGCTCGTTGGGGGAAAGGAGCCGGCGCGTGCGCGCCGGCGAATGGATCAGGCGTTGACCGTACCCATGCCCGCCGCGGGATACCGCGTACCCGCCACTTCGTGGGTGGCCAGCACGTCATCGAGGCGGCGCTGTTCGTCGATGGTCAGGTCGATGCGCGCAGCGCCGGCATTCTCGTCCAGGCGCGCGATACGACGCGTGCCCGGGATGGGCACGATGTCCGGGCCGCGATGCAGCAGCCAGGCCAGCGCCAGCTGCGCCGGCGTGGAGTCGTGTTCGCGCGCGAGGTCCGTCACGGCGTCCACGAGTTGCTGGTTGCGCTCGATGTTGCCGTCCTGGAAGCGCGGGTTCTGTCGACGCCAGTCGTTGTCGGCCAGTTCGCTGGTGGTGTGGATCGCTCCGGTGAGGAATCCGCGGCCAAGCGGGCTGTAGGCCACGAAGCCGATGCCCAGCTCGCGGCAGACGCGCAGCGCGTCGTCTTCGACATCGCGCGTCCACAGCGAGTACTCGCTCTGCAACGCGGCGATCGGGTGCACCGCGGCCGCGCGGCGAATGGTGGCGCCCGAGGCTTCGGACAAGCCGAGGTGCCGGACCTTGCCGGACTCGACCAGACGCGACATCGCACCCACGGTGTCCTCGATCGGAACCTTCGGGTCCACGCGATGCTGGTAGTACAGATCGATGTGGTCCACGCCCAGGCGCTTCAGGCTGGCATCGCAGGCGGCGGCAACGTACTCGGGGCGGCCGTCGATGCCCAGGTACTCACCGGTGGGCGAGCGCACGTTGCCGAACTTCGTGGCCAGAACGACGTCGTTGCGGCGTGTCTTCAGCACCTTTGCAAGCAGTTCCTCGTTGCGGCCCACGCCGTACATGTCGGCGGTGTCGAGGAAGTTCACGCCGATGTCGAGTGCGTGGTTCAGTACGGCGAGGTTCTCGGCCTCGTCGCTGGGGCCGTAGAAATCGGACATGCCCATGCAACCCAGACCGATGGCGGAAACGGTGAGGCCCTGACGGCCAAGCGTGCGGCGGGGAAACGGAATGTTCACGTGGGGACTCCGGACGGGTGGGGAGGGTGGACACATCCTCCGCCCGCGGGCCGTGCGTGCGTTAGCCCATTGCTCGCCGATCCTTGCACGATCCTCCGCCGCAGCATCCATGTCACGCCTGTCGCGCATGCGCACGCGCATAATCGCCGCACGCCATCGAGGGCCGCAAACGCATGAACGACAACGCCTTGAACGTGATCGCCGCCCGTCCTGAACTGGCCGCGCAGCAGGCTGAATTGGCCGACCGGATTGCCCGAAACGTCCCCGGCGACGGTCTGCATGAATCGCCCATCCCGGGCCTGGCGCTGATCCGCGCCAGCGAGACCTCGCTGCCACTGCCCACGGTCTACCACCCGAGCATCTGCGTGGTCGTGCAGGGGAGGAAGCGTGCGCTGCTGGGCGAGGAGGTCTTCCATTACGACCCGCTCAACTACCTGGTCGTGTCGATGTCTCTGCCGATCACCGGACAGATCATCGAGGCCTCGCCGGAACGGCCGTACCTGTGCCTGCGCATGGACATCGATCCGGCGGTGGTAGGCGAGCTGGTGCAGCGCCTGCCCGCATCGCAGGCGTCGTCGAACGGCAGCCGCGCGGTGTACCTGGCGCGCACCAGCGCAACCCTGCTGGACGCGGTGCTGCGGCTGGTGCGGTTGCTCGATACGCCGGAAGAAGCCAACGTGCTGGCACCGCTGGCACTGCGCGAGATTCATTACCGCGTGCTCACCGGCGAGCTGGGCCAGCGCCTGCGTGAACTCTGCGATGCCGACGGTCCTGCTCAGCGCGTGGCGCGCGCCATCGAACTGATCAAGCTGCGCTATGCCGAACCGCTGCGCATCGAACAGCTCGCCGCCGCCTCGCACATGAGCACCTCATCGCTGCACGAGCGCTTCAAGGCCGCCACCGCCATGACGCCACTGCAGTTCCAGAAACAACTGCGCCTGCAGGAAGCGCGGCGGCTCATGCTGGTGGACGGCGTGGAAGCGGCCACCGCGAGTCATCGCGTTGGCTACGAAAGCCCGTCGCAGTTCAGTCGCGAATACCGGCGCCTGTTCGGCGCGCCGCCACGACGTGAAGTGATGGCGATGCGCGGGGCCGCGGGCTAGTCTGTCGGCCCCGAAGGGCCGCGCGTGCGGCAGGGTGCCCGCCATGTCGTTGTTGCTTGAATTGCTCGAACACGTGCTCGACTGGGTGACGTCGTGGCGCCTGTACGTGGCGTGGGCGCTCACGGCCTTCCTGGTGTGGCTGGTGCTGGAGTTCGGGCCACAGGACACGCGCGGCACGGTGCTGGCGGTGGCGATCGCGACGGTCGGAATCGTCGGTGGCTGGCGCTGGGCGCGCAGCGAAGAAGCGCGTTAGTCCGGTATTGCCACGCGAACGCGCGAGGCCAGCACCGCACCCAGCAACGCGAGCAACGCGGATATCGCGAATCCGGTGAGGTACGCCAGCGCCGGCGCGCGGTCCAGCATCGCCGCGAACACGGTGCCGCCGATGGCCAGCACGGCGGCGGTGAACAGTGCATCGCACAGCTGCAGTGCAGAGGAGTTCACACCCTGGCGATTGACCGGCGACAGTTCCAGCGTGAGTACGGACAGCGTCGGAAACAGCGCGCCCATGCCGAGACCGGCGGCGATCCAGCCGACGATGCCCACCGCGACCGGCACGGAAGGCGACACCGAAGCCGCCACGCCGCCCACACCGATGACGATCATTCCCATGCCGATGCGCAGCAATTGCGGCGGCGTGAACGGCTGCGACGGCCGGCTGCGGTACCACGACCCCAGCGACCAGCCCAGCGCGCCCACAGTGAGCACCGCGCCGGCCATCGTCGGCGACAGGCCTCGTTCGCGCGAGAGCAGCAGCGGGATGAACACCTCCGTGCCGAAGAACGCCGACGAGGCGATGCCGCGCATCGCGATCACCGTTGGCAATCCGCGTGCCGCGCGCAGCGTGCCTGGTGGGAGCAGACGCCACGCGCAGGAGATCAGCGCGACGACGGACACCGCCAGCAATACAGCGCCTTCCGTGCCGCGTTGCTGGCCCGCATGGTGCAGGGCGAGCGCGCTCAGGGCGGCGCCGATCGCCCAGGCCAGACGGTTCGATTCGGTGATTGCGGCGTCGTGTGCGCTGCCGGACGCCGCGCCCAGCCCGCGCACCGCCGGCAGCACGAATGCGGCCGCTGCGACTGCGAGCAGCGGCACCGACAGGAACACCCAGCGCCAGCCGACATGTTCGACCAGTGCGCCGCTGATCGTCGGCCCGACCACCGCCGGCACGACCCACGCCGCCGCGAACGCGGCGAAGATGCGGGGGTGCAACGCAGGCGGATAGACACGCCCGACGGCGACGTACAGCGCGACGGACATCATTCCGCCGCCAAGACCCTGTACGACGCGACCGAGCAGCAGCACCCCCATCGATGGCGCAAGGCCGGCGATCAGCAGGCCCAGTGCGAACCACACGATGCCGTGGCGCAGCGGCGGTGCCGGTCCGCGCAGGTCCGCCCAGCGCCCGGCGGCGACCATTCCCACCACCGATGCGGCCAACGTGCCGCCGAAGGCCAGCGCGTACAGCGACAGGCCATCGAGCGCCTGCGCCACGGTCGGCATCGCGGTGGCGACGGCCAGTGCTTCGAACGCGTACAGCGCGACCAGCGCCACCGCGCCGAACGTCACGCCGCGATACGGGCGATCGAACAAGCTCTGTTGCGGGTGCGCTGCCGGGGTGGAATCGTTGTTGGGCGCTGGCGGGTCGCGTGGATCCGTCGCCGCCTCGTCGCGGAGTGTGTCGTGGCGGGCGTCGTTCACAGCGCGTGGCCGAAGGTGTTGTAGATCATCAGTACCACCTTGCCACGGCCGTGCCCGTTCTCCACGTCGCGATGCGCAACGGCCGCGTAGGCGAGGGGATAGATGTCGCGCACGTGCACCCGCAGGCGTCCGGCGGCATGCAGGTCCACCAGCGCCTGCAGGCGTTCGCGGCTGCGCCGGCTGTGGATGGCCTGCACGCCCAGGCGTTGCACGTCCTCGAAATCCACCAGCGTGCCGATGCGGGAGGGTTCGATGCCCAGTTCGATGGACGCATCGAGCGCGCCACGGCCACTGCCATCCAGGGCGGCATGCACGCGCGGTGCCAGCAGGCGCACGCGTTCGGCCAGACCCGGGCCGTACAGGACGGGCTCGGCACCGAGCGATCGCAGGTAGTCGTGGTTCTCGCGGCTGGCTGTGCCGATCACGCGCGCGCCGCGCAGCCGCGCCAGTTGCACGGCCATCGTGCCGACGCCTCCGGCAGCGCCGTGCACCAGGACCGTGTCGCCTGCGTCGATGTCGAGTGCCTGCACCGCGGTGAGCGCGGTCTGCCCCGATGCGGAGAGTGCACCCGCCACGGCCCACGACATCATCGGTGGCTTCAGCACCGCCTGCGTCGCTGTCACGACCACCGCCTCGGCGTACGCGTTGGCCGTGGTCCAGCCCAGCACCTCGTCGCCTTCCACCAGGTTCGTCACGCCTGCGCCCAGTGCATCGATGACGCCGGCGAACTCGTTGCCCAGCTGACGGGGGAAGGGCGCCTGGCCGATGCCGCGCTGTGCGAACCAGCCACTGCGCGTGGCGCAGTCGGCCGGCTGCACGCCGGCGGCGCGCACGCGCACGCGGATCTCGCCGGGGCCGGGCGGGGGAAGGGGTAGTTGCGCAAGACGCAGCACGTCTGCCGCGCCGTACGTGTCGAAGACGATGGCCTGCATCGTCGGCACCGGCGCCGACCGGGCGGCATATCCGTCGCGCGCATTCCGTGTGTCCATGGCTTGACCTGGATCGAACATGGGGCGGAGGATAGAACCTCAAGTTAAGTTGAGGTCAAGCGCGATGACGCACGACGAGCTCACCGTGGGCGATGTCGCCCAGCGCAGCGGCGTGGCGGTATCGACGCTGCACTTCTACGAAGCCAAGGGATTGATCCACAGCCATCGCACGGCGGGCAACCAGCGCCGGTACTCGCGCGACATGCTCCGGCGCATCGCCATCATCCGCGCGGCCCAGCGCGTGGGCATGCCGCTGGCCACGATACGTGAGGCGCTGGCCAGCCTTCCCGAGGCGCGCACGCCCACCCGGCGCGACTGGGCACGCCTGTCGACCGCGTGGCGCGAGGAACTGGACGCCCGCATCGGGCAGCTGGTCCAGATGCGCGACACGCTGGACGACTGCATCGGCTGCGGGTGCCTGTCGCTGGACCGCTGCCGGCTGGCGAACCCCGGCGACGTACTGGGCGAACACGGCGCCGGCCCGCAGCGCTGGGCCGAAGGTTCCGAATGCGCCGAAGAAGACTGAGCCCCAAACTCCTGATGTCGGTGTGACACGACTGTCACATTCGCCCGGTGCAATCGTGCGAACCCATCGCGGACGCCACCATGAAGATCCTGATGCTGTCCGACGTGTACTTCCCGCGCGTCAACGGGGTGTCCACGTCGATCCGCACGTTCGCACGCTCGCTGCTGCGGCGCGGGCATGAGGTCATGCTGGTGGCGCCGGACTACGGCGAAGGCAGCGCGCAGTCCGCGCACGACGAGGAGTTCGAAGTGCTGCGCCTGCCGTCGCGGGTGATCTTCTTCGACCCCGAGGACCGGCTGATCAACGCGCGCGCGGCGCGGCAGGTACAGGCCGCGCTGGCCGACCGCGAGTGGGACGTGATCCACATCCACACGCCGTTCCGCGCGCACGGGTTGGGCGTGCGTCTGGCGCGACAGGGCGGCTGGCCGACGGTGGAGACCTATCACACCTATTTCGAGGAATACGTGGGCCACTACCTGCCCTGGTTCCCGCCCGCGATGACGCGCTGGGTGGCGCGCGCGGCGTCGCGCCGCCTGTGCGACGGTGTCGATCACCTGATCGTGCCCAGCGCGCAGATGGTGGACGTGCTGCAGCGCTACGGCATCGATACGCCGCGCACGGTGCTGCCCACCGGCATCGAGCTGTCGGAATTCGCCGGCGGCGACGGCGCGCGTTTTCGCGCCGCGCACGGCATCGCGTCCGATCGTCCGGCGCTGGTCACCGTCAGCCGGTTGTCGCTGGAGAAGAACATCGACTTCCTGCTGCGCGTGGTACGGACCCTGGTGCCCGACTTTCCCGCGCTGCTGTTCCTGGTCGCCGGCGAAGGCCCGGACGAGGCGCGCCTGAAGCGCCGCGTGGCGGAGCTGGGCCTGCAGGAGCACGTGCGGTTCTTCGGCAACCTGGACCGCCGCACCACGTTGCTCGATGCCTACCGTGCAGGCGATGCGTTCGTTTTCGCTTCGCCCACCGAAACGCAGGGGCTGGTGCTGATCGAAGCCATGGCGCTGGGCGTTCCCATCGTCTCCACCGCGGTGATGGGCACCGCGACGGTACTGGCCGGCACGCGCGGCGCGCTGGTCGCGCAGGAAGACGTCGACGACTTCGCTGGCAAGGTCGCGCAGGTGCTGCGCTCGCCGACGCTCCGGGAAATGCTGGCCGATGGCGGCAGGCTCGATGCGCGACGCTGGAGCACGGATGTGTTGATGGGGCAGGTTGAGGCGCTGTATGCGTCACTGGCCGGATCGCGGGGAGTGCCGGCCGTGGCGTGAGCGCGACGACGGCACGGTGCGGCGAAGGGTGGGCGTGTACGATTCGCGTATTCCCATTCTGTTCCCCGGAGCTTTCCATGTCCCTTTCGATGCACGAGACCTCGGTGCCCGTGTTCCGCCACATGCTCGGTGCGCTTTCCGGCGTGCTTGCCAAGGGCGAGGCCCACGCGGTGGAGGCTGGCTTCGATCCGGGCGTGCTGCTGCAGACGCGCCTGTTCCCCGACATGTTCCCGCTGGTGCGACAGGTGCAGATCGCATGCGATTTCGCCAAGAGCGTGTCGGCACGCCTGGCCGATGTCGAAGTGCCGTCCTTCCCGGATGAGGAAGCCAGCTTTGCCGACCTGCAGGCGCGCATCACCCGCACGCTGGCTTTCATCGATGGCCTGGACCCGCTGCTGTTCGAGGGCAGCGATGAGCGCGAGATCGTGCTGCGCCCGGGCACGCCGAAGGAGCGTCGCTTCGACGGCCGCGGCTACCTGCTGCAGTACGGCCTGCCGCAATTCTTCTTCCACGTGACCACGGCCTATTCGCTGCTGCGCCACAACGGCGTGCCGGTGGGCAAGCTCGACTTCATGGGCGCACGTTGATCGGCATGCCGGCCGTGGCGGCGCAACGGTCGCTCGCGCGGGCGCGCGGGATGGGCACGCTGGCGCTGGCCTGCGTACTGGCATTCACCACCGTCGCAACGGTGCTGCAGGGTGTGCGCGCGGACCTGGATTGGGTGCGCGCGCCGCTGAGCTTCTACCTCGTCGGCCCACACGCGCTGTGGTTGCAGGTGGCGTACATCGCGCTGGCCATCGCGCTGGCGACGCTGGGCGCGGGCTTTCACGCTGCAACGCCTCCGGCCCGGCGCAGCGTGGTGCCGATGCTGCTGTTCGTGATCGGCGCGATGGCGCTGGCCGTGACCGCGATGGCAGAAACCGACCTGGGTCGTGGCGGTGAAATCACCCTCGCGGCACGGATCCATGGCATCGCCGCGCCGATCGCGTTCCTCGGCACGACGCTGGCGATGCTGCTGCAGTCCTGGCGCTTCCGTGCCGATCCGGACTGGCGGCGCCACTTCGCGCTGGGCTTCGGCCTGGCCGTGGCGTGCTTCCTCGCGTTGTGGGTTCACGCACTCTGGCGCGAGCTGCCGCGGGGGCTGAGCCAGAAGGCGGTGATCGTGGCGATACTGGCCTGGCTGGCGCTGGCCGCAGGCTGGTTGCGCCGCACGCCCGAGCGCAGCCTTTATTGATCAATAGGTTATGAGTAGTTCTTAAGGTCGATTGGGCGTCTAAAATAGACGCATGCTGCTCAACCTCGCCGCCTACCATTTCGTCCGCATCGACGAACCCGCCACGCTGGCCAGCCAGCTCCATTCGCGTGCCGACGCCGTCGGCCTGCGCGGCACCATGCTGGTCGCGCCGGAAGGCATCAATCTGTTCCTCGCCGGCACCGAGACCGCGCTGCGCGGGTTCGTCGAAGAACTGCGCACGCAACCACCATTCGCCGATCTGACGGTCAAGTTCAGCCACAGCCGTCGCCAGCCGTTCGCCCGACTGAAGACGAAGGTGAAGCCGGAGATCATCAGCTTCCGGCGCGAGAACTCATCGCCGCTGGAAGGTCGTGCTCCCGCGGTGTCGCCATCCACGCTGATGCGCTGGCTGGACCAGGGGCACGACGACGCCGGCAAGCCAGTGGTGATGCTGGACACGCGCAACCGCGAGGAGTTCGGCTACGGGACGTTCGCCAACGCACTGACGTTGCCGATCGACAACTTCACCGATCTGCCGCAGGCGTTGCAGCCACATCGCGAAGCGCTGCGCGACAGCACCGTGGTGAGCTTCTGCACCGGTGGAATCCGTTGCGAGAAGGCCGCGCTGTGGATGCACGCGGAGGGAATGAGCAACGTGTTGCAGCTGGACGGCGGCATTCTGGGTTACTTTGAACAGGTGGGCGGCCGTCATTACGATGGTCGCTGCTTCGTGTTCGACGAGCGCGTCGCGCTCGATGCCGAACTGCAACCCCTGGTGGACGACGCTGCCTGAGGCAGCCGGCGCGATCCCTTCGCGTCGCGTCCGCTCCGAGCGAGGAGTGCGACCTGTGAGGAAGGCGATGTCGAAGTCCGGAGTGTGGAACCTGCGTTCGTCCCACGGCCTGTCGCTGTTCGCGGCAGGGCTGGCGACGTTGGCGCTGACAGCCTGCGAGCCGCAGAAGCCGGTGAACAGCGCGCCACCGGAAGAGATCACCGCACCGGCTCCGGCTGCCAACCCGCAACCGGACGCCAACGCGAAACCGGTCGAGCGCGCCGCGCCGCCGATGATCACGCCGGTGGCGCTGGGCGAGTTCGAGCCGGGCAATCCGGTCGCCATCGCGGTGACGGGCAAGCTCAGCCTGGAAGACGCGATGCTGAAGGGAGACAACGGCGCCAGCTTCACGACCGAACGTGTCGCGCTGGTCATCGGCGGCGACCAGTATTCAGCGGGCCAGACCTATGCGCAGGCGATGATGATTCCGGCCGAGCAGCAGGTGGAACTGCGCCGCGTGCTGGAAGAAACACCGCCGACGCAGATACCGGCGAACGCGCTGTGCGGCGGCAGCCGCACCGGCTTCATCGCGCTGGCGAAAGTGGACGAGGGCGGCGGTGAGATCGTGAAGCTGATCGGCCTCAAGGGCACCGACCTGCCGGCGGCCAGCGCTACCGGCGTCGAGCTGTGCGCCAGCACGTTCTACATCGCCAGCAAGGCTGAAGCCGACAAGCCGGCCGAAAAGAAGTAAGCGGCCTCAGCCGCGGCGCAACCACGACACCGCGCCGCGCCCGGCGCGCAGGCCGCTGGCGTAGCAGGCAGTGAGCAGGTAACCGCCGGTCGGCGCTTCCCAGTCGAGCATCTCGCCCGCGCAGAACACGCCGGGCGCCTCGCGCAGCATCAGCGCCTCGTCCATTGCTTCCAGCCGTACACCGCCAGCACTGCTGATCGCCTCCGCGATCGGTCGCGCGCGCAGCAGGCGCAGCGGCAGCCGTTTGATCGTGCGCGACAGGGCCTGCACGTCCTGCATCGCGTCCTTGCCGAGCACCTCGTACAGCAGCGCGGCCTTGACGCCGGTGATGCCCGAATACCGCCGCAGGTGTTCGGTGAGGCTGCGTCCGCCGCGCGGCTTCGACAGCTCCTCGCGCAGGCGATGCAGTTCGCGTCCGGGCGCGAGATCGAGCTCGAGCCGCGCTTCGCCGTGCGCGGCGATGGCGTCGCGCAGTTCCGCCGACAGCGCATAGACCAGGCTGCCCTCGATGCCCGTGGCGGTGACGACGCATTCGCCCTGCAGTTCGCGCGCCTGACCCTGTGCATCGGTCCAGTGCGCGACGACGGGCTTCAGCGGCGCGCCGGCGTGGCGGCTCGCGAAGTACTCGGTCCAGCCGATGTCGAAGCCGCAGTTGGACGGCAGCAGCGACGCCACGTCGATGCCGCGCTCGCGCAGCGTCGGCACCCACGCGCCGTCGGAACCCAGCTCCGGCCAGCTGCCGCCACCGAGTGCCAGCACCGTGGCGTCCGCATGCACGAGGCGCTCGCCGTCGGGCGTATCGAAACGCAGTGCGCCGTTCGCATCCCAGCCCAGCCAGCGGTGCTGCACGTGGAAGCGCACGCCGTCCTCGCGCAGGCGCCGCACCCAGCCGCGCAGCAGCGGAGCGGCCTTGCGGTCGGTGGGGAACACGCGGCCGGATGTGCCGATGTAGGTCTCCACGCCGAAGCCGCGGGCCCATTCACGCAAGGCGTCCGCGTCGAACTCGTCCAGCCAGGCGCCGATCTCCCGCGAGCGCGCACCGTAGCGGCTGTCGAACGCCGGACGCGGTTCACCATGGGTAAGGTTGAGCCCGCCCTTGCCGGCAATCAGGAACTTGCGTCCGACCGAGCCCTTGGCGTCGAACAGATCCACCTCCACGCCGGCCGCACGCGCGGTCTCGGCCGCCATCAGGCCGGCGGGGCCGCCGCCGATCACGGCGAGTCGAACGGAAAGGGGCTGGGTGGTGGACATCGACCTGCGCTGCGGTCGCGTCGCCAGGGCGACGCGGAAGGGGATGCGCATTATGCCGATTCGACCGTGGGCACTCGCCATCACGGCCCGAATGCCCGAACCTTCACGGAACAGACCAGAGGAAACAGCGGATGCGGCATCGGGAGGCGGGCGCGCTGCGCGCCGTGATGGGGACGGCACTGGCACTGGGCGCGATCGCGCCAACGCACGCGGCGGCGCCGCAGGTCGTGCACCCGGCACCGGCCGCGACGCTGCCCGCGCAGCTGGACGATTTCGACGCCTACGTGGAAGGCGTGCGCCGACAGTTCGACGTGCCGGGCATCGCCGTGGCCATCGTGAAGGACGGCGAGGTCGTGTTCGAACGCGGGTTCGGCGTACGTGAGCTGGGCAAACCGGCGAAGGTCGAAGCGACCACGCTGTTCGCCATCGCCTCCAATACCAAGGCCTTCACCGCGGCATCGCTGTCGATCCTGGCCGACGAGGGCAAGCTGAGCCTGGACGACCGCGTCATCGACCACCTGCCGTGGTTCCGCATGTCCGATCCGTACGTCACGCGCGAAATGCGCGTGCGCGACCTGCTGGCGCATCGCAGCGGCCTGGGCCTGGGCGCGGGCGACCTGCTGTACTGGCCCGGCACGGATTACAGCACCGAGGAGGTCGCGCGCCGGCTCAAGGACGTTCCGCTGAGCGGCAACTTCCGCGGCCAGTACGCTTACGACAACATCCTGTACGGCGTTGCGCAGCTGGTGGTCGAGAAGGCCAGTGGCCAGCCGTACGCACGGTTCCTGCAGCAGCGCATTTTCGACCCGCTGGGCATGCGTGACACGCGTTTCAACAGCGACGCGCTGCGACCGCGCGACAACGTCGCCACCGGTCACGCCAAGGCCGACTTCAAGGATCTCAAACCCGCTCCGCGCATGTCGTGGGGCAACGTGTCCGGTGCCGGCGGCATCTACTCCAGCGTGCACGACATGAGCCGCTGGATGCGCATGCAACTGGCCGGTGGCACGTTTGTCGATGCGCACGGCAACACGCAGCGCTTGTTCAGCGAGGCACGCCAGCAGGCGATGTGGTCGGTGGTCACGCCGATCCCGGTGCCCAAGCCGCCCGTGCCCGAGCTGGAAGCCGCGCGTCCCAATTTCCTGGGCTATGGCGAAGGCTGGCAGCTGTCCGACTACCGCGGCAGCAAGCTGGCGTGGCACACCGGCGGTTGGCCGGGCATGGTCTCGCGCGTGACGCTGGTGCCGGAGAAGAAGCTGGGCGTGGTGGTGTTGACCAATGCCGAAGCCAGCGGTGCGTTCAACGCGGTGACCCTGCGTGTGCTGGACGCGTTCCTCGATGCACCGAAGACCGACTGGACCGCCGCCTACGCCGCGGCACTGGCCAAGAGCCACGACAAATCCGATGAGGACTGGCGCAAGCACCAGGCCGCACGTGCTCCCGACGCCCCGCCGTCGCTGCCGCTGGGCAAGTACGCGCGTACGTATCGGGATCCGTGGTACGGCGACGTCATCGTCGAACAGAAGGGCGACGCGCTGGAGATGCGCTTCAGTCGCACGCCTCAGCTGGTCGGCACGATGACGCCGTGGCAGCACGACACCTTCGTGGTGCGCTGGAACGAGCGCTGGCTCAACGCCGATGCCTTCGTGACGTTCGCGCTGGACGCCGACGGCGGCATCCGCGAGGCGCGCATGGAGGCGATCTCGCCGCTCACCGATTTCAGTTTCGATTTCCAGGATCTGCGTTTGGCACCTGTGCCGGATCCCGACGCTGTCAACGCGGAGAAGAACGGCTGAATTAGTTGGCCAGCAGGTGCGTGGCGAGCGACGCCGCCACGCACCAGGCCACCACCCACAGCGCCGCCACGCGCAGACGCAACAGCAACGCGAAGCCGACGGCGACGATCAGCATGTCGCCCCAGCCGGCAACGCCCTGGGTCCACACCGGGTCGTAGAGCGCGGCGGCCAGCAGGCCGACCACGGCTGCATTGACGCCGGCCAGCATCGGCCCCGCATTGCGCAACGACGCGACGCGCTGCCACAACGGCAGTGCCGCCGACAGCAGCAGGAAGCCGGGCAGGAACAACGCGGCAAGCGCGAGCGACGCGGACGCCGCGCGCGGAAGTCCCGTCGGGATGTCCGCACCCAGATACGCCGCGATGGAGAACATCGGACCGGGCACGGCCTGCGCGGCGCCGTATCCGGCCAGGAAGGTGTCCGCGCGCAGCCATCCGGTGTCGACCAGCGATTGCTGCAGCAGCGGCAGCACCACATGTCCACCGCCGAACACGAGCGCGCCGGCCCGGTAGAACGCGGCCGCCATCGCCGGCGCGGACGGCTCGCGCGTTGGCCAGAGCAGGGCAAGCGCTAGGCCTGCTGCGAACAACGCGATCAGTACCAGGGCGGTGCGTCGTCCGTACGCCACCGGGATCGCGCCGCCGTCGCGCGCGTTGACACGGCGGCATGCCACGGTGCCCAGCAGCGCGCCCAGTGCGATCGCCACCACCTGCGACCACGCCGATCCGATCCACAGCACCAGCGCGCACGCGCCACTCGCCATCAGCAGGCGCCGGACGTCGGGCGTCATCTGCCGCGCCATGCCGAGCACGCCGTGCGCCACCACCGCCACGGCCACCAGCTTCAACCCGTGCACCAGCGCCGCACCGATGCCGTGCGAGAGGTGCGGGGCCAAGCCCGCGAAGGCGAACATCAGCACCGCCGAGGGCAGGGTGAACCCCACGAAGGCGGCCAGTGCGCCGCGCCAGCCAGCCTGCAGCAACCCGATGGCGAACCCCATCTGGCTGCTGGCTGGCCCAGGCAGGAACTGGCAGATGGCCAACAGTTGCGCGTAGCGCGCTTCGTCGATCCAGCCGTGTCGCACCACGAACTCGTCGCGGAAATACCCCAGGTGCGCGATCGGCCCGCCGAACGACGTGCACCCCAGGCGCAGGAACACGCGGAATACCTCGAGGGCGGAGGAGGTGGCTATGGCGGGTCCCCGATCGTGGATCGCGCGAAGTATGCCGGTTGGCCCTTCCGGTTTCGTGCAGGCTGTGCGAAAGGATGCACCTGGTCCATGCGCAAGGAGATCGCAATGCACCCCGAAGGCTGGTGGCAGGACACCCAGGACATCCCGAGCATCGTGCGCGCCGTGTACGAATGCATCTCCGGTCCGGCCGGCGCGCCGCGCGACTGGGACCGCTTCCGCTTCCTCCAGCATGCGCAGGCGCGCAGCCTGCGCACGGTGGTCGAGGAGGACGGCAGCACGCGTGCGATGGTGTTCGACGTCGAGTCGTACATCGCCAACGTCGAGCCGTTCTTCGCGCAGAACGCCTTCTTCGAAGTGGAGACCGAACAGCGCGTGCAGCGTTTCGGCCAGGTCGCGCATGTCTGGAGCCGCTACGACGCGCGTCCGGCGCCGGATTCGCCGGTGCTGCTCAAGCGCGGCGCGAACAGCATCCAGCTCTGCCACGAACACGGACGCTGGTGGATCTTCAGCACCGTGTGGGACAACGAGCGCGAGGGCGTGATCTTCGACCTGTGGTGAGGCCTTCGCGCCTCCACATGCCGATACGCCCGTCCGTGCAATGCTGTACGCGCGGGGATGGAACGCCGATGGGCTGGCAATCGCGGCGCTGCGTCCCCAAGAAGTACAGATCGACGCACAGGAGCGTGCCTGCGTGATTCCTTTTTCCGTCCTGGACCTGGCCCCGATCACCGAAGGCAGCGATGCCTCGCAGGCCTTCGCCCACACGCTCGACCTGGCGCGGCATGCCGAGCGGTTGGGCTTCCATCGGTACTGGCTGGCCGAGCACCACAACATGCCTGGCATCGCCAGCGCAGCGACCGCCGTGCTCATCGCGCACGTCGCCGGTGGCACATCGACCATCCGCGTCGGTGCCGGCGGCATCATGCTGCCCAACCACGCGCCGCTGCAGGTGGCCGAACAGTTCGGCACGCTCGCCGCGCTGCACCCGGGACGCATCGACCTGGGACTGGGTCGCGCACCCGGTACCGACCACGCGACCGCACACGCACTTCGCCGGTACTTCGAAGCGGCGGACATGTTCGCGCAGGACGTGGTGGAACTGCTGCATTACTTTGAACCCGTGCAGCCCGGCCAGGCGGTGCGCGCGGTGCCGGGCGCGGGACTGGATGTACCGGTGTGGCTGCTGGGGTCGAGCCTGTTTTCCGCGCGACTGGCCGCGCAGCTGGGCCTGCCGTTCGCGTTCGCCTCGCACTTCGCGCCGGATGCGATGGACCACGCGCTCACCATGTACAGGCGCGAGTTCAAACCGTCGAAGCGATTGCAGGCGCCGTACGCAATCCTCGCGCTCAACGTCGTCGCCGCGGACAGCGATGCGCACGCCAGGCGTCTGTTCACCACGCTGCAGCAGGCGTTCGTCAACCTGCGTCGCGGCCGGCCGGGGTTGATTCCGGCGCCGATCGACGACATCGAAGCCTACTGGACGCCGCTGGAGAAGAGCGGCGTGGAGCAGGCGCTGGCGTGTTCGGTGGTGGGCCAGGCGTCGACGGTGCGCGAGGGCATCGCCGCCTTCATCGAACGCCACCGGCCCGACGAGATCATGCTGACCGCCAACGTGTTCGACCACGCTGCGCGCGTCCGTTCGTTCGAGATCGCCGCGCAGGTGTGCAAGGCGTTGTGATCCTGCAACCCCTCTCCCGACGCGCTGCGCGCGTCGACCTCTCCCGCAAGGGGAGAGGCGGACACCGCGAGGCCGGTTGCGGGCGCTGATTCACGAACCGAAGCAGTGCCTTTCCCTTCTCCCCTTGTGGGAGAAGGTGCCCCGAAGGGGCGGAAGAGGGGCTCCTGCCGCACTCAGTGCGGACGCACCTCGAGCAGCTCCACCTCGAACACCAGCGAGCCGTTCGGCGGGATCAAGCCGCCGGCGCCTTCGCGACCGTAGCCGTATTCCGGCGGGATCATCAGGATGCGCTTGCCGCCCACGCGCATGCCGGCCACGCCTTCGTCCCATCCGCGGATCACGCGGCCGGCGCCCAGCAGGAAGGTGAAGGGCTCGTTGCGATCGCGCGAACTGTCGAACTTTTCGCCGCGCTTGTCGGGCACGCGGCTGTCGTAGTTCCAGCCGGTGTAATGCACGACGACGTCCTGACCCGACACGGCGACCGCGCCGGTGCCGACCTTTTCGTCGATGGTTTCGAACTTCGCGATGGTGCCGCCCGGCGGCGGTCCCGGGTCCGCGCAGGCGGCGAGCAGGACGAGGACGGCGGCGAGGGCGAGCAGGCGCGTGACGCGCGGCAGGGTCGGTTTCATGCGCACAGCGTAATGCGCCCGATGCGATCGTGTCATCGATCCGTCGCGGCGCATGGCAGGCGCCGCGACGGACAATGTCCTGCTACGGGATGCGCTGCTCGTACTGCGATTCCAGGCGCGTGTGCGTGGCCCAGAAGCCGGGCGGCGTGCGGCCGGCGAGGCGATCGGCCAGGATGCCCAGGTGCGCGTGCCAGCCGCTGGCCACGCTGACCATGCCGTCGCGGCTGGCGAGTCGGCTGTGGGTAACGACCAGTCGCACGTCATCGCCCTGCGGGCTGAGTTCGAACCGCACCTGCGAGCTGTCGTCCGGGCCTTCGCCCCAGGTGAACTCCAGCAGCCGCGGTGGAGTGCAGGCGAGGATGCGCCCCGGGCAACTGACATGGCCGCCGTACTTCTCGTACTTGGGCGGTGGCGGGGCGTCGTTCTCGGTCAATGCATTGTTGTGGAACTGCAGGTCGACGCGTCCGCCCACGTGCAGGTCCATCTCGCCGGAGGCGAGCCAGCTGCCGCGCTTCTCCGACTCGGTCAGGTAAGCCCAGACGCGCTCGATGGGGCCGGGAAGCGTGCGCTCGATGCGCACGGTGTCTGCTGCGAGGACAGTGCCGAAGTCGTTCATGGTGGTGTCTCCAGTGGGGGAGGGAAGACGCACGGGATCGGGGTTCATCGCTTCCTGTTCCCGGGCGGGCGTGGGGGTGGCGTCTTGCGTGCGGGTGTTGCGCGATCCTCGGCGCGCAGCAGCGACTCCAGGACATCGAGCTTCTGGTTCCAGAACTGCTCGTAGTGGCGCATCCATTCCATGCCGGCATGCATCGGGCGCGCATCCAGGCGGCACACGTGCGTGCGGCCCTGCACCTCGCGCTGCACAAGCCCGGCGCGTTCGAGCGCCTTGATGTGCTTGGACGCAGCGGCCAGCGAAATGTCGAAGGGCTCGGCCAACTCGCCCACGCTGCGCGGCTGGCGCGAAAGGCTTCGCAGCATCGCGCGGCGGGTGGGGTCGGCCAGGGCGCGGAAGACGGCGTCGAGGCGATCGGGCATATATTCAACCATGTGGTTGAATGTCTATCCGGGCGCGAAAATTGTCAACCATATGGTTGAACGTTCCGACGAGCGGTAACGCTGTCCTGCGCCCGCTCCCGTTCACGTTTCCAACTACGGGGGGGTCGCGCGCTCAAGGATCAGACGCATGCCGCATCCGAGCAAAGCCGCGCCGCAGCGCCATTACGGAAAGCACCGCGGCGTGGTGGTGGACAACATCGACCCGCTGCAACTGGGCCGCGTGCTGGTGCAGGTGCCCAAGGTCTTCAACGGCGATGCCCGCTGGGCGATGCCCTGCGTCCCCGTCGCGGGACACCAGAGCGGCGTGTTCCTGTTGCCGTCGGTCGGAGCGCCGGTGTGGGTGGAATTCGAAGGGGGCGACAGCGAAATGCCGATCTGGGTCGGCGGGTATTGGGTGGACGCCGCGGAGCTGCCGCCGCTGGCGCAGTCCGGGCACGCGGTCGCGCCCAGTCTGGTGTTTCAGACGCCAGGGCAGAACGCGGTGACCATCTCCGATCTGCCCGGGCCCGAAGGCGGAGTGGTGCTGCGCACACAGACCGGCGCTTCCATCGCGGTCAACGAGGCGGGTATCACCATCAGCAACGGACGCGGTGCCAGCATCGTGCTCGCAGGTTCCATGGTGACCATCAACGACGGCGCGTTGACGGTGGTATAGCCATGAGCGGCGCGATCCTTCACCTGGGAGCCAGCGTCACCTGCTCGCACGGTGGCCCCGCGGTGCCGACGGTGCCTTACTCGCGCGTGACGCTGTCGGGGCATCCGGTAGTCACTGTCGCAGCGCCGTATGCCATCGCGCACTGCAATCTTGCCGCGCCGGCCGAAGCGCTGCGCTGCACCGGCGGGCAATGGTTGCAGGGCAGCACGCGCGTGTTCGCCGGAGGACGTGCACTGGTGCTCGAGACCAGCCCCTCCATGTGCGTGCCCAATGGCGCGGCAATGCTGGTGCTGGAATGCCAGACGCGCGTCAGTGCCGTCTGAACCACGAAACTCTCGCAGCGGCACCAACGACGAAGACGACTAGCCTGTGGCCATTCCAACCAGGGATGGCGGGCGATGCGACAGGGACGTCGAATTCAGAGCGTGGTGGTTTGGGCGCTGGCGTCGGTGACCGGCGTGGCGTGTGCGAACACGGTGCACAAATGCATCGGCCCCGGCGGCGCGGTGAGCTACCAGGACGCGCCGTGCGCCGCGGGCCTGCGCGAAGGCGGCCGCTGGGCGGCGGATCCGGAACCGCCGCCGACGCCCGCGCAGATGCAGGCACGCGACCGCAAACTGCAGCAGGACCGCGCCGAATCGGATTTCCTGTCGCGCCGCGCCGGTACCGATCGCGTCGGCAGTGGCCGCGCGCAGACATCGCGCGCGGTCCGCAATCCCGCGCCGTCGGCATGCGAAGCCGCAAAGGCCGCACGCCAGAAGACGCTGGACAGCGTCGGCCTCAAGCGCACCTTCGACCTGCTGCGCAAACTGGACGAACAGGTTCGCGAAGCCTGCCGCTAGCCCGCAGCGTGAGAGTGCCCAGTCAAGGGCGCTGCCACGAATGCCTGAAGCAGCGAATGCTGAACTTCCCAGCTGGCCGGCGCCGGTGATTTCCGTACGCCGGTGACTGAAAATTCTTGCCGTCAGGCAGGCGACTGTTCGGTCGTGATCCGCGCGATTTCCGCTTCGAGCAGGTGCGGATGCACGAGGAACTGGTCGCTGGCCAGCAACTCCCGGCCGCGCTCCTCCACGGCGACGCGCTCGAGCTGGATGTTGGCGCCGTCGCGGAACAGTTCGATGTAGCTGTCGAGAACGCCCGACAGCGTGCCCTGGGCGGTGTCCGGCGCCGCGAGGATCAACTGCAGGCCGAGCGAGCGCAGGTAGTTGGTCGTCGCGCGCGCGTTCTGCGCGTCGATCTTGTCGCCGAACTCGTCGAGCATGATCACGCCGATGCCGCCCGTCTGGCCTTCGCCCTTGCCGTAGGCCGCGGCCAGCGCGGCGCCGGCGATGACGTACAACGGAGCGCGGTGTTCGCCGCCGGAGCCCGAGCGCATGCGCTCGCTCAGCGTGCCGATCACCGTGTCCTCCTGCTTGATCACCACCTCGAAGGTGAAGAAGCGGCGGTAGTCGTCCAGCGGCGACGGCGTGCCGGCGGCCTTGGTGCCGCGGTCTTCGATGATGTCGCGGAACGCCGCGGGGACTTCGCCGGCACTGCCGAACAAGGTATCGCTCTCGCCGACTTCGGCGGCCTTGCCGATGAAGCGGTGGAGGTCGCGGAACTCGGGTGCGACTTCGTAACGGAACTCGTAACGTTCGTTGTTCGAGAACGCCGGGCTGCGCCGAAGCGTTCGGTTGAGCGTGGCGATCTGGTGACGAAGGCGCGCGAAGTTGTCGAACAGGGCGGACGCGACGTTGGCGCGGAATGTCTCCACGGCCGTCGTGTAGGCCTCTTCGGCGGCCGAGCGGTGCTGCACCAGCTCGGTGCCCTGCAGGTAGGCGATGTCCTTCTGCAGCATCGCGCTGGCGCGTCGCCACTCGTGCGGTTCCATTTCCAGCGCGAGCGCATTGTCCTTGGCGTACTGCTGCAGGCGGCTCCAGGCTTCGGGATTCAGGCGTTCGAGTTGGCGGTCGCTGTCCTCCGCGCGCGACTGGCAGCGACGCACGCGCTCCTCCAGTTCCGGATGCTTCGCATCGAGGTCTTCGCGGTGCTGTTCGACCAGGTTCGCGTCGACGTCTGCATGGGCGAAGGCCTCGCTCGCGGCGCGGGCAATGCCGTCGCTGAGGGTGCGCAGCGCGGTCAGGGCCTTGTCCACTTCACCGAGCTTTCCTTCGGCGATGGCCTCCTCGCGCAGGAGGGTCTCCACGCGGGTTTCCAGTTCGCGACGGTGCTGGTCCATCTCGCGCGCGTGCTCGGTCAGGCGGACGAGATCCGCATTCCCGGTTGCCGCGCGGCTTTCCAGAGTCGACCGGTATCGGGCCGATGTGGCCCGGTGCTGCAGCAACAGGGCATGTGCGGAGCCGGCGATCTCGTCCGCGCCGCCGATGCGCGACAAGCCCGCGGCGCAGGCCTGGAGCGGACGCCAGTGCGCTTCGAGTTCGCGCGCGCGGCGTTCTTCCGATTCCAGTTCGTCGCGCAGCAGGCGGGCGCGTTCGCGGTTGCTGCTCGCGCCGATCTTCAGCTCACCCACGGCGGGAAGGCGCTGGCGTTCGACGCCGCCGCCCTTGGCGACCAGGCCGTCCTTGCTCAGGCCCTGGCGTGTGCGAACGACCTCGGCATCGGTGTCCACGCAGCGCAGGTCGCCGAGTTGGCGACGCAGGTAGGCGAGGGCATCGGCGTTGTCGCCGGCCAGCAGCGAAGCAACGTGGGTGCTTCCGAACTGTGCCTCACGGCCGCCACGCGCCTGGCTGGTCAACGCCAGCTTCACGCCATAGACCGCGCGTCCACCCTGCAGGTCGCGGTACAGGCGCACCGCGGCTTCCTCGTGTTCGGGTGCAATCAGCAACGCTTCGACGTGGCTGCGCAGGTAGGCTTCGATCGCGCGTTGCCACGATGGGTCGGTTACCTGCACCAGGTCGCACACCGGTTGCGCCGGAATGCCGGCGTCGGCGAGGTAACCCATCAGGCGCACCACGTCCGCACGCAGCTCGGCCTTGCCTGCGTGCAGTCGGGTGAGGTTCTCGCGCGCGGCGGTGGCACGCTGCCGGGCCTGCTCCAGCGCGTTGTGCTGTTCGCGCTCGTGTGCCGAGACGGCGGCGATCAACGGCTGCGCCAGTTCGATGGCCAGGCGCAGCTGCGCATGCAGCTGTTCGGGATCCAGTTCGATGTCCGCATCGCCGGCGAGTGCGGCCAGATGCTGGTAGAGCGACTGCCACGGCGCGATGGCGCGCTCGACGACGCGGAACTCCACGTCGGCCAGCTCCAGTCTCGCGGCGGCCTGCAGCTGGTCGCGCACGAAGCCCGCGCTGACCAGCAGTTCCTTCTTCAGCCGCGCCAGTTCGTCCTGGTGCGGGCGCAGCAGGTGTTCGAACGACGCCTGCTCGCCGTAGCCCTGCGTGCCCTGCAGTCGACGGGCCGCTTCTTCCGCGTCCAGGCGCGCGGTTTCACGGTCGCTGCGTGCTTGCGCAAGGGCGCGCTGCTTCTGGCGCAGCGTGGTCTGTGCGGCGTCAAGCGCCTGCTCGCCGGCGTCGACCTGTTCCCAGTGCAGGTCGCGACGATACTCCGCGGCCAGTGCGCGCGACGACGCTGCACGCGTGGCCTGGTGCGACAGCCGACGGTAGTGGTGGTCCACGTCCTCGGCCTGCTCGATGCGTCGCGCAACCTGCTCGATCTTCTCCTTGATCTGGCGGAAGCCTTCCAGCAAAGCGCGGAAGCGCGCGACTTCGGTCGGGCGTTCCTCGGCCACCAGCGTGCGCACGAACAGGTCGATGTCGTTCACGCGCTGCAGGTTCAACGCGTTCTGGAAGGCCTTGCGATACGCCGTGGCGTCGAGGAACGACGTCGGGCCCGGGCGGAGTCGGTGCAGCAGGTCCTTCACGAAACGGTCGCTGCCGGTGTGCAGTTCCGCGCGGGAGCCGGCATCCTTGCACTGGCGCGCCACGCGTTCGCGGAAGGTGGCCCATTCCAGCGGCAACTGGCGTCCATCGATGAGCTCGAGGTGGTCGTCCAGTTCCAGTGCGACGCCGGGCAGCAGGTACAGGCCGTGCATGCGGTGGTCGGGTTCGGCCGCCGATGCGCCCAGTGAGATGCCCGCAGTGAGCGTTTCGCCGCTGGCCTGGTCCTGGAAGACCAGGCTGATGTAGGTGGTCGCGGTCTTGCGGGCCTGGCCTTCTTCACCGCTGCGGTACACGCCGAGGCAGTAGTCGCGGATGGAACGCGCGCGATGACTGCCGCCGGCCTGCGCATTGAAGCGGATCTGGTTGCGGTCGCCGCCCAGCATGACCACCTGCAGTGCGTCGAGCAGTGCACTCTTGCCGGCCCCGTTGGGGGCGATGACGGCGGTGGTCAGGTCCAGTTCCAGTGTCTCGGCCTGGAACAGGAAGAACTGCACCAGATGGACGCGCTTAAGCTGATACATCGGCGTCCTCCATCTCGACGCTGTCGTCTTCGTCGCGGTTGTGCTGGTCCAGCCGCTGCAGCCATTGCGCGCCGACGATCTCGACGATGGCCGGGCGCACCAGCACGCGGAAAGGTTGTGCGTCGTCGGCCTCGGCGTCGTCGATGCGGCAGACCGACCAGCGGCGCAGCGTGCGCAACAGTGCGCGCAGCGCACCGACTTCCGGCATCGGACGGCCGGTGAGCGCCTGGTAGGCTTCCTGCAGGTCGGGCAGTTCGACGGTCACATCGCCGTGTTCTTCCACCTGTCCCTCGCGCATGGCCGCGTCGTAGCGCTGGCGCAGCACGAGAACCAGCAGCGTTTCGTCCAGCGTCACCGCCACGCCTTCGCCATGCGAGGGCAGGGCCACCACGTAGCGGTAGTGCGCATTGCGCTCCAGTCGCATGCCCAATGGCTCCAGCGCGGCCGCGAAATCGTCGAACCAGCTCTCCACGAGGTGGTACGCGTTGCGCGAGCGGCGGTCGGCGCTGTACAGCACCTGCTCGGTCACCAGCCGGTACGCGGCGCGCTCGAAATCCTGCGGCGTGTACAGGCCCTGCGTGAGCTGGCTCAGGGTGGTCCAGGAACGTTTCATGCGGTCTTCCGGATGCGGCGCAGGACGAATCGCGGCGCCTGCAGGTAGTCGTTGGCCGTGCGCTGGCCTTCCACGGTTTCGATGCGGAAGCCGCGCAGCATGCGGTTGAGGGGGTCGTCGCGGCGCAGGCCGCCGTTGCGCCGGCTGCGCAGGGCGAGTGTGAGCAGCGTCTGGTAGGCGCGGAAATCGGCGATGTCGGCGATCTCCAGCGCTTGCGAGTCGAGCGTGTCGGCGTCCTTCCACTGGCGATCGACATAGCGGCCCAGGTCTTCGGGCAACACCAGCCGCGCGCGCTTCATCTGGCGCAGCAGGTTCAGGCGCGCAAGTTGCTCGGGCGTAGGCGCTTCCAGTGAGTTGGCGGTTCGCGGAATGGGGCGCGGTCGCGACTGCGGCGCGCGCAGGCGTTCCTCGTCCATCAGTGCGCCGGGCGCGACCGGCAACCGCAGCGCGTCTTCCGGTGCGGCCTGTGCGCCGCGGCATGCGCGTTCGAGCAGGGCATCGAGGCGGTCCGGCGCGCGCAGGCGGTAATCCAGGTACGCCAGTGCGCGGCGGTTGGCCTGGCGGATGTCCTCGTCCAGCCGCTGCAGGTATTCGTCGATGCGGTCCAGCTCGTACAGCCGGCGCAGGCTGCGCTGGAGGCGTTGTTCGGCGCGTTCGCGGTCGCCCTGCGTGGCGCGGTCGCAGTACCACTGCACCATGTCGGCGCGGCGTTCCGAGTGTTCGATCTCGCGCACCATCGACAGGATGGACGTGCGGCGGGCGAGGGGATGGTCCTCGCGATGCAGTTCGGCGTAGTCGCCCACGAACAACTCGCGCACGTAGCGTTCAAACAACGTGCGCGCGAACTGCGCGGTGCTTTCGGCGCGCGTGAGTTCGGGCATGAGATCGCGCACCTGCACGCCGATGGCGCTCACATGCGAAAGCAGCTGGCGCGACTGGTCGGCCGCTTCGTCCAGGGTGTCGGCGCCGGCGTGGCCGTCCACGACCTGTTTCAGTTGCAGCTCGATCGAGCGCACCTTCGCGCCGATGTAGGCCGGGCCGCGCTCGGCGAAGTCCATCAGCGCCGCCAGCAACTGCGCCACGGCCGGGGTCATCGAGACCATCTCGCGGGCGCCCACGCGCTCCTGCCGCAGCCAGCCGGCACCGCGGAAGCGTTCATGGATGGCGGCGGCGCGCACGGCCAGCGGGGCGTCGGGCGCGATGCCGTCCTCCTCCCACGGGTCTTCGGTCAGCAGGAACCGTTCGATCGCCGCGGTGATCTCGCGACGCGGGAAGCCGTGGCTGGGCGGGACCGGGGCGTCCGGGCCGAAGAATTCACCAAACAGGCGGCACAGCAGCTGCCAGTAACGGGCGCGGTGCGGGGACGCCAGGGGGCCGAAGAGTCCGTCCGGTACGGCCGAGAACAGGGGCGGCACCGGGGTGAATGCGGTCAAGCGGTGACTCCCATGCCGGGTACGTGCCCTGTCTTCTGTGTCCTCGGCCGTCCCGAGCCAGCGCGACTTTAGCGTGGTTCGGGCGGTTCTTCGATGGGGCGCGGCCCCATCGCGGCGGGGGCGGGCTTCCGCGGGCGCCGGGGCTGGGCGGGCAGGTCCCCGCGGCCCGCGTTGTCCTGCCTCACGGCCCATCCTCTAGACTCGCCCGCAGGCTTCCATTCCCCCATGTCCAGGTCGACGCAGCGGGTCGACCACGATCGGAGGCACGATGCTGCATCGGTTCGGATGGCTCGTCTGCCTGGTCGCGCTGGCGCTGGCGCCGGTGTCCGGCCTGCGCGCCCAGACCGCAACGCCTGAGGGCACCGATGCCGACCCGCCGCGCAAGCCCACGGCGATCGCGGTGGCCGACATCCCGTACCGCGCCGATACCGACGAGCGCTTTGCCGAAGGCGTGTCGCTGCGCGTGGCCTCGCCCGATCCCATCGCCCAGCTGTCGCCGCAGCTGGAGGCGATCGCGAAGTCCGTCGACCAGAAGCTGCGCGAGATCAAGACCGACGAGATGCGCTCGTTGCCGGTCATGCGGTTGGAAAGCCTGGAGCGCCACTGGAAGTTCGACGCCCGCCGGTTCGCACGCTGGCAGACCGACATGCGCCAGGCCGTCGCACCGTACACGCACGAAGCGGCGGAGCTGGCGCAGCGGCGCGCCGACTGGGAAGCCACGCAGGCGGCGGCGCGTGCCGGCAACATGCCCGTCGCGCTGGTGACGCGCGTGGACACGCTGGTGGACGAGCTGCGCAAGGCCGAGCAGGAGCTGTCGGGCCCGCTGGCGCGGCAGATCGACCTGGGGCGTCGCGCCAACGCGGTCGATGCACGCATCCAGGCGGGGTTGCGCGCGGTCGCGGCTGCGATCGACTACATCGACAGCCGCCTGGTGCGATTGGATGCGCCGCCATTGTGGCGGGCGCGGCCCACGACAGGCGATGACAAGGGCGCATTGGCATCCATCGCCACCGGGTTGGAGATCGAGACGCGGTTCGCGAGGGAGTACGCCGCGGCCGGAACCGGGAACCAGCATGCGTTGCATGTGTTCCAGGTATCGCTGCTGCCGTTGCTCATCTGGCTGGCGATCCGCAGCCGTCGCTTCCCCGAGACGAGCGACGCGGACGAGGCATCGATGCGCGTGCTGCGCCGGCCCGTATCCTCATGGTTGCTGCTGTCGATGATGGCCGTGCTGGCCTTCGAGCCCGACGCGCCGCTGCTGGTGCACCAGGTCGCGATGCTGATCGCGCTGGTGCCGGTGCTGCGCCTGATCCCGCCGAACGCGCGGCTGCTGCTCGGGCCCTGGCCGTACGTGGCGGCGGGCCTGTATCTGCTGGAACGGGTCGCGTTCCTGTTCATCGCCAACGCCTTCCTGTACCGGATCTATTACCTGGGTCTGGGCACGTTGGCGCTGCTGCTCACGCTGTGGCTGTTGTGGCGCTCGCGGCATGTCAGCCATTCGGGCCTGGTCGGGCGTGTCGGCAAGGCCGTCCACATCGCGGCCTGGGTCAGCGTGGCGCTGCTGGCGATATCGGTGGGTTCCAACGTGTTCGGCAACGTGTCGCTGGCCGAGATGCTGGTCAGCGGCGTCATCGACAGCGGCTACCTGGCGCTGGTGCTGTACGCGAGCGTGACGGTGTTCGTCGCGCTGGTGCGCTTGCTGTTGGCCCGGCACGGTGTGCCGCGCTTCCGGCTCTCGCGTGAGCATGCGCCGCCCCTGGCGCTGCTGGTGATACGGTTGATCGTGCTGGCAGCCACGATCGGCTGGCTGGTCTTCACGACCAATCGCTTCCGCATCTTCCGGCCGATCTACGCGTTCACCTCGTCCGTGCTGTCGTACACGTTCCGGCTGGGCGAGATCACGATCAGCCTGGGGCATGTGCTGATCTTCGCGGTTTCGGTGTTGATCGCATTCTGGGCGGCCAAATCGGTGCGCTACCTGTTGCAGGAGGAAGTGCTCACGCGCATGTCGCTACCGCGCGGCGTGGCCAACAGCGTGGCCTCGCTGACGTACTACGCGTTGCTGTTGCTGGGCGTGGTGGTGGCGCTGTCGGCCGCTGGCTTCCAGATGAGCCAGCTGGCGTTCGTGTTCGGCGCGTTGGGCGTGGGCATCGGCTTCGGCCTGCAGAACGTGGTCAACAACTTCGTCTCCGGCTTGATCCTCATGTTCGAGCGCCCCATCCAGCCCGGCGACGTGGTCGAGATCACCGGAACGTCCGGCCGCGTGCGCGACATCGGCATGCGCGCGACCACCATCAAGACCTTCGAAGGCGCGGACGTGGTGGTGCCCAACGGCACGCTGCTGTCGGAGAAGCTCACCAATTGGACGCTGCTCGACCGCAACCGCCGCATCGACGTGGAGGTGGGCGTGGCGTACGGCTCCGATCCCGCGCGCATCGCGGACCTGTTGCGCGCAGCGACGCTGTCCACGCCTGGCGTGGTGCGCGATCCGGCGCCGGCCGTGCTGTTCACCGCGATGGGCGCCAGTTCGCTGACCTTCGCGATCCGCGCGTGGACGAACGATTACGACAACTCCGTCAGCATCCGCAGCGAGCTGGTCACGCGCATGTACCGGGCGCTCACGGAGGCGGGCATCGAGATCCCGTTCCCGCAGCAGGACATGCACCTGCGCAGCCTGTCGGGCGACATCGCCGCGATGTTCGCGGCGCAAGCGCCGCCGCACAAGCCGGCAGGCGATGGCGCATGAACACATCCGTGTTGCGTTGATTTCCGTCAAGCAGGCCGGCTCTGCACATATGACGCATCGCCATGTGACGCCGGTCTGCGCAACCGGCCGTACTGCTGCTAGACTGCGCCCGCCCAAGGTGACCGCCGGCTTGTCCGGCGGTTGAAACGGGAATCCGGTGCGCCGCGTCGTGCTTGCACGACCGGCAATTCCGGAGCTGCCCCCGCAACGGTAGGCGAGACAACGATCCGCACGAAGCCACTGTGCTCACGCATGGGAAGGCGCGGACCGGAAGCCAGGTGAATCCTGCTTCGCTCGCGAGCCCGGAGACCGGCCATGGAGCGACGTGACATGCGGTGGGCGAATGTCATGCGGCCAGGACTCCGTGCCTGTTGCCGCCATCACACCTTCCTTCCGCCTGTCCTTTTCCAACGTTCCCGCGCGGGCAGGCGCGGTCAAGGAGTGTGTCAGTGCATCCGCAGTTTTCTTCCATCCGTCGGCGCGTGCTGGCGGTTGCCGTGCTGTCTTCGATTTCCACCATCGCGCCGGCCATGGCCGACGTCGCCGCCACCGACCTGGACCAGGTCGTCGTCACCGCCACGCGCACCGCGCGCACGCAGGACCAGACGCTCGCCGCAGTAACCGTGATCGATCGCGCCGAGATCGAACGCCTGCAACCGGCATCCTTGCCGGACCTGCTGACCGGCCGGGCCGGCATCTCGCTGGCCAACAACGGCGGCGCGGGCAAGGCGACGTCCGTGTTCCTGCGCGGTACCGAATCCGACCACGTGCTGGTGCTCATCGACGGCATCAAGATCGGCTCGGCCACCAGCGGTGGCGCGTCGCTCCAGGACATTCCGCTGGAGCAGGTCGAACGCATCGAGATCGTGCGCGGGCCTTTCTCCAGCCTGTACGGCTCGGAGGCGCTCGGTGGCGTCATCCAGATCTTCACCCGCAAGCCGCAGGGTTCGTTCGCACCCAGCCTCAGTGCCGCCATCGGCAGCGAGGACACGCAGCGGCTGTCGGCCGGCATCGGTGGTCGTTCGTCCGATGCGGACGCGCGTGGCTGGTACGCGATCAATGCGGCACACCAGGACACCGACGGGATCAACGCTTACCGCGGTACGCGCAACTTCGATCCGGACAAGGATGGCTATCGCAACACGTCGCTGACTGTGCAGGGCGGTTGGCGCTTCAACCCGCAGTGGGACGCCGATGTGCGCGCTTTCCGCGCGGAAGGCCGCAACGAGTACGACGGCAGCGCGAACAACGAGGCCGATACCGTGCAGCAGGTGATCGGTGGCCGCGTCCGCTATGCGCCGGGCGAGCGGATGAAGTTCACTCTGGGCCTGGGCACCAGCGCCGATCTGAGCGAGAACTTCCTCAACGGGACGTATTCGTCCACCTTCGATACACGACGCAGGCTGGGTTCGCTGCAGGGCGACCTTGGCCTGGGCGACGGACTGCTCACGCTGGGCTACGACTGGCTGGGCGACGAGGTCCACAGCAACACCGATTATGCGCGCGACCGCCGCATCAACCGCGGCCTGTTCGGACAGTGGCAGCAGGACTTCGGCAACCAGTCGCTGCAGCTGAGCGCGCGCCGGGACGACGACAGCCAGTTCGGCGGCAAGACCACCGGCAGCCTGCTATGGGGCTGGGACTTCACCGATGCGTTGCGCCTGAGCGCCAGTGTCGGTACCGCATTCAAGTCGCCCACGTTCAACGAACTGTATTACCCCGGTTACGGCAACCCCGACCTGGGCCCCGAGACATCGCGCAGTGTCGAACTGGGACTTCGCGGCGAGCACGACTGGGGCAACTGGTCGGTCAATGCCTTCGATACGAAGATCGACGACATGATCGCCTTCGACGCATCGCTGGGCGATTTCGGCGGTCCCAACAACATCGACCGCGCGCGCATCCAGGGCATCGAGCTGGTCGCGGGCACGACGCTGGCCGACTGGGACCTGCGCGGCAGCCTGACCTGGCTGGATCCGCGCAACGACGGCGACAACCCCAACCGCGACAACGTGCTGCCGCGCCGCGCGAAGCAGAGCGGTCGCATCGATGCGGACCGCCGCTTCGATCGATTCAGTGTCGGTGCCAGCGTCAGTGGTGCCGGCGAACGGTACGACAACCTCACCAACACCACCCGCATGGGCGGCTACGGTCTGGCGGACCTGCGCGCGGGCTGGGCCTTCGACGAGGCGTGGAGCGTGCAGGCGTCGGTCGCCAACGTCTTCGACAAGCGCTACGAGACCGCCGCGCTCTACAACCAGCCGGGTCGCACCTGGCTGCTGACCCTGCGTTACCAGCCGGTCGCCCATTGACCCAACGCTCCGCCACTTCGAGAGGTCGCCGATGAAATCCCTGACCCGCCGCGTCAACCTGGTCCTGTTCGCCGCATTCGCCGCGCTGATGGTCGCCACGCGCTTCCATCACTTCGGCGATGTGCTGCACCTTCCGGATGCGTCGATGGCGCTGTTCTTCCTCGGCGGCCTGTACCTGCGGCGACATTGGCAGTTCGCGGTGTTCATCGCGCTGGCGGTGGCGATCGACTGGGTGGCCATCGAGCACGCGGGCGTCAGCGACTTCTGCGTGACGCCGGCGTACTCCTTCCTGCTGCCGGCGTACGCGGTGTTGTGGTACGGCGGGCGCGCGTTCTCAGGGCGCCTGCAGCCCACCTGGATATCGATGCTGGGCGCTTCCGGCGTTGCATTGCTGTGCGCGACGTTGTCGTTCGCCATCTCGAACGGCGCGTTCTACTGGCTGGGCGGCCGTTACGAGAACCCGCACCTGGGTGAGTACCTCGCGCGGGCCTGGCAGTGGGGGCCGCTGTTCGTGCGAACCACGATGGCCTACGTCGTCGTGGCGCTGGCCCTGCACGGACTGGCGACGCGCGCGTTGCGCGATCGCGCTGCCCACGCCACTCAGCCCTGATCGAACGGGAGCATTGCCATGACCGCCACGCCTTCCATCTCCGAATCCGCACTGCCGTTGGCGACCACCCGCGCCCAGATCCTCACCGCAGGCGCGCTGGCCGCATTGATGATCTGCACGCGCGGCCAGCATTTCGCAAGCGTCGATGCGCTGCCGAGCGCGTCGTGGGCGGTGTTCTTCCTGGCCGGTGCGTTGCTGCGTCCCCTGTGGGCGTTGCCCGCGCTCTTCGTACTGTCCTCGCTGCTCGACATCGCAAGCCTCGCCAGCGGCACCATCACCGACTGGTGTCTGTCGCCCGCCTACTGGGCGCTCGCGCTCGCGTATGCGTCGCTCTGGCTGGGTGGCCACGTGTACGCCGGCCTGCATCGCGACCGTCTGGCCAGCGTGCCACGGTTGGTGCTGGTGCTGGTCGCCAGCGCGACGGTGGCCTATGCGCTGTCGAAGGGCGGCTTCTGGTTCTTCTCCGGCCGGTATGCCGAACCCACGCTGTCGGGCTTCATCGCCCGCATCCCGCACTACTATCCGCGCGCGCTCGGCACGTTGGCCGGTTACGTCGGGCTGGCGTTCGCGGTGCGGGCGGCATGGCGTCTGGCGCGTACGCGGTTCGCCGCCCGTCACGGTGCACACGCATGAGCCGCGGCACGGAACGCCGCGGCCTGGATGAGGACGAGCACCATCGCGAGCGCGCGCAACGCAAGAAGGAACTGGTGGACCGCCGCATCGCCCGGGCCACCATCGACCGCGGCGTGGTGGTGGTCAACACGGGCAACGGAAAGGGAAAGAGTTCGTCCGGGTTCGGCATGCTCGCGCGTTCGCTCGGGCACGGCTTCCGCTGCGGCGTGGTGCAGTTCATCAAGGGCAGCTTCAGTACCGGCGAAGAGGCGTTCTTCCGTCACTTCGACGATTGCGTCGATTACCACGTGATGGGCGAGGGCTACACCTGGGAAACGCAGGACCGCGAACGCGACGTGGAGAAGGCCGGCGCCGCGTGGGGCGTGGCCGCACGCATGCTGGCGGACGAGGCGTACGACTTCGTGTTGCTGGACGAGCTCAACATCGCGTTGGCGAAGGAGTACGTTGCCCTCGACGCGGTGCTCGATGCGCTCGCCGCACGGCCGGCGCGCCAGCATGTGGTGATCACCGGTCGCGGTGCGCCGCAGGCGCTGGTCGATGCCGCCGACACGGTCACCGAGATGCGCGTGGTCAAGCATGCGTTCAAGGCCGGCATCAAGGCCCAGCACGGGATCGAACTCTAGCGATGGGCGAGCTTCGTCACTGTCCTGCCTTGCTGGTTTCCGCGCCCGCTTCGGGGCAGGGAAAGACCAGCGTGACTGCGGCGCTCGCCCGCTGGCACACGCGGCAGGGACGACGCGTGCGCGTGTTCAAGACGGGCCCGGACTTCCTCGACCCGATGGTGCTGGAACGCGCCTGCGGGGCGCCGGTGCATGCACTGGACCTGTGGATGACGGGCGAGGCCGATGTGCGCGCGCGCCTGTATGCCGCGGCGGGCGAGGCCGATCTGATACTGGTCGAAGGCGTCATGGGATTGTTCGATGGCGCGCCGTCGAGCGCCGACCTCGCGCAGGCACTCGGGTTGCCGGTGCTGGCGGTGATCGACGGCTCGGCGATGGCGCAGACCTTCGGCGCGCTCGCGACGGGCCTGGCCCGCTACCGCGAGGGTCTGGAGGTGTTCGGCGTGGCCGCGAACCGTATCGGCAGCGCGCATCACGCCAGCCTGCTTCGCCACAGCCTTCCACCCGAGCTGCACTGGCTCGGCGCGTTGCCCCGCGATGCAGCACTCGCCTTGCCGGAACGCCACCTTGGACTCACCTCCGCCGACGAGTTGCCCGATATCGACGCACGCCTGGACGCACTGGCCGACGCGTGGGCGGCGCATGCATCGACCGGGCTGCCGCCGCAGGTGGGGTTCGCACCCGGCCAG